>NZ_JBEOYR010000010.1:0-297011 GCF_040297165.1 Streptomyces sp. NPDC001851 | reverse complement strand
CACTTCATCTCGTTCTCCGGGGTGATCATGTTGAACTCCCGGTCGAGAATCGCGGAGTACGCCGGGTCACCGAGCCTTCCGGCGGCCACGGCCGTGCCGAAGTAGCGGCCGCTGCCGGCGGCTGCCGAGCCCAGCGTGCCGGAGGCCGCATGTGCGGCGGGTGCCGCCGTCGCGGCCAGGGCCAGTACCGTACCGGCCGTCAGACCGGCGGTCGAGGCCATGAGCTTGCGGAGACGGGGCTCCTCGTCGAGCCAGGACATGAAGGATCACTCTCCTTGTGTGGGGGGTGGGACACCGGCGCGAGACATGCCGCGGTGGAGCCGGGTGTCACGGGCTCAGGAGACCGGCAGGGTGGTCCACTGCTGGTTGGCGCCGCCGATGCAGTCCCACAGGACCAGTTGCGTACCGTCGGCGGCGGATGCGCCGGGGTCGTCGAGACAGCGGCCGGAGGCCGGGTTGCGGTAACCGCCGTTGTACGCCTGCCACTGCTGGTTGCTGCCGCCGTTGCAGTCCCATATCTCGATCTTGGTGCCGTTGGCGGTACCGGCGCCCGTGGCGTCGAGGCACTTCCCGAGCGCCCGCAAGGTGCCGTCGGAGCGCGCGGACCAGAGCTGAGCGTCAGCGCCGTTGCAGGACCAGATCTGCGCGGCGGTCCCGTTGGCACTGCTGCCGCCGTTGACGTCCAGGCACTTCCCCGCGATTCCGGAGCGCACCAGTCCGCCGACGGGAACCGGCGGCTTGATCCAGCCTGCCGCATCCGCGGCCTGGATCCCGGCGTTGAAGGCCTCCGCCATCTTGCGGTAGCCCTCGTCGTTGGGGTGGAAGGGGTCGGACAGGTCCGCGGTGGTCAGCGCGCTCATGTCCACCAGGCGTACGTGTTTGCCGGCGGCCTGCTCGGCCTGGACGATCCCGGGGAGCTTGGCGTTGTACGCGGGCCGGTTGGCCTCCTCGGTGCCGCTGGTGGAGATGATCACGGTGCCGACGAGGACGGTGGCGTCGGGGGCGTCCTGGGTGATCCGGTCGATGAGCGCGCGGAGCCGGTCGGCGGCGGTCGCAGCCGGAGAGCCGCCGTTCAGATCGTTGGTGCCGATCTCCAGGGTGACCACGTTCGGCCGGTATCTGGCCAGCACGGAGTCTGCGATGCCGGCTATCTGGTCGATCCACCAGCCGGAGTGGCCTTCGTTGTCCGGGTCGGACATGGTGCCGTTGCGACCCGAGCCGACGAAGTCCAGGGCGTGTCCCTCGGCCGACAGCTGGTTCCACAGGAAGGCCCGGTAGCCGTTCCCCGACGAACTGCCGACGCCCCAGGTGATCGAGTCGCCCAACGGCATCAGCCGCAAGGGGGCGGGCGCGGCGGCGGCCCGCACGGCGGGGGGCGGCGCCCCGGTGCCGGTGGCGGCTGCCGCGGGCGGTGCACAGGCCATGCCGAGGGCGGCCGCCAGCGCCGCGGCCAAGGGCGCCAAGTACTTCTTCATCAGCGTTCCTCACTGGTACGGGACAGTGGGTGGGGGTGAACGAGCCCGCGAGCCGGTCGGCGCGGGTGAAGTCCTGCTCGGGTGCCGACGGTGTTCCGCGGGGCCATGGGCGCGCGCTGCCGAGCGTTCCCGATCGGGGCCTGCCGCACGATGTCGGGTGTACCGGCGGCCGGGGAGCCGCCCGGCAGCGCCGTGAGTTGCCGGGAGCCCGTCCGACCGCCGGGGGCCGGCACGCGGAAGCCCGCATCCGGTGGCGGGCGGCCCGTGGCCTGCGGTGGCCGACGACGGGCCGCGGCCTTCAGATCAGTTGAGGCTCCACTTCTGGTTGGATCCGCCGTTGCACGGCCACAGTTCGGCCGGTGCCCCGTTGGCCGTGGCGGCGCCGGTGACGTCGAGGCAGAGTCCGGACTGGGTGCCGGTGACGGTGCCGTCGGCGTTCAGCCGCCACTGCTGATTGGCGCCGCCGTTGCACGGCCAGGTCTCCACCTTGGTACCGGCGGAGGTCTGGTTGTCGTAGGCGTCCAGGCACATCTGGCTGCTGCCGCTGTAGACGGTCAGCTGGTCGGCGGCCGTGCGGGTCCAGGTCTGGTTGGCACCGCCGCTGCAGTCCCAGATCTGCAGCTGTGTGCCGGCCGTGGTGGAGGAGTTGGGCACGTCCAGGCACTTGCCCGCGCCCACCGCGTGCAGCGCGCCGGTGCTCGTCCCGCCGGAGGAGTTGCCGTATCCGGCCGCGGTGATGTTGGCCTGCACCGCGTTCTCGGTGGCGTCCGACGGGTAGCCGGAGGTCATCACGCCCTCGTAGAAGGTGCCTTGGGCGCCCTTGCTGTTGTCACCGCCGGTGCCCAGGATGATGGCACCCTGCTTCCGCATCGGGTTGTAACCGGCGACGTTGGGACGCGGTCCGTCGTAGAAGGTGGACAGGCCGCCGGACTGCGCGTTGCCGCCACGGATCGCCCAGTGGTTCGGCCCGCCCTTGATGATGGCGGTCGTGTACCGGTGGCTGATGGTCGGATCGTTGGCGTTGTAGTGCTGGTTGACCCCGGAGAACAGGCCGTTCTCCAGGTCGGCCATGATCCACGGACCGTTGCCCGAACCGTAGCCCCAGACCCGGATGTTGCCGAAGTAGATGGCCTCCATGGTGCCGTTGCCGTCGTCGTTGCTGTCCGTCTCGGCGTTGCCGTAGTCGAAGCAGCAGCCGCCGTTGTAGTGCGTGCCGTCGAGGATCGCGTACATGCCTTCGGGGCTGTCCCCGGTCGCGATGCCGTTGGTGTGGTTGTTGCGGTAGCCCGTGCCGGGCGCCACGAAAACGCCGTAGGCCTTGTGACCTCCCACCGTGGTGGGTGCGGCGGTCGCGTTCGCGAGGTTGTCGGGGCCGCCCGCGGCGCCGCCCCCGGGCGCCTGGGTGAGGTGGTTGCCGCGGCCGGACTGGTCGTAGATGACCGTGATGAGGCAGGTCGTCCCCGAACAGAACGCGTCCTGGGCGGCGGCGTCCGCGTACCCGCCCGCGCTCAGGACGCCGATGTTCCGGGTGGTGTTGTCCGAGGCACGCCGGACCTGGTAGAGCGGTCCGCTGTACGAGGCGTACAGCGCTCGCGTCGTGCTGTGCGCCGCCACACAGGGCGTGCCGCCGGCCGCGTAGATGTCGCACGGCCCGGACCCGGCGGCCCGAGCAGTGCCGGCCGTGGCCGTGGCGCCGACCAGGGTGCCGGCGACCAGCGCGACTGCGGCCCCGGCCCGGGCGAGCGCTTTCGACCTCTCCGGCCTGCCACGGTGCCGTAACGCCGCCAGGAGCCGTCGTACGCCACCGCGCCCGGACAGCGGGCGGCCGCTTGTGCGCATGGTTCCCATCTGATCTCCCCTGTGTGCCGGCGCGACCCAGTCGGGTGTCTTGGCGGCGCTGACGATCCGAAGCGCTTGAAGGTGCGTATGTGTGCGTGAGATTGCAGAGAGGTTTCGGGGGGAGACGGTCCTCCCGGGTCCACGGGGCTGTCAAGGGTTCGGAGCCCCTGCCGCGAAGGTTGTCGCGGAATCGATTCGACGGCTGATTCCTGTGGGTCGGACCTCGTCCGCACGCTCGAACAGATCCGGAGTGACAGCAGGCGGCAGGCGGTGTCCCTTCCCGCAGCGCAGGGGCGCCGCCTTCGCCTCACGGCACACCATTGACCCCGCACTCGGCCGGTCGCTAACCTTCCGTCGAAGCGCTTGCGTGGAACCGATTCGCCTGGCTCGGGGGCACTCGCTTGCGCTGCGGAACGCGCGACGGATCCGGCAGGCCGACACATCCGGCCCGCGGGGCCATGGCGTTCGGGCGTCCTGCGTCCGTCCGCGCGCACCGTGGTGCGCGGGGACCGTCCAGCAGCCGCCTGTGCCTGGACGCCTCCGGCCAGGGCACCGGCCCGTGACGTTCCTCATCGCCGCCGGCGGGCGGGTCCGCGGCCGGCCTCAGCAGGAGCCGGTGGTGTCGGCCACGCGCCGAACCCCGTCCCGGTCCGCACGCACATCGGCCCGCAGGAGGCGAGACCGCGGCTGATCGGTAGCCGACGGCGGCCGGCGCGACGACCGCGCGACACGAGACCGGTCACGGGCACCGTCGCCCCCCGGACCGGGGATGCGGCACCCGGCCCGTACGGTTCGCCGCCGAACCGGGTTGCCGACGATCCGCGTGCCGGCGCCGTTCCGGCGCAGGGGGATAAGAACCTCCGGACTGCGGCTGCCGCAGCCGGCAGTGCCGCGTCGGCCACGTCGGTCACGTCGGCCACATCGGTCGTGCCCCTGCCCGCCGAGTCCAGCCGATCCGGCGAACCGGTCCGGCGGCGGACCCGACGCCACCGCCACCCCCCTCAGTATCCTTGCGGCCGGAGCGTAGGTCTTGAGGAGCTGCATGAACATCGGGGAGATCGCTCGCCGCGCAGGAGTGTCACGCAGCACGGTGTCGTATGCGCTCAGCGGCAAACGCCCCGTAGCCGCCGGCACGCGCAGACGTATCCAAGACGTGATCAACGAATTGGGATATCACCCCAACGCGACCGCGAGGGCCCTCAAGGAAGGGCGCACCCGGACCATAGGTCTCGTCATCCCCCCGGCCGGCAAGAGGCTCACACACATGCAGCTGGACTTCGTCGCCAGCGTGGTCGACGCCGCCGCCCGGGTCGACCTGGACGTGCTGCTGTCCCCTTCCGGCGAGCACCACGACCGTTCCTTCGAGCGGTTGGTCTCGGAGCGCCGCGTGGACGGCGTCATTCTGATGGAGATCCGCCTGGAGGACCCTCGTGTGGGACGCCTGCAGGATGCCGGGCTGCCGTTCGTCGGCATCGGGCACACGGCCGGCGACCACCAGATGTCCTGGATCGACGTCGATTACTCCGGCCTGGTCCGGCACTGCGTGCGGCACCTCGCCGATCTCGGGCACCGCCGGGTGGCTCTGATCACGCGTTCCCCCGAACTCATCGCGGCCGGCTACGGCCCCGCGCACCGGGCCAGAGAGGGCTTCGAGGCGGCCGTGGCGGAACGCGGCCTCGACGGCGTCGAAGTGCCGTGCGGGGACGATGCCCGCTCCGGTCAGGAATGCGTCGAAGCGCTCCTGGGCAGCCATCCGGACGTCACCGCTGTCACCACCATCAACGAGGCCGCCCTGCCCGGCATCCAGCGCGCGCTGGCGGACGCCGGTCTCGAAGTGCCGTACGACTTCTCCCTCACCGGAGTGGCGGCCAAGACGTGGGCCGAGGACTTCCGTCCGCCGCTCACGGCAGCGGACGTACCGGCCCAGGACATGGGCGAGAAGGCCGTTTCCCTGCTGGTGGAACGCATCGCCGCGCCGGACACGCCGCCTCGGCACATCCTGCTGACACCGCCGATCTCGTTGCGCTCCAGCACCGCCGCCGTATCCGCCGGCGGGCCGGCACGGCCCAAGCGCGCGGCGCGCTGAGCCGGCGATGGCGGCAGCAGGGTGACGGTGCAGCCGTGCTCTGCGTCGGTACGGCGGACGGTCACCGAGGCGGCGTGCCGCTGACGGTCAACGCGGCGTCGGAGACGGTGGTGGGTCCGGCCACGGCGGCGCCGCCGTCGCGGGGACGCGCCGGACCTCCACCCGCCTGCGGCCCCGGGGAGAGGCGGCCAGGCACGCATCAGCTGCAGGTCGGCCTCCTCCAGAACGGCCGAGGCACCCACGATCACCCGGGCGAAGAACGGGTCCGCGAAGACCGACGGATCCTCCCCGCGACGACCAGGGCGGCCGCTCCCGTCCGGTGGGTGGCCGGCGCGCGTGCGGTCGGATCGGGCACGTAGGCGAAGCTGCCGGACGGCCCGTTCGACCGCCTCGCGTCTGGCGCGGCTGACGCGCGGGGCGTTGTTGAGGACGCGGGAGGCCACCGAGCGGGAGACGCCGGCGCGTTCGGCCACCTCGTCGAGCGTCGGCTGCCGACGTGACACATCCTCCGCCATGGACTCCGAGCATTCCCTCCCGGCTTCGCCGAAGGCGTCCCGCCCCGGCCCGACGGCTGGAAGCGCTTCCAGTCCGGGACTGTAGATCCTTTGCCCCCGTCCTGTGAAGTGCGGCTTGCGCAGCGGCTCTTGACAGCTTCACCAGGGCGCCACACGATACCGGCCACACCCCAAACGTTCCCAGCGCCTACAGGGAGCGCTTCCCATGGGAGCGCTCCCACCCGTACGTCGTCACCACCGCACTTCCTCAGCGCGTCGCACGCCCGGGACGAGAACACGCGGCGCGTCCCTGCCAGGAAACCGAGGTACAGTCATGCGCCGCAGACTCCGCGCCCTGATGGCAGCGTTCGTCGCTCTGCCGCTGGTGCTCGCCGTCGCACCGTCCGCCCACGCCGCCGACCCGACCACCATGACCAACGGGTTCTACGTGGACCCCGACTCCACCGCGAAGCGGTGGGTCGCCGCCAACCCCGGCGACGGCCGGGCGCCGGCGATCGCCTCCTCCATCGCCAACACCCCGATGGCCCACTGGTTCGGCTCCTGGAGCGGCACCATCGGCACCGCCACGGGCGCCTACGCGGGCGGGGCGGCCGCCCAGCACAAGCTGCCCCTCCTCGTCGCGTACAACATCTACAACCGCGACTACTGCGGCGGACACTCCGCCGGCGGGGCCGCCTCACCGTCCGCCTACGCGAGCTGGATCGCCCAGTTCGCCGGCGGTATCGCCGACCGCCCGGCCGTCGTCCTCCTGGAACCGGACTCCCTGGCGGACTACGGCTGCATGAACCAGGCCCAGATCAACGAACGCGAGAGCATGATCACCGGCGCCCTCACGCAGTTCAACCGCCAGGCCCCCAACACCTGGGTCTACCTCGACGCCGGCAACCCGCACTGGGCGAGCCCGGCGGCCATGGCCCAGCGCCTCCACGAAGCCGGTCTGCGACAGGCCCACGGCTTCTCGCTCAACATCTCCAACTACTACTCCACGGCCGAGAACATCGCCTACGGCAACGCCGTCAACAGCGAACTCGGCGCCCGCTACGGCTACACCAAGCCGTTCGTCGTGGACACCAGCCGCAACGGCAACGGCTCCGACGGCCAGTGGTGCAACCCCTCGGGACGCCGGATCGGCACGCCCAGCCAGACGGGGGGAGGCGCCGAGATGCTCCTGTGGATCAAGACACCCGGCGAGTCCGACGGCAACTGCGGCGTCGGAGCCGGCTCCTCGGCGGGACAGTTCCTCCCCGAGGTCGCCTACAAGATGATCTACGGCTACTGATCCCGGCCCCCGTGGCCTGCCACATCCCTGTCCCGCGACCGGGCCACGGGCACCGTACGCCGCAGCCCGGCCGGGTCCACCGCGCACCGCCTTCCGCACAGGCGGTCGGCAGCCCGCCCCGGTGGCAGACGCTCACTCATCCCTTCACCGCCCAGGAGCAGCCATGAACACACGCAGCCTACGGCGCCGCGCGGCCGCCGTCCTCGCGGCGCTCACCGTCTGCGCCGCCCTCACCTCGGAGCAGGCGCAGGCCGCACCCGCGCGGGACCCGATCACCCCGGCCACGAAGTTCTACGTGGATCCGTACAGCAAGGCCGC
Source organism: Streptomyces sp. NPDC001851 (assembly GCF_040297165.1). NCBI lineage: Bacteria > Bacillati > Actinomycetota > Actinomycetes > Kitasatosporales > Streptomycetaceae > Streptomyces > Streptomyces sp. NPDC001851. The sequence goes on along the minus strand of NZ_JBEOYR010000010.1, from coordinate 289,499 downwards.
GAAGCAGGCCCTCGTCGACTTCGGGAACGGCGACATCGAGGACGCCGCGAACATGGCAGGACTCGCGAGCCGGCCGCAGGCCGAATGGTTCACCGAGGGCACGCCCGACCAGGTGCGCGTCAAGGTGCACCGGCTTGTCCGCCGGGCCCGGGCCGTCGACCGGACCCCCGTCCTGGTCGCCTACGACATACCCGGCCGGGACTGCTCGCAGTACTCCAGCGGCGGAGCCCCGTCCTCCGCCGCCTACCGCCGGTGGATCGACGCCTTCGCCGCAGGCATCGGCGACGACAGAGCGGCGGTCGTGGTCGAACCCGACGGCCTGGCCAACCTTCCCAGGGACTGCGGGCCCGCCACCGACCCGACCGGCGACTCACGGCCGCCCGCATCGCCGACCTCGCGTACGCCGTGAAGACCCTGAAGGCCCGGCCCCGCACCGCGGTCTACCTGGACGCCGGCAACGTACAGTGGCGGGCCGTCGGCGACATCGCCCAGCGGCTGCAGGACGCCGGGGTCCAGTACGGCGACGGCTTCGCCCTGAACGTGTCCAACAACCACCCCACCGACCACAACGCCAGATACGGCACCTGGATCGCCAAGTGCGTCTGGTTCGCCACCAGGGGCCCGGCGGAGGCACGCGGCCACGCCGACTGGTGCGCCAGCCAGTACTACTCGTCCGCCGCCCCCAACGACGGCGCCCCCGGCGACGCCGTCTCCCCCGCGGACCCCACCACCTGGCGGTGGACCGACGCCTGGTTCGACCAGCACGTGGGCACCCCGCCGGCCGGCGAACTGCACCACTTCGTGATCGACACCAGCCGCAACGGCCGGGGGGCCTGGACCCCGCCGCCGGGCAAGTACAGCGGGGACCCGGAGACCTGGTGCAACGCACCCGGCCGCGGTCTCGGCCCACGCCCGACCGCCGACACCGGCGTCCCGCTCGTCGACGCCTACCTGTGGATCAAGACCCCCGGTGAGTCCGACGGCAGCTGCACCCGCAACACCGGCGGCACGGTCGACCCGGAATACGGCATCGTCGACCCGCCCGCCGGCGCCTGGTGGCCCGACCAGGCCCACGCGCTGGCCCGCAACGCGGTACCGCGCCTGCCGTTCAACCGCTGAGCCCGGTCCGACACCTCCGTACGTGTCCGGCCACCGAGCCGTTTCCTCTCGTGATCGCCGGTCACCGGGCGGGCGTGGGCGGGCTTCGGATCGCTCGTGCCGGCCGCGTGCGAGTCTGCGTCAGGAAAGACTCCACTGCTGACTCGTCGCGCCGGTGCCCGATTCCTGGTCCACGGCCGCCCCGCTGGTGGTCGAGGCGCTCGTGACACCGATGTCCAGGTCGCTGCCCACGCCGGCGAGCATGTAGGTGCTGCCGGTGTAGCTGCCGACGAGGTCGAGGAACCATTCCTGGTTGGTCCCGCCGTTGCAGGTCCACTGCTCCAGTTGCAGGCCGGTGGCGGTCGACTGGTTCGGCACGTCCAGGCACAGGCCGCTCTTCACGCTCTTGAGCGTGTAGATGTTGTCCGCCACCCGCGTGAGCGTCCACCGCTGGTTGGCACCGCCGGTGGACGGCCACTGGATGATCTTGGCGCCGTTCGCCGTGGAGCCGCTCGACACGTCCATCGGCATGGAGCTGTTGACGTTCTTCAGGGTGTGGACACCCTCGGAGGGGATCCCGCTGTCTGCCGTCCAGGTTCCCGCTGCGGTGTCGAGTGACCAGGTGGGGTACTGACCGAGGTTCACCGTCGTTCCCCTGATGGTCAGGGGCAGCCAGATCAGTTTCGACGCGCCGAGGTCGGAGGTGTTCCAGCGGTCACCGGCGTAGATGTACGCGGTGCCGGTGGAGCCCTGGACGGTGATGACGTTCGCCGTCTGGCTGCCGTAGGTGTGGGTGCCGGGTGCGGCCAGGTCGCGGAACGACGACCAGGGGCCGCCCAGTGACGTGGCGGTGGCGTAGATGTTGTCGTTGAGGCCCCAGCCCGTCAGGTGTGAGCCGAAGACGTAGTAGGTGCCGCCCGCCTTGACCATGGCGGGCGCCTCGACGCTGCCGCTGCTGCCGCCGCTGCCGAGCACCGCCACGGCGCTGTCCACGGACAGGTAGTCGGCGGACAGCTTGTCGATGCGCAGGCCGTTGTTGCGGTCCTCGCTCAGCAGATAGGCGGTGCCGTCGGTGTCCTGGAACAGGCCGAGGTCACGGCTGAGGTTGCCCAGCGGCCGGAAGCTTCCCCGGTAGGTGTAGGGGCCGCAGGGGGTGCTGCTGGTCGCCACACCTACCTTGGCCTCGGCGTAGTTGGTGCTGTCGATGTGCATGTACATCACGTAGGTGCCGGTCGAGGCGTTGTAGATGACCTTGGGCCGCTCCACGACGCGGCTCGGCCCCAGGTCGCCGCTGCCCTGCCTGGCCAGGGCGACGCCCCGGTAGGTCCAGCTGGCCAGGTCGGTCGAGGTGTAGCAGGGGATGTCCTGGAACGACGTGTCCGACGACGTCTCGCCGGCCTTGTCCTCCCCGAAGCCGTACCAGGTGCCGCCCACCTTGACGATGCCCAGGCCGTGCAGTTGAAGGGCGTTCCCGTTCTGGTCGGTGCGTGCGGCGCCCGTGGTGAACGACACCACCGCCGCGTGCGCCTCGGTCGCCGGAAGCAGGAGCGCCGCGAGGGCTCCCAGCAGGGTCAGGAACGCGGCGGCTCTGCGCCGCCATCGGCCGGCGGGCGTCCGGGGAACTCCCTTGAACATGCGCGTCCCTCTCTGTCGAGGCTGACGATCCCTTGATGTCCGCGGAGACCCCATCAGAGTCGTGACATGTTCGGGACGTCAAGGACGGCGTTCGAATTTGTTTAAGCTTGACCGGCTCGCGGCACACCAGCCGGGCTCGCCCAGGTCACAAGTCACCCGGACTGTCCAGGATTTCGGACATGCGAGAGGAGAGATACGACGGGTTGACCTTTGATTCGGGGTGGGCGTAGAAACCTTGCGACCGTCAGAATCTGGTACTTGCTGGTTGAGTTTGTTGGAAACCCTATCCTCGCGAGGTGGACCGACCGTGAACGTGCCAGAGCCTCAGGAACCCTCCCGCCGCAGGGTGCTCAAGGGCGCGGCCGTCGCCGCCGCAACGGCCGCGCTGGGCATCGGCAGCACATATCCGGCCGAGGCCTCGGACGCCTCCGTCACCGCGACATCGCCCGACGGCACCACCGGCATCACCATGTCGCTGACGGGCGGCTCGCTCCAGTGGTCGGCCCGGCGCAAGGGCGCGACCGTCGTGGCCGGTTCGGCCATGGGCCTGCGGCTGAGCGACGGAACCACCCTCGGCACCGACGCCGTTCTGACGGACTACCAGCACTGGCACGCCGACCGCGCATGGAACCCGGTGTACGGCCGCAACGCGACCGTCTCGGACACCTACCAGGAGATGCGCTGGAACCTCCGGGACAACCGCACCTCCGTCAACTTCGGTGTCCAGATACGGGCCTACGCGACCGGCGTCGCGTTCCGCTACGTCCTGCTGGACCCGGGCACCGCCACCATCGCCGGCGAACTGACGACGTTCGTCTTCCCGGACGGCACACTCGTCTACAGCGCGCGGGACGAGGACGAGTACCACCCGGTCGCGCCCGGCTCCATCCCGCCCACCGGAACCTCCTCCACGGACACCGGCCCCCTGACCGACCTCCCCCTCACCGCGGCCTGCAGCGGCGGGCTCATCGCCTGCGTCTGCGAGTCGGCTCGCGTCAACTACCCCCGCATGATGCTCAGTTCGGTCTCCGGGCAGCCCCACACCCTCGCGGCGTACCTGATGCGGCACACCGCGCGCGGCTCCGGAACGGTCCAGACGACCTCCACCGTCAGGACGCCGTTCGCCACGCCCTGGCGCGCGGTGGTGATCGGCTCCACCCACGCCGAACTGGTCGACAACGCGGAGCTGGTACTCAACCTGGCCCCGGCCGGCGCCCTCGCCGACACGTCGTGGATCAAGCCGGGCAAGGTCTTCCGGTGCGGTCTGACCACCCAGGACGGGCTGGCGGGCGTCGACTTCGCCGTCGCCCGCGGCCTGCAGTACATCGAGTACGACTCGGGGTGGTACGGCCCGGAGCACACCTCGACCGACGCCACGCAGCCGATCTCCGCCATCGACCTGCCCACGGTGATCTCCCACGCCACCGGCAAGGGAATCGGCGTCATCCTCTACGTCAACCCCCTCGCCCTGAGCAGCCCGGACAGCCTGTTCGCCCGCTACCGGAGCTGGGGTGTCGCGGGCGTCAAGCTGGGCTTCGTCAACGACGGCACCCAGGCGATGACGAACCAGATCATCGCCTGGGTCAGGACAGCGGCCAGGTACAGGCTGCTGATCGACACGCACGACGACGTACGGCCGTTCGGCTACGAGCGGACCTACCCCCACTGGATCAGCCTGGAGGGCGTGCGGGGCAACGAGCACTTCCCGACCGCCACCCACAACGTCACCCTGCCCTTCACCCGCAACATCGGCGGGCCGATGGACTACACCATCTGCTACGGCCAGTCCCGCGACCGGACGACCGACGCCCACCAGATGGCGATGGCCGCCGTGTACTACCAGCCTCTGGCCTTCCTGTACTGGTACGACACCCCCTCGAAGTACTCCACGCCCTCCAACTGGCCCGGGCTGCCCTGGTTCGACGCCATCCCCACCGTCTGGGACCAGAGCCGGACCCTCGCCGGTTCGATCGGCGAGTACGTCGCCGTCGCCCGGCGCAGCGGCACCACCTGGTACCTGGGGGCGATGACCAACGAGACCGCCCGGACCCTCTCGATCCCGCTGCCCTTCCTCGGCAGCGGCTCCTACACCGCCACGGTCTACGCCGACGGGACACCGGGCAGCAGCCCGTACCGGACCCCCGTCGTCGTGAGCACTCAGAGCGTGACCTCGTCGACCACGCTGAGCGTCGCGATGGCGCCCGCGGGCGGGCAGGCGGTCGTCCTGAGGAGGGATGGGGAGGCACACCGCAGATGAGACCCGCCTACGCGGCCACGACGAACTTCTACGTCGACCCTGTCCATGGCAGTGACAGCAACTCGGGAACCAGCACCGCCACGGCGTTCAAGACCATCCAGGCCGCCAAGGCGGCGGTGCGGGCCGTCAACGCGAACATGTCCGACGACATCGTCGTGAACCTGCGCGGAGGCACCTACCCCCTCACCACCCCGATCACTTCGGCACCAGTGACTCGGGCACTCCACCGGGATGGAGGCGACGGACAACGGCTACCTCAACGGCCAGGGCGGCAACTACAACCTCTCGGCCGACACCTTCACGCAGATGGGCGCCACCGCCCTCGACCTGTCCCACGGCGTGCACGACAGCACCGTGACCGGCAACCTCGTCCATGACATCGCCAGCAACGGAATCATGGTCGACAAGTTCTCCGACCCGACGGTGGAGTTCCACACCGTCTACAACCCGCCCACCTCCCCGGCCGGTGAGGACGCCCGGGAGGTGGTCAAGAACGTCACCGTCAAGGACAACCTGATCACCCGGACCGGCGAGGACTACCTGGGCACCCCGGGCATCAACGCCGGCTTCGTCAACAGCACCACCATCGACCACAACGACATCTCCGACGCTCCGTCGGCCGGCATCTCGCTCGGCTGGGGCTGGCAGTCGGCGGCCAACGCCGAAGGCGACAACAGCGTCAGCCACGACCGGATCGGCAACGTGATGAACCGGCTCTGCGACTCCGCCGGTATCTGCCACCTGTCGAACGACCCGGGCACGGTCTTCGACGGCACCTACATCCACGACGTGATACGCATGCCGTCCGCCTGCACGTCCGCGGTCAGCGGCATCTACCTGGACGAGGGGTCGAACAACATGACCCTGTCGAGCAACGTTCTGTCCCACACCGACGGATTCATCAACCAGAACCACAACGGATCCAACGTCACGCTCACCAACAACAGGACCTCCGGCGACTCGGTGATCAAAGCTTCCGGCCCTGAGTCCGCCTACCGGGGGCTGGCGGCGAAGCTCAACCTCGCCTACGGCAAGCCGGCGTCCTCCTCCTTTGTGAGCAGTTCCGCCTGGGGGCGGCCAAAGCCAACGACAACGACAGTGCCACCGGCTGGTCGTCCAACCAGGCCTGGACGATCCAGTGACCGGGTGACCCGACACGCCGGCGGATCCGCTCGCCCGGATGCATCAGCTCGCCCTCGGTCTCCTCTCAACCCGCCCCTGCCATCAGTCCACCGCGAACCCGGAGGGGCACGGCTTGCCGTCCCCGCATCGACGAACAAGGGAGTTTGTTGTGCTTGCGCTGCTCATGCTTCGACGACTGCGCCGGGGGGTGGTTGTCTGCCTGGCCGCGGTGGCGCTCGTCTTCGCCGGCCTTGGCGCCTTCAGCGGCGCTGCGCAGGCCGCCACGCAGGGACCCTGCGACATTTACGCGGCGGGCGGCACGCCGTGCGTGGCCGCGCACAGCACCACCCGGGCGCTGTTCGCCTCCTACAACGGCCCGCTCTACCAGGTGCAGCGGGCGTCGGACAACACGGTGCAGAACATCGGGGTACGGTCCGCCGGAGGTGTCGCCGACGCAGCGGCCCAGGACTCGTTCTGCGCGGGCACCACCTGCACCATCACCCGTGTCTACGACCAGACCGGCGGCGGCAACACCCTGGTCTACCAGGGACCCGGCGGGACCGGCGGCGCCGACACGGCGGCCACCGCGACCACCGAGGCGCTCAGCGTGGGCGGCCAGAAGGCCTACGCGCTGTACATCAACCCCGGCAACAGCTACTTCGCATACAACTCCACCGGGGGTGTCCCGGCCGGCAGCTCGCCCGAGGGCGCATACATGGTCACCAGCGGCACGCACGTCAACAACAGCTGCTGCTTCGACTACGGCAACACCGAGATCGACCACAAGGCCGACGGCAACGGCGCCATGGACGCGATCAACTTCGGCACGGAATGCTGGTTCGGCGGCTGCAGCGGGACCGGGCCGTGGGTGCAGGCGGACCTGGAGAACGGCCTGTTCTCCGGCGGCAGCACGACGTGGAACCCCAACCAGGTCTCCCAGACCAGCCGCTTCGTCACCGCGATGCTCAAGAACAACGGCACCACCCACATGGCACTCAAGGGCGCCAACGCCCAGTCAGGGAGCCTGACCCAGCTCTACAGCGGCGCACTGCCCACCGGGTACAACCCGATGCACAAGCAGGGCGCCATCATCCTCGGCAGCGGCGGCGACTGCTGCCAGACCAACCGCAACGCGAGCGCGGGCACCTTCTACGAGGGCGCCGTGGTCAAGGGCTACCCCTCCGACGCCACCGACGCCGCGGTCCAGGCCGACATCGCCGCGGCCGGCTACAGCACCCACACCACCAACCCCTTCACCCCGGGCGCGAAGGTGTCGCTGCAGGCCACCACCTCCTGCTGCACCAGCGACTACCTGCAGCACGACACCGGCGACGACAAGGTCGTGATCGCGCCGGTGACCTCCAGCAGTTCCGCCACCGACAAGGGCAACGCCACCTGGATCGTCCGCGCCGGTCTGGCCGACAGCAGCTGCGTCTCCTTCGAGTCGGCCGACACACCCGGCCGCTACCTCAGGCACTACGCGTTCCAGCTCCACCTCCAGCCCCCTGCCGGCACCGGCCAGTTCGCCGCCGACGCCACCTTCTGCCCCAAGCAGGGAAACAGCGGCACGGGTTACTCCCTGCAGTCCTTCAACTACCCGGCCAGGTACATCCGCCACTACCGCTTCACCGGCTACATCGCGAGCAACGGCGGTACCAACGCCTGGGACACGTCGTCGTCGTGGGCCCAGGACACCAGTTGGCTCACCGCACCTGCCTGGAGCTGACGAGCATCCGGCACGCGCAGCCACCCGGCCCGGCCGGGTGGCTGCGCGAGGCCAGCCGGTGACGCGGTGGAAGGTGTAGTAGTACAGCGTGTGCTTCGTCTTGTCGAAGTAGAACTCGCCCGGCTGGTCCAGGAATTCATACGCGTTCATGAGCGTGTGGCTGCCGCTGCCGGCGTTGAACCTGCCGTTCGGCGGGCCCTGGGCGATGGCCGCACCCGGCTCCTGGAACAGGGCCACGCGGTGGGCGCCGTCCGGGCTGGTGGTGATCTGCCGGACCCCCACGATGGCCGTGGTCCAGGTCGTCGCCGACTTGATCTCGACGTCGTCCTGGTGGGAGGCGACGGCGGGCAGGTCGGAGAGGCTGTACTTGGCTCCGTCGCACTGCGAACCCGACTCCCAGGCCCAGGGGGCCTGGCCGGCCGTCACGGTGTAGGTCCCGTAGCATCCGGCCGAGTCGACCGTCTTGGAGGCCATCTGGGCGCGCTTGCCGTTGACGTACAGCGCGCGGAGCTTGTCGTCGCGGTTGAGCGTGGCCTTCCAGATGTTCCCGCTGTGCTGGGTCCAGCCGGTCACCTGAACGCCTCCGTCCAGCACCGGCTTCTCGTTCTGGTAGGCGGCGTACACGACACGGTGGCCGGCCACCGCATCGGCCTCCCCCACCGCGGGGGGCGGCCTCGCCGCCACCGGCTCCGGGGAGAGCGTCGGGTGGACGGCCGCCGCGGGCGTCACCGCCTTCGCCGGCGGCCTGCTCTTCCTGCGCCGCCGCGACCGGGGGCACCACAGCTCCTCCAGGAACTGAAGAACTTCTCCGGGTTTCTGAGATTCCGGTGGCCGGCCACCGGTCTTCAGGTCCGTAAGGATCACCAGCACTTCAGGAAGCACCCTGACTCGATGAAGCGATCTTGGCACCTCGTCCTGGCGTCGGCTCTCGTCGCGGGAGCCGTCACACCGGTGGTTGCGGCGGGCAGCGCAGTCGCCGCAGACGGCGACATCACCTCGGCCGTCCTGGCGAACCGTAATGTCGTCCTGACCGGCGACGCGGTCGTGCGCGTCCCGCAGGGAACCCACACGTACACCGGCGTGATCAGCGGTGAGGGAACCCTTCGCGTGTCCGGCACCGGCACGCTGGTCCTCGCCAAGGACAGCACCTTCACCCTGCCCCGCTCCCGGCAGCACCAGAAGGTCCGGATCCCGGGCGGCAACCATCCGTACGTCGTGGCCGGCAGTCCCGACCAGCCCGCGGTCACCGTGGACGCGGGGGCGACCCTCCAGTACGGCACCGGCGGTACGACCGGCCTGATCGGGTCCTTCCCGTACCACACGCCCGGTTACCGGCAGAACCAGGACAATTCCGGGTGGACGGCACACTGCGCCTGTCGCTGACCCGCCTGTTCAACCTGGGCGTCATCAGCGGCTCCGGCCTGGTCACCCAGCCCCGGAACATGTGGGGAACGCTCCAGATCTGCGGCACCAACCAGTTCTCCGGCGTCTTCGACAACGGCACGGGCGCCAACTTCGCGAGCACCACCTGTGCCGCCTACCTGCCCCACGCCCGCTCCGTCGTCAACCGCGGTTCATGGATCATCGACACCCCGCTCAACCACACTGTCGTACAGCGGCAGAACTTCTACAGCCACGAGTACGGCAACGACGTCAACGTGCACTCCCGCCCGGGCAGCAAGGTGATCCTCACCGGCGTCTACAGCTGGAGTGACAGCGGCGACGGGGCGACGCCCTCGCTGAGCGACCCGGGACTGAACTGGCGGCCCGTGGCCCACAAACTCAACAAGCGCGGCACCAACATCGAGGGCGCCGACGTCCAGTGGGGCGACGGGACCACACACCAGATCTTCATGCCCGGCACGGCGCAGACGGTCTACATCAACCTGCACGCCAGACGACAGCGCTCCCGGCTCACCTTCGACTACAACGGACCGGTGACCCTGGGCGCGCCCATCGGCGGCGGCATGTATCACGACACGCTCAGCGCTCCCGGCGCCGGGGACGTCGTCATCGCCGGCACCAGCGGCAACGATGTGACCTTCGCAGCAGCGCAGTACTACGACGGATCCACCACCATCGACAGGAACGCGACCCTCCGTCTCGGCTCCGGGACCGCGGGCGGCGACGGAAGCCTCCACACCGGCGGAGCCCTCGACAAAGTGATCGACAACGGTTCACTCGTGCTCCGCAACACCAGGACACCCACCTCCCTCCCGACGGTGACCGGTGCCGGATCGGTGACGCAGAGCGGAGCCGCGGCCACCACCGTCACCAGCGCCGCCTACACCGGCGCCACCACCGTGACCAAAGGCAGTCTGATCGTCTCCGGGACCTCTCTGCGGACATCTCACGCGGTCGCTCTGACCGGTCCCTCGGCCGTCCTGGACCTCAGCAGGGCACGCGACACGACCCTGCGCAGGCTACGGGTCATCAAAGGCGCGGAGATCCTTCTTCCCCGGAACTCCCCCGAGTTGACCGTGGGTTCGACGACCGCAACAGTCTCCGGTACCCGTCTCGCCATCGGCGGGGCACGCTTCTCCGTGAGCCGGGGTGACGCCCACACCGTGCTCACCGCTCTCACGTCCACCACGACCGCACACCCGTCCTCCGCCGCGACCGGACCGGCGCCGTCCCCCGCCGGAACCGGCCGAGCGGCCACGCCCCCGGGCTCCTCCACCGGCACCATGGCGGACACCGGCAGCAACGTCGGTGCTCTGAGGACCGTCACAGGACTGGCGGGCGTCGTTCTCGCCGGTGTCGCCGCGGCCTTCGTCTTCGTACGCAGCCGCTCGCGCCGGCGTACGGCCCCGCGTCACTCCCGCTGATCCCCGGCCGCCGCGGATTCCACCGGCCCGCCCATGGCTGTCAGCGCCCGTCTCCTACGATGGCATCGCTGCCACGGTGCCTGTGATACCGACGGCGGTTACCCGAGGGCCCCGCAACCTGACCGGTCGACGTGAGCGGGGCCTCGTACCCGCGGCAGGCCGAAGGGAGACCCGATGCCAAGGCATGCCGAGCCCGCGGCCGACGTGATCGCGGCGGCTCGGGCCGGCGAACGCGGCGCCCTGGAAGAGCTCAGCTCCCGGACGCTTCCGCTGGTCTACAGCGTCGCGGCGCGTGCGCACCCGTACCGCGACGACGTCGACGACATCGTCCAGGAGACGATGGTGCGCATCCTGCGCGGCATCGGGGGGCTGGAGCGCCCGGAGGCGTTCCGGTCCTGGGTGGTCACCATCACCGTGAACGAGGTCCGCGACCACATCCGCCGGCGCGGCAGGAGGGAGACGACGGGGGCGGCGTTCGACGCGGCTGAGCACCGGCCCGACCCGGCCGCCGACTTCGCCGAGGGCGTCATCCTCGACCTGCGGCTGTCCGGGCAGCGCGAGGAGACCGTGCGCGCGACCCGTTGGCTCGACGAGGACGACCGGGAACTGCTGTCACTGTGGTGGCTGGAGACGGCCGGCCGGCTCGCCCGGGCCGAGCTCGCATCCGCTCTGGACATGACGAGCCATCAAGCGGCCGTACGGGTGCAACGCATGAAGGAGCGCCTGCACACCTCCCGCGTCATCGTCCGAGCCCTCGCGGCCAGGCCCGCATGCGGGGAACTGACCCGGCTGACCCTGGACTGGAACGGGGCCCCCAGCGGCCTGTGGCGCAAACGCCTCGGCCGTCATGTGCGGCAGTGCCCGCGGTGCGTGCGTCACGAGGAAGGCATGCTGGCCCCGGAAGGGCTACTGGCGCCCCTGGCCCTCCTGCCCCTGCCGGCGGCACTGCTGGCCTGGCGCCCGTGGCTGTCCGCGGGAACGCACGCCGCGGCGGCCGGCCATGCCGGCACCGCGGCCACTTCAGGCGGCGGGGGTTCCGCGACGGCGGGGACCGCAGGGACGAGCCTCACCGCGAAGGCCGTGGTGGCGGCGAGTGCGCTGCTCGCCGTGGGCGGTGGCGTGCTCGGGTACGCGGCCCCATGGTCCAGCCCGTCGGCGCGTCCGGCCACCGCCCGGACGGCTGCCGGCCCGGCACCCACGCCCTCGCCCACCGCGTCCGCGGCACCGTCGCGGCCGGCACCGGTGCTGGGCTCGGCCGTCTCGCGTCCCTCGCCCCGCCCCCTGCCAGGGCCGCGGTACGGGTCGGTGGTCGACACCGTGGACAGCGCGCCGCCGCCGGACCGGCCGCCCGCGGCATTGCCCCACCGCCCGCAGACCACAGTGACGATGACGGGGCTCAAGAGGCACCTGGACGGCTACCAGCTCGTCCACCGCGGGGACACGGTGGTACTGCGCGGGAAGGGCTACTTCACCGTCCACTGGGACGTGATGTACGGGCTGCGCCCCGGGCTGCTGACCATGCCCTCATGGACCGGACTCCGAGGAAGGCTGTTCCACGTGGCCTCGGGCGGCGGCCACCGCATGGACGACCACCGGCCGGGCGCGACCGCCGGCGGCCCCTGGATGGGCGACAGGCAGCAGGGGCTGATCACCCTGCCGCCGGGAGCCCAGCAGATGTGGCAGAACGAGTACTACTACCTCGACGGCAGCGTCACACTCCACCTCAACGAAACCCAGGCCGACTACAACCTCGACGTCCTGCCCTCCTCCTGGCAGGAGACGGCCGACGGCATCGCCACTCCCCCGACCCCGCACTCCGCCGACCGCGAACGGTACGGACTCGTGCGCGACACCGGCCGCGACGACGCCCCCGTACCGCAGTACACCACCCGCTCCACGCCGGCCGACGCGGGCACCGTGCCCCAGCACTCCGTCGTGTCCTGACCTCGGGTGGCTGCCCTCTGGCAGCCCCCGTGCCAAGCGACGGGTCAGGCGATGCCCATGAGGCGCCAGATCTGGTTCTTCTTGGTGCTCAGTGCGCTCGCGGGGTCGCAGGTCCACTGATGGATCTTGGCTCCGGCCGTTTTCGCGACACCGCTGACATCGACACACTTGCCGCTGTGAACCGCGATCAGCTGGTAGTCCTGGCTGATGCCGGGGGCGGTGACGGGCTTGAGGGCGAACATCTGGTTGGTGGCACCGTTGCAGGTGTACTGGATGACGGCGGCGCCGTCGGCGGTGGAAGCGCCGGAGACATCAAGGCACTTGCCGCTGAGCTCGTTGACGACGGTGTAGGTGTCGGTGCGTCCGGCGACCGGCTTGAGGTCGAGCATCTGCTGGTAGCCGCCCTCGCAGTAGTACTGCTGGTACTGGGTGCCGTTGGCGGTGCTGAGGTTGGTGTCGTCCAGGCACTGGAAGCTGTTCTCGCTGAGGGCGACCGTGGAGATGGTTGTGTCGGTCGGCGGGAGGAGGGTGATGGTGTAGCCGTCCGTGGCGTTGGTGTAGGGAAGGGTCACCGAGGCGGCGTTGTCGCTGACGGTCAGGTCGGTGTCGGAGACGGTGGTGGGTCCGGCGACGCCGTTGCTGTTGGGGACGCGCTGGATGACGGCGCGGACCCGGCCGTTCTCTACCACCGAGGTGGTGTCGAGCCGGTTGAGGGTGACCGTGACGTTACCGGTGTTGCCGTTGCTGCCTATGAGGATCTTGGCGTTCCTGGCGGTGTTGTCCTTGGTGGCGAAGCCGTCGGTGCCGGTGCCGGGGACGAGTTTGACGACGTTGCCCGTCTGGGAGCCGTAGTAGCGGTACATGAACCACTCGCCGCGCGGCAGGTACTGGCCGGCGCTGTTCTTGGTGAGCAGGTTGGCCTCGTAGTCGTGCAGTGCGGTGCCCGACCCCCAGTTGCCGCGCAGGCCGTCGGCGCCGGCCCGCTCCAGGCGGCTGATGTACCAGGCGCCGCCGCCGGGGCTCTGCTGGGCGCGCCTGGCGTATTCGTTGATCTGGTACGGCCGGTGGTTGGTGAGGCCGTAGGTGGCGAGCAGGCTGTCCATGGCGCGCGCGTCGGCGACGGGGTCACCGTCCTCGGCGTGCCAGCTCCAGATGTCGGGGACGGCGTTGTTGGCCTTGACGTAGGGCAGGAACGCCTGCCACCAGGTGTTGTTCTCGGGGTTCTGGGAGTAGCTGGGGCCGACGATGAGCTGGCCGGGGAAGTCGGCGCGGACGGCGGCGTGGAAGCGGGACCACATCTGGAGGTACTGGCTCTCCGGCCGCGGCCAGAACCCCTGGCCGTTGGGCTCGTTCCAGAGGTCCCACTGGACCGTCATGTTGTTGGCCTTGACGTCGGCGAAGAGCTGGTGGACGAAGTCGTCGAACCGGGTCCAGTCGCCGTTGTCACCGGGGAAGGGCTGGGTGGTGGTGCTGTCGGAGCCCCACAGGTCGTGCGGGAGGAGGATGAAGGTGCCGCCGAGCGCCTTGGTGCGCTTGTACTGGGCGAGGGTGGCGTTCCAGCGGGTCTGGTAGGCGGCGAGGCTGGTGCCGTAGCCGCCGCTGTTGAGCTGGGCGCCGCCGGCCCGCTCGAACTTCCACTTGATGTCCTTGTAGAAGTGGTCCTGCGGCAGCGAGCCGTCGGGGGTCATCCCGTACAGGGTGCCCGAGGCGCGGTGGGCCGGGGCGCCCCCGGCGGTGGCGAAGTCGACGGTGACGCTGCTGTCCGCGGCCTGCGACGGGCCGGCGGGCACCAGGGTCGTGGCCAGCGCGGCCAGGAGGACGGCGACCGCCGAGGCGGCTCGGCGTCCGGTGCGGGTGGCGGGCCTGGGAGGTGTCCAGGGCGATTTCATGGTGCGGCTCCTGCGTGAGCGGGGAGGAGGGGTTCCGGGGCTGTGGCACGGCGGACGGTTCATCGGTCGGCCCGGCACGGGGCTGCCCCGCCGGCAGCGGGCCGAAGGCCGTCCGCCATGTCACCGGTCGGCCCGGGCGGGTCTCCCTTTCACGCGGGGAGCCCCCGCCCGGGGACGGGTCAGCGCATGCCCTGGAGGCGCCAGATCTGGTTCCTCTTGTTGTTCAGCGCGCTCGCCGGGTCGCAGGTCCACTGGTGGATCGCCGCGCCGGGTGCGGTCGAGACCCCGCTGACGTCGACGCACTTGCCGCTGTGCACCGCGACCAGCTGGTAGTCCTTGCTGTTGCCGAGCGCGGTCACCGGGTTCAGGGTGAACATCTGGTTCGTGGTGCCGCTACAGGTCCACTGGATGACAGCCGCACCCTCGGCGGTGGAGGCACCCGAGACGTCCAGGCACTTGCCGCTGTGCTCATCCACGATCGTGTAGGTGTTCGCCCGTCCGGCGACCGGCTTGAAGTCCAGCATCTGCTGGTAGCCGCCCTCGCAGTAGTACTGCTGGTACTGCGTGCCGTCGGCGGCGGAGAGGTTGGTGTCGTCCAGGCACTGACCACTGTGCTCGGCCACCGCGACGGTGGAGACGGTCGTGTTCGACGGCGGCAGCAGCGTGACCGTGTAGCCGTCGGCGGCGTCCGTCCACGGCACGGTCACCGAAGCGGAGTTCCCGCTCACGGTCAGGGTCTGGTCCGAGACCGTCACCGGACCCGTCACCGCCCCGCCGCCGTTGTTCGGTATGCGCTGGACGATCGCGCGCACCCGGCTGTTCTCCACCACCGACGTGGTGTCGAGGCGGTTGAGGTCGACGGTGACGTTGCCGGTGTTGCCGTTGCTGCCCAGCAGGATCTTCGCGTTCCGCGCGGAGTTGTCCTTCGTCGCCAGCCCGTCGGTGTTCGTACCGGGCGTGAGGTTCACGATGTTTCCGGTCTGAGAGCCGTAGTACCGGTACAGGAACCACTCGCCCTTCGGCAGGTACTGACTGCCGGTCTTGGTGAGCAGGTTCGCCTCGAAGTCGTGCAGGCCTGCGCCCCACGCCCAGTTGGCGCGCAGGCCGTCCGCTCCGGCGCGCTCCAGACGGGAGATGTACCAGCCGCCGCGGCCGGGGTTCTGCTCGTCGCTGGCGGCGTACTCGTTGATCTGGAAGGGGCGGCTCGTCGTCATCGACCGTGCCGAGAGAAGGGACTTGAGGGAGTTGCTGTGGGCGACCGGGTCTCCGGGGAGGTCGTGCCAGCTGTAGATGTCCGGCGCGACGTTGTTCGCCTTCACGTAGTCGAGGTACGTGGTCCACCAGCCGTTGTCCACCGTGGGGTGGCCGCAGGTGCTCGCGCCGACGACGACCGCGCCGGGTATGGCGGCCCGGATCTTCTGGTAGGCGCGCTTCCACATCTCCAGGTACTGGGGCATGCCGGAACCCCAGAAGCCGGGGCAGTCGGGCTCGTTCCAGATGTCCCACTCGATGTCGGTCATGCCCGCGGCCTTCACGTCGCTGAGAAGGCGGTTGTAGAAGGCGTCGAAGCTGGACCAGTCGCCGTTGTCACCGGGGAAGGTGGGCTTGGTCGTGCCGTCGGCGCCCCAGAGGTCGTGCGGCAGGATGACGAAGGTGCCGCCGAGCGCCTTGGTGCGCTTGTACTGGGCCAGGGTGGCGTTCCACCGGCGGTCGTACTTGCCGGCGACCCAGCCGCCCGGGCTGTCCAGCTGGGCGCCGCCGGCCCGCTCCAGCTTCCACTTGATGTCCTTGTAGAAGTGGTCCTGGGGCAGCGAGCCGTCCTCGGTCATCCCGTAGAGGGTGCCCGAGGCGTGGTAGGCGGGGGCGCCCCCGGCGGCGGAGAAGTCGACGGCGACGGTGGTGTCGGCGGCCTGTGACGAAGCGGCGGGCACCAGGGTCGCGGCCAGGGTGGCCAGGAGGACGGCCGCGGACGAGACGGCTCGGCGTCGGGTGCGGCGTGCGGGTCCGGGCGGTGCGGAGAGCGACTTCATGGTGCGACTCCTAAAGGGTGGGGGACGGACCGGGGACTGAACGGCCCCGGAACTCGCGTAAGGCGGCCGGTCAGCGGCTGCCCCGGTGGGCATGTGCCTCGGCGAGGAGGAGGTAGCTGCTCGCGGTCCAGGTGTAGGCGCGGTCGCGCAGGCCCGTTCCGGTGAGGGCGTCGAAGTTCTCGGCGAAGCCGTGGGTTTCGCACAGGGCGCGGAAGCGGGCGCTGATCTCGTCGGCGAGGCGGTGGTGGCCGGCGCGGCGCAGGCCGTCCTCGACGAGGACGGTGGCGGGGGCCCAGATCGGGCCGCGCCAGTAGCCGTCGGAGAGGTAGTGGGGTGAGGCGGGGTGTTCGGTGGCCAGTCCGTACGGGGTCAGGTGGGTCTCGATCCGGGCGGCCAGGGCGGTGCCGATGTGCTCGGGCAGGTGCTCGCCCAGGGCCATCGGCATCAGGTCCAGCAGGCTGGAGCTGTCCCAGGTCGCAGCGCTGTCGACGCCGCGGGCCACGAACCGCTCTCCCGTCCACAGCTCGTCGAGCATCGCGGCCTGGGTCGCCTCTGCGGTACGGGTCCAGCGCCGGGACTCGTCGGGCAGGTCCAGTTCGGTGGCCAGCCGGGCGAGTTCGCGGAGCTGGAGTATGAGGAAGGCGGCCAGGTCGGCGGTGGCGACCACGCGCTCGGGGTCGAAGGTCGTGGCGTTGTCCCAGCCGCTGTCGTTGCCGTGCTGGTAGTGGGGCAGGGCGCCGCCAGGCGCGCGGCGGGCGGTCAGCCAGAACTCCGTCCACCGTGCCAGCCTGCCGTAGATCTCGGCCAGTTCGGCCCGGCTGAGGGGCTCGGGAAGCCGTCTGCGCAGGTGGGACAGGGTCCAGCCGTGGATGGGCGGCTTGACGAAGTTGTACAGGACCTCGGAGTGCGTCACCGAGTCGGGGAGAGCGCCGGTCTCGTCCTGGTGGTCGAAGGGCAGGGAGAACTGGTCCCGTGCCAGGGCGGGGGCTCCGGGTGCCAGGGCGAGGGCGTTGAAGCAGTGGTCCCAGCTCCAGACCTTGTCCATCCAGTGCTTGGACATCAGCACCGCGGGCCGGGTGACCAGGCCCGCCGGGCGGACCGTCGCCGACCACACGACGTAGGCGGCGAGTTCGGCCGCCGGCGTGGCGGACGAGCGCCAGGGGGCCACCGCGTCGACGAACGCGGCGAAGGCGTGCTCCACGGCCGCCACGACGGCGTCGAACGTCTCCGAGGACGTGTAGGGCAGGCGTGCGCTGTCCAGTTCCTCGACGGCCGCTTCCCAGACTCCGCCAGGGGCCGCGGTGACGGTGAGGCCTCGCGCACCGGCACCGAGGGCCTGACTGCCGGACACCTCGGCGACGGAACCCGACAGCACGGTGACCCGGTAACGGCGACCGGTCTCGTACGAGGTGAACACGTACGCTTCGGCCACCGGGTCGCGGTAGAAGTACGTGCCCGTGAAGGGGGTCAGGGCGTCCGCCGCCGCGTCGATGCGCAGGCCGAGTCCCTCGCCGCGCAGGCGGACGGTGTCCGGTGAGGCGAAGGCCAGGGCTACGCGCCCTCGCTCACCGGTCCAGCTGAGCAGGCCCGGCGTCGCCTCGGCGCGGGTTTCCGCGCGCTCGCCCGTCGTCGTGTCGAGGGGCGTGAAGCGCAGGATCGCGTGCATGCCGTTCTGGTGCGAGACGAGGTGGAGGTCCTCGGCCCGGGTCTTCTCCGCGAGCACGGGAGAGATGCCGAACCAGGAGCCGTGCGTGCTGAACGGGATGTCGTGGACGGAGAAGGCCGGGCCGGATCGGGCGGCGGTCATGTGGCGTGACTCGTTTCTTCAGCAGGGGTGACCGACGGTGGTCGCGTGGTGATCAGTCCTTGACGGCTCCGGCGGAGACGCCGGCGGCGACGTAACGCTGGGCGAGGACGAGGATCACCGCGGCCGGCAGCGAGGCCACGACGGCGGTGGCCATGATGGCGTTCCACTCCTGGTTGTTGTTGCCGATGTAGTGGTAGATGCCGAGGGTGATCGGCTCGTGGGCGCCACCGTTGACCAGGGTGCTGGCGAAGACGAAGTCGGACCAGGACCACAGGAACGCGAACAGCGACACCGTGACGACGGCGTTGCGGCTCATCGGCAGCACGATCGACCGGAAGGTGCGCCAGGTTCCGGCACCGTCCATCGTGGCGGCCTGGAGCAGTTCGCCGGGGATGCCGGACATGAACGCCGTGAAGATCAGGACCGCGAACGGGACGGCCAGGGTGGAGTCGGCGACGATCAGGCCGGGGACGGACTGGAGCAGGCCGAGCTGGAGGTAGACGGCGTAGAAGCCCATCGCCATGATGATGCCGGGGATCATCTGGGCGGCCAGCAGGACGAAGCTGAGGATGCCGGCGCCACGCGGGCGCAGCTTGGCCAGCGCGTACCCGGCGGGGGCGGCCAGGACGACGGTGAGCGCGACGGTGCCCAGCCCGATGACGAGGCTGGTGCCGAGGTAGGGCAGTTGTTCGCCGAGGACGGTGCGGTAGCCGGCCAGGGTGCCGTGCACCGGCAGCAGGTCCGGCGGGCTCTTGCGCATGTCCTGGTCGCGGGTGAGGGACACGTTGATCATCCAGTAGACCGGGAACAGCATGACCGCGGTGAGAAGGACACCCGCGGTCGTCTTCACCCCCGCGCGGCGACGGTTCAGGACCAAGGGCGGACGGGTCATGACCGTGCCTGCTTTCGCTGGACTCTCAGGTACACCAGGCCGAAGAGCAGGGCGGCGACGACGAGCAGGTTGCCGACGGCGGCTCCGGGGCCGAAGGCGGGCAGCAGGCTGCCGAACCCGAGCTGGTAGGACCAGGTGGCGAAGGTGGTGGACGAGTCCGCCGGGCCGCCCTTGGTCATGATCCAGATGATGTCGAAGACCTTGAGCGTGTACACCAGCCCCAGCAGCAGGGTGATCGCGGACACCGGGCGCAGCAGCGGGAAGGTGATGCTCCAGAACCGGCGCCACGCACCCGCCCCGTCGAGCGCCGCGGCCTCGTAGAGGCCGGCCGGGATGGACTGCAGGCCGCTGTAGAGCACGACCAGGTTGAACGGGATGCCGATCCAGATGTTCGCGATGATCACGGAGACCAGCGACCAGGAGGGTGAGGTCAGCCAGTTCACCGGCCCGACGCCGATGACGTGCAGGGCGGCGTTGACGATGCCGGAGTCGCTGTTGAGCATCCACGACCAGGTGGACGCCGACACGATCAGCGGCAGCAGCCAGGGCACCAGGAACAGCGCCCGCAAGGTGACGGACAGCCGGAAGTTCTGGTTGAAGAAGACGGCGAGGGCCAGCCCGATGGCGTACTGGAAGACCAGGCACACGGCGGTGAACACCGCGGTGTGGAGCAGGGCCGGGGCGAAGGCCGGGTCGGCGAAGACGGTGCGGTAGTTCGCCAGGCCCGTGAACGGCGCGTCGCCCTGGACGAAGGAGCGCACGGTGTAGTTGCGCAGGCTCAGGTCGACGTTGCGGTACAACGGATAGGCGTAGAAGAGGGCGAGGTAGAGGATCACCGGGGTGAGGAAGGCCCAGGCGGACCACCGCGTGGAGGGGGGCCGGCGGCGCTTCCCCCGGTGAGCCGGGGGCGGGGCGGCGGTGCCCGCCCCGTTCCGGACGCGCACGGACCGGTGGGCCGGCGTCTGTGTCGTGTGGTTCATGGACGACCCTTGTGCTCCGGCTACTTGACGGCGGACTGGGCCGCGGACAGCGCGTCCTTGGGCGACTTGGACCCGCTGAGGGCGGACTGGACGGCCTTCCACATCTGCTCGGAGATCTTGGGGTACTTGGTGCCCAGGCCGTCACTGGTGCGGCCCTTGGCCGCCTTGACCGCGTCCACCCACGGCTTCAGCTCGGCGTTCGCCGCCACCTGCTTGTCCTGGACGGCACCGGTGGGGGCCACGTACGACAGTGTCTTGTCGGTGACGTTCAGGTTCTGGTCGCTGGTCAGACAGGACACCAGCTTCTGGGAGGTGGCGTAGCGGCCGGTGTCCTTCTGGACCGGGACGGTCACGAACTCGCCGCCGGTCGGGGCCGAGGCGTTGCCTCCGTTCGCGCCGGGAATGGTCAGCACGCCGTAGTCGAGGCCGCTCTTGCGGGCGTTCGCGAGCTGCCAGGTGCCGTTCTCGGCGAAGGCGTAGTCGCCGCCGGCGAACTCCTGCCAGCTGGTGGTCTGGGTGTTGTTGATGACCGAGTTGGGGGCGTACCCCTGCTTCAGCCAGTCCGTCCACAGCGACAACGCCGAGACGCCCTGGGGCGAGTCGAGCTGGGTCAGCTTCGCACCCGAGCCCCAGAACCAGGGCAGGAACTGGAAGCTGCCCTCCTCCGTGCCGATCGCCGCGAAGGTGATGCCCTTCTTGCCCGCCGCCTTGACCTTCGCCAGCGCCGCCGTCAGCGACGTCCAGTCCTTGACCGAGGAGACGTCGACGCCGGCGGCCTTGAGGACCTTCTTGTTGTAGTAGAGGGCGAGGGTGTTGGCGCCGATGGGCGTGCCGTAGGTCTTGCCGCCGGACTGGCCGGCCGCGAGCAGGTTGGGATCCACCTTCGAGGTGTCCAGTTCGATGTCGTCGTTCGTGGTGAGCGCACCGGCCTCCGACAGGGTCGGCACCACGGGATTGTCGACGATCATCACGTCCGGGGAGTTGCCCTGCTGCGCCGCGAGCAGCGCCTTGTTCGCCAGGTCGCTCGTGTCGAACGCCGTCCGCTTGATCTTCACGCCGGCACCCTGGCCGCAGACGTCCAGCAGGTGCGCCCAGGCCGAGCTCCTGTCGAACTGCGGGTAGGGGTCCCAGACGGTGTACGTGCCGCTGCCCGCGCTCTTGGTGCCGCCGCTGCCCGAGCCGGAGGAGCAGCCGGTGGCACCGGCGGCCACGGTCAGGACGGTCAGGGCTGCGGCGGTCAGACGGCGGTGTCTTGAGAAGCGGTTCATTGAGGTTCCCTTGTTCTGTTCCGGACATGCGGGTGCCGAGGGCACGGGTGGTGAGGACAGACGGGCACGGAGAACGGCACCGCCGAGCGGTTCGGCGTCGGGTGGGGGGGCGGTGTGTGAGGAGGGGTCAGAGGGCGCGGGCGGGACCGTCGCCCGTGGTGGGCGTGGCGTGCGCGGGCCCGGTACTCGCCCGCAGGGAGATCGGCGGCGCCAGGAGATGGTGCCGGGGCGGAGCGCCGGGACGGCCGAGCCGCTCCACCAGCAGTTCGACGGCGCGCCGGCCCATCTCCTCCGCCGGTACGTCGGCCGCGGTGAGCTGCGGGGTCACCGTCTCCGCCCAGCGGCCGGCCACGACTCCGGTGACGGAGAAGTCGCGCGGCACATGGCGGCCCGCCCGGGCGAGCCCCCGGTAGAGACCGCCGAGCGCGGCCTCGTTCAGTGTGACCAGGCCGGTGGTGGCCGGGTCGTCGTGCAGGATCCGCTCCAGACATGCCTGGCCGGAGGCGGCGTCGTCCCCGCAGCAGTAGGTCCGCACCGTCAGCCCGCGCTCGGCCGCGGCCTTGGTGAAGCCCTCCAGCCCCCGGTGCGCGGACTCGTACCCGGCCCGCAGCAACTGCTCGGGCCGGTTGACGAACGCGACCCTGCGGTGGCCGAGGTCCGCCAGGTGGTGCGCGCACGCCGCCGCCAGCGCGGTGTGGTCCAGGCCGACCCACCAGCCGCGTTCCGGACGGGCGGTACGGCCGATGGCGACGGCGGGGAAGTCCAGGGCGGCCAGGTGATCCACCCGGTCGTCCTCCAGCCTGATCTCCATCAGGATCGCCCCGTCGACGCGCCGCTCCGCCAGCAACCGCTGAAAGGACCGGTCACTGTCCACGCCGCTGGGCGACAGCAGCACGTCGTAGTCGTATGCCGCGGCGGCCTCCACCACGCTGCCGATGAAGTCCAGTTGCATGCCCGTGTAATGGTTGCCCGCCGGCGGGAAGACCAGGCCGATCGTGCTGGTCCGGCCGTTGGCGAGGGCCCGCGCGCTGGCGTTCGGGCGGTAGCCCAGCTCGTCGATGACCTCCTGGATCTTCCGGCGCGTGTCGTCCGACACCGGGCGTTTGCCGCTCAGCGCGTACGAGACGGTGGAGCGCGAGACACCGGCTCGCCGGGCGATCTCACCGATGTTCACGGCGACTCCTTGCTCGAACCGATCCGCTCCCCCCGTGGAAAGCGGACGTCCGGTCGCGTGGGTACTGGAGTGGGTACTGCGGTGGAAAAGTCGGTCGCCGGTCATCGAACCGGTTCGGTGAGTGAAGATAGAAACGACCCAGAGGGCTGTCAACGCCTGCGGCGAAACTTCTCCGAAGCACTCCTGTCACCCCGCTGATCCGCGGTCTCCGCTCGCGTCGGAGTGTGTTGCTGAGAGCTTTCCTCGCTGCTAGGTTCCTGCGAACCGGTTCGATGAAGCGCGCAACGGGACCACGGAGACCACCGCGATTCCCGGGCATCGGCCTGTCCGGCCGGGGACTTCACTCCTCAAGCCCTTCGGGAAGCGAGGCCCATGTCCGACAGCACGGTCAGCGACCGCTTGACGGGGCTCGACCCGGGACAGCAGCCGCCCCAGGGGGAACCGCACGAGTCCGTGGATCGCGGAGCCGGCGAAGAGTCCGACGCGGCGGCATCGAAGCGGACTGCCTCACCCGCTCCGCGACAGAGTGACCCGCAGGATGGTGTGACGCGGCACCTCGCTGCCGGGCGAGGGGGTCTGCTCACACACTCGGCCGACGGGCGTGCCCGGGTGAGGGCACTCCCGGTGCCGGACGGGCTGGACGCGTACGCCGACCGCCTGCGCGCTCGATCGGGCTTCGTTCATCGTCTCGCCGATCAGCGAGGGTGCCGCGACCCGGGGACGAGCAAGGGAGTGGGAGGCCGGCGATCACGTAGGTGCCCACGGCGGCCGCCAGCAGCACCGCCATCGCCTGGAGTGGCCGGCGGATGCGCCGTCGGCGCACGGGGCGTTCCTTCAGCGGATCCCGGGGCGGCGGCAGCCGGGTGTGCCGAACCGTCGCAGGTGGATCCGCCGGCGGCGAGGTGACCGCTGTGGCACGGCCCGCCAGTACCTTCCCGATGGCGTCGCGCATCTCTTCGGCGGTCTGGTACCGGTCCGCACGGTCCTTGGCCAGCGCGCGCAGCACCAGGGTGTCGTAGGCGGCAGGCAGCTGCGGGGCGTGCGCAGAGGGAGGCACCGGTGGTTCCGAGAGATGCTTCATGGCCACGGCCAGCGGGGTGTCACCGGTGAACGGGGGGCGGCGGTGAGCAGTTCGTACAGCAGGCAGCCGGTCGAGTACAGGTCGGTGCGGACGTCCACCTGCTCGCCCCGGGCCTGTTCCGGCGAGAGGTACGCGGCCGTGCCCACCACCGCCGAGGTGCGGGTGAGGGTCGTACCCGCCCGATCCACCGAGCGGGCGATGCCGAAATCCGTCACCTTCACGGTGCCCTCGTGGGAGAGCATGACGTTCGCCGGTTTGATGTCCCGGTGGACGATGCCGTGGCGGTGGGCGTGACCGAGCGCCTCCAGCACGCCGGCGGTGAGTTCCAGGGCGTGCTCGGGTCCGGCGATCCGTGCCTCGCGCGCGAATTGGAGGAGCGTGGTGCCCTTGACGTACTCCATCACGAGGTACGGCACGAGGTGGCCGTCGATCGTGTCCTCTCCCGCGTCGTGGACGGCGACGACGGACGGGTGGCCCAGCAGGGCCGTCGAGACGACCTCACGGCGGAAACGCGCCCAGTGTTCGGCATCGGCCGCCAGTTCCGGCCGGAGCGCCTTCACCGCGACCGGGCGGAACAGCAGCAGATCGTACGCCAGCCATACTTCGGCCATCCCCCCATGCCCCAGGACCTGTTCAAGACGGTAGCGTCCGCCCAGACGACGTGAACGATCCACGGTGCTCCCCCTCGTTGCCGGCTTCCGCCGGGCACCGTAGGGGCGGTCCTTGTGGGATCTTTGTGATCCGGTCCACCTTCTTGCTGAACGTCACCGCCGGGCCCCCGTCCTCCACCGCGCATGCTTGACCAACCGGTGTGCCCGACAAAGCGCTCGTCATCGTCCACGCTCCGCTGCGCGGGCCGCCAGGACCGAGACAAGAGCCCCCGCGCACCCAAGCCGGTCTGCACGGCTCCGGCAGCCGGCGCGGCAGAAGACCTCGGGCGCCAAGCAGCTGCGCGAAACTCCTTCACCCGCCGCACCGGCGGTGTCAGCTTTGGCCATATTCTCACCCTGCGCTGAACTTCGCCTTTCATGGCGGGGCTACCTTCCCACCAGGGTCAAGGTCAGTGGTTCTGCAGTCAGGAGACCGGTACGGTGAAGCGACGCGACATGGGCGGTGGCAGGTTCTACGCCCCGCTGGCCGGCGTGCTCCTGGCCCTGTCCGCAGGCGGCTGCGGCATGAGCGGCGGCGACGCAGCCGGTCCGGCGGCCACCTCGTCGGCGTCCGCCACCGCCGGCAGCGTGCCCGGGACCGCGTCGCACGTCACGGCTGAGCCTGCCGCCTGGCACAAGTGGGGCCTGACGCCGCTGTCCGCGGCTCCCGAGCCCCCGGCGGACAAACCCGTCAAGCTGTCCCCGACCGGCCCGGTTCCGGTCCTCACACACATACCGACATCCCAGAAGGTCGTCTTCATCACCGTCGACGACGGACTGGAGAAGGACCCCAGGTTCATCGAGATGATGCGGGACCTGAAGATCCCGATCACGATGTTCCTGATGAACGACGCCATCAAGTCGGACTACGGGTACTTCAAGGCACTACAGGCGATGGGCAACCACATCCAGAACCACACCCTGCACCATCCCGCGATGAACACCATCCCACTGGTCCGCCAGAAGCAAGAGGTGTGCGGCGACCAAAGGATCCTCACCCAGCAGTTCGGCACCGCCCCGTTCCTCTTCCGGCCGCCTTACGGGGCGTACAACAACAACACCAGGATCGCGGTGGGAGAGTGCGGGCCGCGAGCGATCGTCTGGTGGCGCGAGTCCATGCAGATACGCGATATGCAGTACCAAGAGCCAGGCAAGAGGCTGCGTCCCGGCGACATCATCCTCGCCCATTTCCGCGGCCCCGCGGAGCTCAAGGGCGCCACCATGACGGAGATGTTCGCCCATCTGCTCAAGCGGATCCGGGAACAAGGCTTCGCGGTGGCCCGCCTGGAGGACTACATCCAGCCGCCGGCCGGAAGCTGAACCGGACAGAAATCAGTGTGCTTCGCAGCCGCAGCACTCTTTCGGCCTCGGAGCGCGGACACCTCAGCAGGCGCTGCGGCTGGACCGGGTCGGAACCTCGCCCCATCGGAAGGCCGGGTCACAGGCCAAGGAAAGCCCCGGGCAAGCCCTCGCAACAAAGCGCGGGCGGGTGCCGGGCGGAAACGCAGGCAGGAAACAGCCCATGGGTCTCACGAGCAACAAAGTGCTGGTGCTGGCGATCGTCCTCGCCGTCGTGCTGTTCGTCGGCACGGTGTGGCTGTGGCCGCGGCTCGCCCGGCAGAGCTGGCGGGCCATCAGCGGCCGGGTCGGCCTGCTCCTCGGCACACAGCTGGCGCTCTTCGCCTCCGTGGGCCTCTACGCCAACCAGGCCTTCGGTTTCTACGCCAGCTGGGCCGACCTGTTCGGCCAGGAGAACGGCCAGGGCGTGGTCGTCGACCACATGGCGGAGGGCAGCAGCCCCGTCCACGTGGTCTCCGCCTCCCGCGTCATCGGCGCGAGCAGCCCGCTGCCGCAGGTGGCCGGGCAGGTCCAGAAGGTCGACATCATCGGCCGTACGACCCACATCGCCACGCCGGCGTTCGTGTACCTGCCCCCGGAGTACTTCCAGCCGCAGAACCGCGCGCGGAAGTTCCCGGTGTCCGTCGTCCTCACGGGATACCCCGGCACGGCTCAGGCGCTGGTGGACAAGCTGCACTACCCCACCACGGCGCAGCAGCTGGCCCGGCAGGGGAAGATGCAGCCGATGATCCTGGTGATGCTGCGGCCGACCGTGGCGCCGCCGCGGGACACCGAGTGCGTGGACGTTCCCGGCGGCCCGCAGACCGAGACCTTCTTCGCCAAGGACCTGCGCGACTCGGTGGTGGCTCACTACCGGGTCGACAAGACGCCCGCCGGCTGGGGCATCGTCGGCGACTCGACCGGCGGTTACTGCGCGCTGAAGATCGCCATGCACCACCCGGCTTCGTACGCGGCCGCCGCGGGCCTGTCGCCGTACTACAAGGCGCCGATCGACCCCACCACCGGTGACCTCTTCCGCGGGAACGAGAACCTGCGGAATCGTGCCGACCTCTTCTGGGACCTCAAGCACCTGACGGCGCCCGAGACGTCGCTGCTCGTCACCAGCAGCAAGGTCGGTGAGCACAACTACAAGGACACGCTCAAGTTCATCAAGAGCGTGCAGGACACGAACGTGACCAGGATTTCCTCGATCATCCTTCCGAGCGGCGGGCACAACTTCCACACCTGGCAGAGGGAGATCCCGTCGATGCTGCAGTGGATGAGCGAGCGGCTGGTCGCACACTGAGCCACGGCGGTGACGGCCACGCCCAGGATGGCCGACGATACGGCCGTGGTCGCGCAGGGGCGGGTTCACCTCGGGCGCCGGGCGCAACGGCCGGGGCGAGACGCCGAGCATGACGGCGGCACATCGCCCACCCATCGGAGTCGCTCCTCGTCCGCCGCCCATGAAAACGCGCGACGCCGTCAGGGCCGGCGGTCCCAGACCCATGGCCCGCCGATTCCGGGAGGTGTGGTAATCGGCGCGGCTCCCGGTCCGGGTGGCGGGGGTGGCGCAGGGGTCGTTGTACGCGAGCTCGCGGCAGAAGGCGGCGCGCCAGGCATCCTGCATCGGCTGCTGCGCTCCGTCCGAAACCTCGGCCAATGCCCAGCGGGACCACGGCCTCGGCTGTCCCGCCCGCTCTCGAAGGAGCCGCATGACGAGCACCCCTGCCACCGCCGACTACTGGGAGCCGCTCTGGGCCGGCGGACGCCGGTACCGGGAAGTCAGCAGCGCCGAGGCCACGCTTCTGGCGGATCACGTCGGCCCCGGCCGTGGACGCCCGGCCCTCGACATCGGCACGGGCGACGGCGCCCTCGCCCACCACCTCCACCAGCTCGGTTACCGCACCACCGGCATCGACTTCTCTCCCGGCGCCCTCGCCGCGGCAGCCCGGAAAGCCCGGAGCCACCAGCACGGCGAAGGGCCGACCTGGCATCTGATGGACTTCGCCGCCGACGACCTCAACGCCCTGCCGGAACGCTCGTACGCGGTCGTCACCTGCCGCCTGGTCTATCGGTGGATGGACGACAAGCCGGCCTTCCTCGACCGCGTCCGGAAGGTCCTGGCACCCGACGGGACCTTCCGGGTCGTCACCGAACCAGCCGGCCGCCGCGAGGACAACGACCCCCGCAGGCACCTCGGGATCACCGCCGCCGAGGCCGAGACGCTCACCGCGGGCTGGTCCCTCGTACGCACCGCCGATCTCGACGTACTGCGCTGCTACGCACTCCGCCCCTGAACCCGGCACGGGCGACAACACGTTGGACCTGGAACGACACACACGCCTCGCCTGGGACGCCTACGGAACACACCACCCGCGGCGCGGTACGCCCCTGACGGGGAGTGGATCAGATCACGTGGGGCCCGCGGCGAACGGACCGGGGGACGGCGGCGGCAGCGGTCTCACCGCGGGCATCGGCCGTCGGGGCCGGACATCCCGTGGGGGCGGTCACGCGTGTCCGTGACCTGGAGCGCGCCCCCCGTGAAGACGTGACTGGGCCGCGGTCCGGCGGTTCGGCAGAGTTCCTCGTGCCGGCAGACGACACTGCGGGCGAAGAAACCGAGACCGAGGGAGAACGCCATGAGCGAGATCACCAGCAACGAGCTGCTCCGCGTCGACGCGATCGTGCAGGACCTGGTGGAGCTCGACGCCACCGAGTACGGGACCGAGGCCCTGTCGATGACCCAGGCCACCTTCTCCGACTACAGCTGAGTGCGGCCGCGGGTGGTGGCGCGGCCCGTCCGCGCCACCGCCCCGGCTCCGGCCGTTGGCGACGGCCGCCGGTGCCGGACGACGGTGCCGGACGACGGTGCCGGACGACGACAGGCTACGGAGAGAGGACGAACGATGCCGGTCCGGTCGGACCCCCATCCGGTGGTGGAACGCTTCGCCCGGGTGCGTGAGGCCGCGTCGGCCCGTTACGGGCCCGACTCGCAGGCCGTCACCTTCCTGCTGTACGAGGAACTGATCTCGATGCGGACACTGCTCGCCCGGGACCTCGGCTGCGCCCCCGTGCGAAGCCGGATCGGCGAGCTGGTACCCGCCATCCAGAGCCGGTTCGACGCAGCCGGACCCCCGGCTCCGGCGCAGCAGTTCCATCGAACGGTGTCCGTGGATCCGACGGTGATCGAGTTCGACCGCCGTTTCTTCGAGTCGCGGTACCGGCGTTCCCTGGAAGGCACGGGCCTGCGTGCCGTTCGGCTCCGGGACCGCGGCCAGGCACTCGCGCTGCTCACCGTCGGGGCTTCCTACCTCTACGCGGTCGACGACGCGGGCGCCCTGTGGGTGTGGCCGCAGCCTCACCGGCTCGCGGACATGATGTTCGGCTGGGCACCGGGCCGCCGCGTCGAGGAGGCCCGCGTCGTGCACCCCATGCTCGTCCCCGACCGGCTCAGGGTCAGGGCTGCCGGGGAACTGGTGGTGGCGGGGTCCCCGGAGCACCTCTTCGTCACCGCCAACCTGAAGTCCGGACACTTCCGGCCGCCGCGCTCGTGCGCGGTGGAGATCCGCCGGGCCGCGATGAGCGCCCTGGCCCTGCGCAGTCCCGTCGATGTCGACGTGTTCACCATGCCGCAGCCGACGGTCACCCCGACCTGTTGAAAGGCGAGTCAACCAATGGAGACGGCAGCGGCAGCTACGCCCCTCTGCGACGACGACATCCACATCGGCGTGGAGCACGAGTGCAAGTGGCAACTCCCCACGGCCGCCGCTGCGGATCCGGCGGCCTTCGTCGAGGCGGCGATGTTCGCCGAGCTCGTCGACGCGGCCGTCGAGCCGCAGGACCACCTGCAGTCGGTGCTCTACCTCGATGACACCTCGGGCAGCCTCGCCCGCGCCGGCCACTCCTTGAGCATCGTCGTCAACAGCGGTGCACCGTCCGAGACCTGCGTCGTCGTGTTCAAGCAGACGATCCACCGCCGCGGTTGGCGCGACGGCCTCGAGGTGCGCCAGCGCGTACCGCACCGGGAGGTCGGCTCCCGCATCCACGACGGCTCGGTACTGCCCGTCGCCCACGCGGGGAGGCTCGGCCTGTTCGCCGGGGCCCTGCAGCCGGCCGGTGTCGCCGTCCAGCGGCGGTACAAGTGGTACGGGCGCACCGCCGACGGCACGGAGGTCTGCTGCAGTCTGGACCAGGTCGAGTTCGGTGACCCTGCGACCCCCCGCGCCGAGCGCCGCCGCTACGACTGTGTCGAGATCGAGGTCAACTCCTCGCTTCCGGTCGTGCTGGCCGGGCTCGACCAGCTGGCCCGGCAGCTGGACGTACGGCTCGGCGTGCCCCGGGATCGCACCAGTAAGTCCCAGCGCGCCTGGGCGGCGGAGAGGGACGGCCGGGCCGATGGGTAGTGCTTCCCGCCCCGAGCGGCTGGGCGGCGCGTTCCTGCTGATCTGGTCCGGGCGATCCCTGTCGCTGCTGGGCGGCTACATCCAGTACCTGGCGCTCCCCCTGTGGATCCGGCAGGTCTCGGGATCGACCGTCGCGGGGCTCCTCGCCCTCGGGATGAACTTCGTACCCCAGATCGTCTGCGCTCCCTTCGCGGGTGTGCTCGCTGACCGGTTCGACCGCCGCCGCCTGGTGATCGCCGTCGACCTCTCCTCCTTCGTGGTGGCGGCCTCGCTGGCGCTCAGCGTCGGCCCGCACCGGCTGGGCTGGGTCTACCCGCACCTCGCCGTGCTCCAGGTGCTCGCGGCGCTGAGCATCCCCGCGTTCATGGGGATGCTCCCCGACGTGGTGCCCACCGGTCGTCTGCTGGCCGCCAACTCCCTGCTCAACGCGTCGGCCGGGGCAGCCGTGACCATCGGACCGCTGCTCGGCACCGCACTGCTGACGCACTCCTCGATCACCGTGGTCGTGTGGATCAACGCGCTGTCCTACCTCGTGGCGGCCGCGTGCATGCTGCCGAAGGCACCCGGCGGCGCCGGCGATGAGGCACCCGGGCGCGGGCAGGTCCGCAAGCAGCTCTGGCAGGGGCTGGCCGCCGTCCGCACCGACCCGGTGCTGCGGGCGACCGTGGCCGCCGAGGCGCCCTGGAACCTGTGCTTCGGCGCAGCGAGCGAACTGGTCCTGATGCACTTCGGCGCGACCGCGCTCAAGCAGGCCCCCGGGCTGTTCGGGCTCGGCGCCGGTCTGGGCAGCCTCGCGGTGACCCTGGTGCTCGCTCGGGTCCGCCGCGACGTGCCGGCCGCGTCCTTGTTCATGACCGCGGTCCTGGGCACCGCGCCGGTGGCCCTCGCGGTGGCCTGGCTCGCGGCCGACGGCGGGACGTGGTGCGTGGTACTCGCCGGACTGCTTCTGGGCGTGCACGCGTATCTGATCGTCATCGGACCGACCATGCACTGCCAGCAGCGTCCGGACCGGCACTACCGAGGGCGCGTCACCGCCGTCCGCCGAGCCTGGAAAGCGGTGTGGCAGCTCGCCGGCCTCGGCACCGCGGCGCTGCTGACCCAGTGGCTGCCGGTGCTGGCCGTGGTGGCCGTCGGCGGTGTCCTGGCCGGCGCGACCGCGGCCCCGTGGGCATGGCGGGCGCTGAGAGCCGACGGCCCGCCCCGGACGACGGTGCCGTCCCCGGTGCCGTTGCCGACCGGCGGAGGCGCCCGGTGACCACCGTCCTGCCTGGCGCGCCCACCGCCGTCCGAGCCGGTGACACAGCCCCCTCCCGCCCCGGCGGGGCGGTCATCGTGGACCTCCCCGCCGGGCACCTCGACGACCCGCCGGACAAGGCGGGCCTGGCCGCTCTGCTTGCCGCCGTGCTGAACGAACCACGGTGCCGCGGTGCCGCGGCGCGCGCCGCGGCCGAAGGCTGGCGCACGCGGCACCGCCTGGACGGACACAGCTCGTCCTTCGCGTACTGGTCGCACGAGCCCGCCGAGCTGGCCCGGATCGTCGACGACGTACGACGCACCCGGCTGCCCTCCGGAGCGGCGGGGGAGGAACTCCTCTCAAGCCTCCGGGCACGGCTGGTGGCAGCGGCCGAGGGACACGGTGCGACCATGCTGGCCCACGTCAAGAGCCAACTCGAACGGGCCTCCTGGGGAACCCTCCCCCACGACCGGGGGATCACCCGCGACACGGTGGCCGCGGTGACGCCCGCCGACGTGGCCCGGTCGGTCGACCTGCTGGTGTCCCGGGCGCAGGTGTACGACGCCACCACAGCGCCGGGCGGCGGCGGCGAGCCGTCGCCCGGGGCGGAGCACCGTGCCGACGCCGACACCGACGCACCCCGGTGGCGCGGCGGACTCGACATCGCCGTGCGTGCCGACAGCGATGCGAGGGTCGCGGTGCGTCTTCCCGTGCAGGCCCCGCCATCCGGGGTCCTCGACCTCGTGGTCGAGGTGCTGGGCAACGGCACCGACGGACGGCTTCACCGCGAGCTGCGCCACCGCAACCACCTCGCCTACGGGTTCACCGCCGCATGCGCGCAGCAGCACGGCTGCGCCTCGATCGACGCCACCGCCACGGTGGCGCCGCAGGACGCCGCGGCGGCCGTGCGCGTGCTGGCGGCAACCCTCCGTCAGCTGGCGGACGCCGTCGGGCCCGAGGAGACGCGCTTGGCGCGGTGGCGGTGCCGGGCCGGGCTGCTCGCCGAACTCGACGGCCCGTTCGGCCCCGCCGACGAACTCCGCCGGTACGTGCTCGGGCGGCGCGGCATCCGGGCGCGGCTGGCGGCAGTGGCGGACCTCGACGTCCTGCCGGGCCTGTCCTTCGTCCCGCTTCCCCCGGCGGTCGCGGCGGTCGGCCCTTTCGACGGGCGACACCGACGGCAACTCGTTGCGGCGTACGAGGAGATCCAGTGAACGACACGGAAGCGGCCTCGGCCGCCCGGGGTCTCGCCTTCGACTCCGGTGGGCTCCGCGTCGAGTGGGAGGTCCTGCCGTGGGCCCACTCGGTCGGCGCCGCCCTCGTGGTGGGCTGCGGCTCCCGCGACGACCCGGCGGACCGCGAGGGCACCGCCCACCTGGCCGAGCACCTCCAGGTGCTCGCCGCACCGGCCGCCGGCACCGGCGGCATCCCCCTGGACGCCGTGACCGGCATCGACCGGACCACGTTCCGGGGCACGGGCGATCCGGACGACGCGGGACGGCTGGTGCGCCGCCTCCTCGACATCGCGTCGGGGCACACGACCCATGCCACCCCGGACGTCTTCGAAGGCGAACGTCATGCGGTGCTCCTGGAGACCCGCCGCATGGATCACCGGCCCCTGCTGCGGCTCGGGCCGGTGCTCGCCGCCGCAGCGGCCGACGAACCGGGTCTGGACGCCATCGGCCGCACCACCACGCGGTCCGTCGGCCGGATCACCCCGGCGGACGTGCGCGAGGTGATCGAGCGGGGGTACCCGGGCGCCAACGCCCGCCTGTTCCTCGCAGGTCCGCCCCGCGTGACCGATGACGTGCGGGCGGCCGTCGACCGCCACCGACCGGCCTTGAGACCTCCCCGGGACTGCGGCGGTGACACCACCGTGCCCCACCACCGGGTGGTGAGCGGCGGCTGCCCCCCGCTCCACGGTCTCGACGGCCTGGCGGCCGTCACGCTGCTGCGCCCGCGCGGCACCCCGTCCCTCACCCTCGACGCGTTCCTGGACCGTCGGGGTCCGGTCGTGGGCCCCCTGGCCGACGACGGCCTGCGGCCACTCGGCAGCACCGTCATCGAAGGCCGCACCGAGCGCGTCGACATGGTCGTGTGGCGCGGCGACATCACCGTCCCGCTCGAACGACGCCTGGCGCAGCTGGTTGCGGGCGGCTGGCGCGTGCCACTGGCGGCGCTCACGAGCCGGCTGCACAGCGCACGCTCGGCCGCACGGCACTGGCGGCTGGCCACACCCATCGGCCGGGTCGGCGACGCGGCCGACCGGTACGCCCTCCCAGGGCGTCCGTGCGGCCTGCCACGGGTCGCACTGTGGCGGATCACCGGTGGGGCCCCCGAATGCCTGGCCCGGCATCCACTTCCCTAGAAGAATCGGAGCGACCATGGAGTTCCCCAGCGCCTTCGACGCCCGCGGGCTGCGTCTGCGCCCCTACCGGGACTCGGACGTGCCGGTCCTCGTGGCCAACGGCAACGATCCCGACACCCTGCGCTTCATGTCCGGCAACCCGGGCGTCATCACCACCGAGACCATGCGTTCCTGGGTGGGCTCATCAGCGTCCCGCGCCCGGCGGAATCCCGACCGACTCGGTTACGCGGTCGCCGACCCGGCCGGCGACGAGTTGCTGGCCGGTGCCGTCATCCACGTCACCCGCCGCCGCTCCAGCGCCGAACTGGGCTTCTGGGTCGCCCCGGCCGCCCGAGGCCGCGGGGTGGCGACGACGCTCACCCGGGCTCTGACCGATGTGTGCTTCGCCCGGGGCCTCCACCGGGTCGAGATGTTCATCAGAGGAGAGAACGTCCGCAGCCAGCGGGTGGCGCTGGCCGCCGGCTTCCGCCGGGAAGGGGAACTCCGCAGCGTCCTGCCGGGAGCCGGCTCCGAGCGGCACTCCGCCACCCTGTGGTCCCGGCTGCCGGCCGACGACGACGCCCGCACCCCCCGGCTGCTGCCGGACCTTCCGGCAGGCGCACTGACCGATGCGGTGGTCACCCTGCGCCCGGTCGGCCCGGACGATGTCGCCACCCTCGCCGCGCTACGGGGCCACACCCCGGCCGGAACACCGGGCGCACCGCAGGACCGGGCCGCCCTCGCGCTGCACTGCGCCCACGCACCGGCCCGTTGGCTGGCCGGTGAGCGCGCGGACGTGCTCGTCGAGGGCGCCGCGGGCGAGGTGGCAGCCGAACTGACGCTGGAGTACCGGGATCCCGAGGCCGGCCACGCCGAAATACAAGCCGTCCTCGCCCGGGGCGAAACGGCTCCGGCGCTCGCGGCGCGGGGCGTGGAGCTGCTGGCGCGCTGGGCCTTCGGTATCGGGGTCGAGACGCTGGCCGCCACCGGGACGCCCGACGCTCGACTGCAGGACGTCCTCACACGGGCCGGGTTCAGCCGGCTGGCGCTGCTCGCCGCCCGGCCGGACACGAGTGCGTCCCCTCCTCCCGGCGCCGACGCCCCGGGAACGGACGCCCGGCGACCGATCGTCCGGCGGCCCGCGCTCCGGTCATGACACACGGCGTCCGGCCGCCCTCATGGCCGCTCGGTTCGCCTGTACGGCGGCGGCCGGGCCGGTCGTCGGCTGACGACGGCCACCGTCTCACCGGCGGGGCGCAGCGGGCGGGCCGAGCCGGACCAGCGTCAGCCGTGCGTTCGGGGTGAGGTGGGCGTGCCACCGCCAGCCGGGTGGCACGCAGAGCACCTCCTCGGACCGCAGGCGACAGCGGAAGTGTCCTCTGCGGCCGTACCGGCTCCGCCGAGCAGCGTCCAGGATCCGGCCCCGGCCGTGTGCCGCACCAGCACATGGCGGGAGGAGCCGGTGGGCATCGGCCGGGTGCCCGCCTCGTCCGTTCGGTGGGTCCCGATGGTCACCGGCATGCCCGTCAGCCGTTCCAGCTCACGGGCCGCCGCGGTGAGGGCGGCAGCGGCGTCCGGCCGGCCGTGGACCGGAGGTTGCTCCTCGGGGCCACAGGATGCCGGGGCCGTCGCCGCGGTGCAGGTCGAGGAACCGCGCCAGTTCCAGCACGCGTGGCAGGATCTCTCCGTCCGCCGACGGCGCGGTGTTCATGGCCCCCCGGTGCCTGTGGTGGCCGTGCGTCCCTGACCGTCCCGGGTAGCGCGGCGTCCGCCCCGGGCATTCCGGTCGCCGGCCCGGGGCAGTCACGATCATCCGTTCCCCGGGCCGTGTCGGAGGATTCAGGGTGCGGTGGCCAGTTCGGTCGGCGCTCCGTCCAGCAGCCCCCGGGCCGAGGCGCGGAACCCGGCCTGGAACCGGCTCCCGGCGCCCAGTTCCTCCATGATGTCGGCGATGTGACGGCGGGCGGTACGCAGCGACATGCCCAGACGGCGGGCTACCGCTTCGTCCTTCAGGCCGGCGGCGAGCAGCCGGACGATCGTTTCGTCGATCTCCCGGGAGACCTCCACGAGCTGTCGGCCGACGGCCGTGGTGAAGGGTGTGGCCCGGTCCCAGTTCTGCTCGAAGACCTCGCACAGATAGGCCACGATGGACGGCTCGCGAATCACGATCGCCCCCCAGCTGCCGTCCTGGGCCGGGATGAACGCGGTCTCGCGGTCGAAGACGATCAGGCGGCCGAACAGCTCGTGCACCGTGCGGTACTCCCCGCCCAGGGCGGAGGCCGCGGCGACGTACGCCTGACTGGGCCCGTTGAAGCGGGCGGTGTGGTGGTAGAGGGTGCGAAGCCGGATACCGCGTTCCAGCATCGCCCGGTCGCGGACCAGGGCCTCTTCCATCGCCTCGGAGGCCCGGGAGCCTCCGCCCGGCTGGCTGGTCAGGACCTCCTTTCGGCAGTGCTCCGACGCCTGGTTGAGGGCGACGCGCACGAGCTGGACGTTCGCCAGGGCCTCCACCGCTCCGAAACGCGAACGGTGCCGCTCGTAGGACGGAGCGAAGCGGTGCAACTCGCGCTGGATGCCCGCTAATTGCCGCTGACGATCGCGGATCTGCGCCTCCAACGGCGAGGCGAGCTGGGCGGCGGCGGTCTCGGGCGCCACCGCGCAGATCCCGGGCGGTCTGTCCGGGCTGCCCTGGAGCAGTCGGACTCGTAGCAGGCGCCTGATGCCGGCGGCAGCGCTCTGCGGGCTGATCCCGGTGGCCGCGGCGATGGCAGCCACGTCGGCGGTCCCGTGCTCCAACACCCAGCCGTAGACGGCTATGTCGGAGTCCTGCAGTCCCTGGACGTCATCCAGGGTGTCGTTCGATACCAATGGCCTTGCCCCCCAACCGATCTGTCAGGCCCTTCGCAGAGCCGTACGGTTCAGTCGATCAGCCTAGGCACCGGGGGGCGCGCAGCACGTCGGCGCGCCGGGAGGAGCCTGTGGGCGGGCTGCCGGGGCAGGGCTCGGGCGCTGCCGGGAGACCTGGGGGAGAACGCCGGTACCGGTCCGCCGATTGTCCCGCTGACGGCTCCTCGGGGGACGGGACCACATACGGCGACGTCACTCTTTGTCATGAAAAGTCCTTTATGGGGCCTGGCGTCTTGCTGCCAGGTGGTTTCCTGACGGGGAGCGCTCTCTCGCACGGGACCGGGGACGGGGCAGTCTGGTGCCCGTCCGCAACCGGCGCCCCGGACGACAGGTCCGGGAGAACAGGAGAACCACCATGGCGCGATCGTCCCTGCCCATC
This sequence comes from Streptomyces sp. NPDC001851, assembly GCF_040297165.1. Lineage (NCBI taxonomy): Bacteria > Bacillati > Actinomycetota > Actinomycetes > Kitasatosporales > Streptomycetaceae > Streptomyces > Streptomyces sp. NPDC001851. The sequence goes on along the minus strand of NZ_JBEOYR010000010.1, from coordinate 252,507 downwards.
CGACTCGTCGTGGCCGCCGGATTGCTCGCCCTCTGTTCGGCCGGCACGGCTGCCGCGGCGACGCCGGGCCCGAGGGCGGCCTCCTTCATCGCCCGGGCAGCTGCCGTCGAAGACGACGGTCCCGACGGTCAGGACGGCCCGCACCATCCCGGCCTCCCCTGGTGCGAGGACACCTCCTGGGGCGGCTGACCCGTCCGGCGTCAACCGTTCGCGCGTTCACCCGACCCGACACCAGGAGTCCGCAATGGCCTACGCCGCCGAGGCGCCGCACGCCTTCACCCCCCGGGAGCAGCAAGTGCTGGTCCTCCTGTCGGGAGGGGAGACCTACCGGGGCATAGCCCGCCGACTGGGCATCAGCGAGCACACCGTCGACACGTACCTGCGACACCTGCGGACGAAGACCGGAACCGCCAACCGCACCCAGCTGGCCGTACTCGCCGCACGACTGGGCTACCAGCCGGACCCGGCCGCGATCGCGGCCGACCCTCCGGCGCCCCTTCGACCACGGCCCTGACGTGAGCCGGCAGATTCCCGCGTGGTCTCCAGGATGCTGATCACGTGGTCGGTCGCGCCACAGCCGGAGAAAAAGAAAAAACCCCAGGTGAACTGGGGTTTCTGCTGGTGTCCGAGGGGGGACTTGAACCCCCACGCCCGATAAAGGGCACTAGCACCTCAAGCTAGCGCGTCTGCCATTCCGCCACCCGGACTAGGTGTGTGCCGCCTTGCGGGGGGTGTTCCCCGCGGCGACATGGACAACAATACCAAGGTTTCAGAGTGCGTTTCACCTGCGTATCCGCCGCACGGAGGGCGACCTGGGCTGAACCAGAGCACTGGCCGGGGCGACTGTATGCAGAATGCAATATCCTGTGTACGAACAGTGAGCCGCCGGCGCGGCGGAAGCCCGGTTCTGCGGCGGCGTGACGCCGGACGCGGTCCGTCCGGGACGTGACGGCGGCGGGTCAGGTCTCGTCGCGGTGGCGGTACGAGTGCCGGGTGTGCTCGGTGTGCTCGCGCATCAGCCGGCCGGCCCGTTCCGCGTCCCCGTCCTTGATCGCGAAGACCACGTCCGAGTGTTCGCTCCAGGAAGTCCCGCCGCGCAGCCGCGCCACGGGGGTGTAGTACCAGCGGACCCTACGGTCGACCTGCGCGGCCAGCTCCGCGAGCACCGCGTTGCCGGCCAGCTCCATAACCTTGGCGTGGAAGGCCACGTTGAGTGCCACGGCACGGGTCACATCGTCGGCGGCGACCGCCGTCCGGCCCTCCTTCACGATGTCGAAGAGGGCCTCGACCCCCTCCTCGCCGGCGTTGAGGGCCGCCAGCCTGGCCGCCTCCGCCTCCAACAGGGTGCGGACCGTGAGCAGCTGGTCGGCCTCCTCCTCGGTCGGCTCGTGCACGAACGCGCCCTGCGCGGGCCGCAGATCGACCCAGCCCTCGGTGTTGAGCCGCTGCAGCGCCTCGCGCACCGGCTGCCGGGAGACGCCGAGGTACCCGGCGAGTTCGCTCTCGACCAGATGCTGGCCGGGGTGCAGGGCGCGGGTGGTGATGAGGTCCAGCAGCGCCTCGTAGACGCGCTCGCGCAGCGGTCCGGGACGTTCCAGCTTCGGCATCGATCCCTGCGGTAGTCCGGCCGACAACATCGCGGTCCCCCTCCTGGGCAGCGCTGGCGCGTGAACCCTGGACGCTCGGTATCGATGAGCTCGATATCGTGTCTTTTGTCTGCAGTCTATGGTCTACAAGATCCAGGCTGCCGGTATACAGAATCCCGCCAGGTGTACCGACCACGCCCGCTCAAGGGCAGCGTACGACCTGCCCGGCGTACGACAGGTTGCCGCCGAAGCCGAACAGCAGCACCGGGTCGCCCGTGCTGAGCGCTCCCTGCTCGATCAGCTTGGAGAAGGCGAGCGGGACACTGGCCGCCGAGGTGTTGCCGGATTCGGTGACATCGCGGGCGACCACCGCGTTGACGGCACCCAGCTTCTCCGCCAGCGGTTCGATGATGCGCAGGTTCGCCTGGTGCAGGACGACGCCCGCGAGGTCCGCCGGGGACACGCCGGCCTTCTCGCAGGCGCGCTGGGCGATGGCGGGCAGCTGGGTGGTGGCCCAGCGGTAGACGCTCTGTCCCTCCTGTGCGAACCGCGGTGGTGTGCCCTCGATCCGTACCGCGTGCCCCATCTCCGGCACCGACCCCCACAGCACCGGCCCGATTCCCGGCTGCTGCCCCGGCGCGCAGGCCTCGACGACGGCGGCCCCGGCGCCGTCGCCGACGAGGACACAGGTGCTGCGGTCGCTCCAGTCGGTGACGTCGGACATCTTGTCGGCGCCGATGACCAGCGCCCGGCCGGCCGCACCGGCCCGGACGGTGTGGTCCGCCGTGGCCAGCGCGTGGGTGAACCCGGCGCACACCACGTTGATGTCCATCGCGGCCGGCTGCGGGATGCCGAGCCGGGCCGCGACCCGGGCGGCGGTGTTCGGGGAGCGGTCGATCGCCGTCGAGGTGGCGACCAGCACCAGGTCGATGTCGCCGGGGGTGAGACCGGCGGCGGCGAGGGCCTTGGCCGCGGCGTGCGCGGCCAGTTCGTCGACCGGCTCGTCGGGACCGGCGATGTGCCGGGTCCTGATGCCGACCCGGCTGCGGATCCACTCGTCGCTCGTGTCGACCAGGCCCGCCAGGTCCTCGTTGGTGAGCACCCGGGCGGGCTGGTAGTGACCGATGGCGGCGATGCGCGAGCCGTTCATGGCGGGGGTCCCTCGTTTCCGTCGTAGCGGGATGCACCAGTCTGAACAGTGACTCGCGAGTACGACGGCAGGTGAAGCCACAGGAATCAGCTGCCTCGGTTGTCGGCTTCGCTCAGGCCCTCGGACGCCCGAGTACTCACCCCGTGAACAGCTGGGTCGCCTTGTGCACGAGTTCGTAGACCCCGTATGCAAGGGGTGCGCCGACCCACAGCCAGGCGAGCGTGATCAGGCCCCGCCGGCTAGGCGGGCTGCTGTCGCTGGGCATCTGCGGCCTCCCTCGGGGCGGGGACGTGATGGCGGGTGTGGACGGGACGGACGAGTTCGTTGGCGACGAACCCGACGACGAGCAGGCCGATCATGATGCCGAACGACAGCCCGTACAGCGACGAGCCGTGCTTGCCGGCCTCCTTCTGCCGGTCGGCGATCCAGTTGACGATCAGCGGCCCGAGCACGCCGGCCGTGGACCAGGCGGTGAGCAGCCGGCCGTGGATGGCGCCGACCTGGTAGGTGCCGAACAGGTCCTTCAGATAGGCGGGGACGGTCGCGAAGCCGCCGCCGTAGAAGGAGAGGATCACCAGCGCGCACAGCACGAACAGCGGCTTGGACGAGTCACCGAACAGGGCGATGAGCAGGTACATCAGCGCACCGACGCCCAGGTAGAGGCGGTAGATGTTCTTGCGGCCGATGAGGTCGGAGGTGGACGACCACCCGATGCGGCCGGCCATGTTGGCGGCGGACAGCAGGGCGACGAACCCGGCGGCCGCGGAGGCCGACACCGGTGCGGGGCTGTCGACGAAGAAGTCCGTGATCATCGGTGCGGCCTTCTCCAGGATGCCGATGCCGGCGGTCACGTTCATGCAGAGCACGATCCACAGGCACCAGAACTGCGGGGTGCGCACCGCGCTGCGTGCCGAGACCTGCACTCCCTCGAAGGCGCTCGGCCCGCTGGGGACCGGCCTCTCCGTGCGTGGCACGCGGACCAGGAGGACGCCGAGGGTCATGAAGACGGCGTACGACAGCCCGTGCGCCAGGAACGCGAGGGCGATGCCGTCGTTGTCACCGCCGAAGGACGCGAGCATCTGCGCGGACCAGGGCGACGCGATCAGCGCGCCGCCGCCGAAGCCCATGATGGCGATGCCGGTGGCCATGCCGGGCCTGTCCGGGAACCACTTGATCAGGGTGGAGACGGGCGAGATGTACCCGATGCCCAGGCCGATCCCGCCGACGAAGCCGTAGCCGAGGACGATCAACCAGTACTGCTTGGTCCCGGCGCCCAGCGCGGAGAGCAGGAAGCCGGAGGAGAAGCAGACGAGGGATACGGTCATCGCCCAGCGCGGACCGTTGCGCTCGACGAGGGTGCCGCCGAACGCGGCCGACAGCCCGAGCATCACGATCGCCAGCTGGAAGGGCAGCGCGCTCTGGGTCCCGTCGAGGTGCAGGGCGGATTCGAGCGGCGGCTTGAACACGCTCCAGGCGTAGGCCTGGCCGATGGACAGGTGGACGGAGAGGGCGGCGGGCGGGACGAGCCAGCGGCTCCAGCCCTCAGGCGCGACAGGGGGGCTGCTCATGGGCCGGACCGTACGGCGGAGCATGGGAGTTGAGAAGGTGCGGCGTCGACTGTATGCGGTGAACGGTAGGCGGAATGCGGTCAACGGTCGACAGGCGAACCCTGCCGCGACCGACTCCATACTGTCGCTGCCGGATGCGAGTGGATCACGGACGAGGCGAAGCCGACCGTCTCGGCCCTGACGCGCCGCTCACCCGACTCGACGCGTGCGCCGCGGGAACTGCATGGAGCCCTGCCCGACGGGTGCGCTGTCGTACAAGCCGGAGCGGGCGGCAACCTCACGGCCCATGTGCAGGACAATGAGACCGTCAGGGTCACCCCGCCGCACGACAACCCGGTGACCCACGGCAATCTCTGCATCAAGGGCCGTTTCGGCTACCAGCACGTACAGAACCGGGGCTGATCAGGACATGGGACGAGTCACGGAACGACGCAAGGTCCTCCGCATCCGGGACGGGGCGGTCAGCACCCGGCCGGACACGCTCGTCGCCGAGGAACCCCTGGAGATCCGGCTGAACGGCAAGCCGCTCGCGATCACCATGCGCACACCGGGCGACGACTTCGCGCTGGCGGCGGGGTTCCTGGTGAGCGAGGGTGTACTGGCGACTGCATACGATCTGCAGAACATCGTCTACTGTGCGGGGGCGACCGTAGACGGCACGAACACCTACAACGTCGTCGACGTCAGGACCGCGCCGGGCGTCGCCCTGCCGGACTTCACGCTGGAGCGGAACGTCTATACGTCCTCCTCGTGCGGCCTGTGCGGCAAGGCCAGCCTGGACGCCGTCCGTACGACCGCCCGCTTTCCGATCGCCGACACTCCCCCGGTGCGGGTCACCCCGGAGCTGCTGGCGAGTCTTCCGGAGCGGCTGCGAGCGGCCCAGCGGGTGTTCGACCGGACCGGAGGTCTGCACGCGGCAGCCCTGTTCACGGAGGACGGGGAGCTGCTGGACATACGCGAGGACGTGGGCCGTCACAACGCGGTGGACAAGCTGGTCGGGCGGGCACTGCAGAACGGCGACCTGCCGCTGTCGCGGACGATCCTGCTCGTCTCCGGGCGCGCCTCGTTCGAGCTGGCGCAGAAGGCCGTGATGGCGGGCATCCCCATGCTGGCGGCGGTATCGGCGCCGTCGTCGCTGGCGGTGGATCTGGCCGCCGAGACGGGGCTGACCCTGGTGGGGTTCCTGCGGGGCAGCTCGATGAACGTGTACGCGGGCGAGGACCGCATCGCCCTGCGGGAGGCGACCGCCCAGAGCTGAGAGCCCTTCCCGCGGCACGGCGGCGGCCCCGGCCGGCGGGGAACGGCCCCCTGCGCGGCCGGCCCCCTCCGCCGGGGACTGCGCCGCCACGGCACGGGCTGGCATGCGCGGCCCGTTGGACGCAGCACCGGGCCCCGCCGGCCAGGGGTAATCAACAGCCCTGTTTGGCGCAGGAGTTGATGTGCGGCGCCGGTCAATGCCGGGGCGATCCGGCCGGGCGTCGCGGGCGGGGGCGGCGCGCCGGTCCGGGCGGTCAGGCGGGCCCGAGGCGTACGGAGGCGGCGGTCACGACCGTGCCCAGCCGGGGGAAGTCGAGCCGGACGGACGCCTCGTGCTCGGCGGCGGTGTAGGCGGCCATGGCGTCCTCGGCGAAGACGAGGTCGTAGCCGAGGTCGGCGGCGGCGCGGGCGGTGGACTCGACGCCGAGGTTGGTGGCGACGCCGCCGAACACCAGGGTGGTCACGCCTCTTTCACGCAGTCGTTCGTCCAGGCCGGTGCCCTGGAAGGCGCCGATGGTCCGCTTGACCACCTCCAGGTCGCCGTGTGCCGCGAGGCCGGGGACCAGGGCGCTGCCGGGCGGCTGTTCGGCGGCCGAGGGACGTTCGACCCGGACGAGGACGACGGGCGCTCCGGCGGCGCGGAAGGTACGCGCCAACTCCTCGGCTGCGGCCAGTACTTCGGTGCCTTTGCGGGGTTCCAGGGGCAGCGCGACGATGCGTTCCATCAGGTCGACGAGGATCAGGGCGGTGCGCTGCGGATCGAGTAGGTGAGCTGCGGTCATGACGGAACGTTAGTCGCCGTCAGCCGTCCGTGCCGGAAATCCGGATCAACAGGCCCATGAACTGCTCGCGTTCGGCGGCCGACAGCGGGGCGAGCAGCTCGTCGTTGGCCGCGCGGGCCGCCTTCTCGCAGCGGCCGAGGAGGCGGGCGCCGTCGTCGGTGAGGGACACGGCGTTCTTGCGCCGGTCCCTGGGGTCGGGGGCGCGGACGACGTGCCCGGCGGACTGCAGGTCGTTGAGGACGCCGACCAGGTCCTTGGGGTCGAGGCCCACGCTGCGGCCGAGGTCGGCCTGGGCGACGGGCTGGAGGTCGCGGACGGCGGAGAGGACCACGTGGTGCCACATCTTCTGCCCCTCGGCCGCGAGGGCGTCGGCGACCAGGGCGCGCCCCCGGCCGGCGGCGCGGCCGAGGAGCCAGCTGGGCAGGGAGCGGATCGCGGGCAGGGGTGCTTCGGCCATATGGGCAGCGTATCCCGAGATCGTTGGACGCCCCAACAAACACACGCTATCGTTGGGACTCCCAACGAAGTCGTGGGTGTTCCCAACGATTGATGTGCCGGATACCCGGCCCTGGAGGTGTGTGTGATGCGTCGCGTCCGATACGAGTCCACCGGCGGCCCGCTGTTCCTCGAGGAGACCTCCGTCCCCGCACCCGGTCCCGGCGAGCTGCTGGTGCGCTGCGCGGCCGTCGGCGTCACCCTGCCCGTGGTACGCAAGGTCGCCGAGGCCGCCGAGCCGATCCCGCTCGGCGGGGAGATCGCCGGTGAGGTGGTGGCGGCCGGCGAGGGCGTGACCCGCTACCGGCCGGGCGACCGGGTGACCGGGCTGTGCTTCGGACACGGATACGCCGACTTCGCCCTGCTGCACGAGGCCATGGCCTCCCCGATACCGGACGGCGCGGACGCCGTGGACGCGATCGCGCTCGTGCGCAGCGGCCTGGTGGCGTTCGGGGCACTGGAGGCGGCGCGCCCGGTACCGGGCGAGGCGGTGCTCGTCACGGCGGCGGCGAGCGGGGTCGGGCACCTCGCCGTGCAGCTGGCACGGGCGCGGGGTGCGGGGCGGGTGGTGGGGGCGGTGTCCGACCCCGGCAAGGCGGACTTCGTCCGCTCGCTCGGCGCGGACGACTGTATCCAGTATGGGGACGACAGTTGGGGGGATCCCGTCGACTGTGTCCTGGATGCCGTCGGCGGTGACCTGCTCACCCCCGCTCTCGCCGCCCTGGCCCCGCACGGCCGCCTCGTCGCCTACAGCTCCGGCGGCGGCACCCTCCGGGCGTACGACCTGCTGGTGGGCGCCAAGTCGGTGATCGGATTCCAGATGGCCCTGATCGCCCGCGGCCGGCCGGACCTGTACGAGCAGTGGCGCAAGGAGCTGTGGCGGCTGTTCACCGAGAATGCTCTGAAGCCCGCCGTGCACGCCGAGTTCGCGCTGGAGGACGCGGCGAAGGCGCACGAGGTGATCGAACGGCGGGCCAACCTCGGCAAGGTGGTGCTGCGCCCGTAGTCCCTTCACGTACCCCTTGTGCCGCACGCTTCTTGTGGGGCGACCGAACCCCAACTACCGTCGTTGGAGCGCCCGTTCGACGTGGGATGTCCGGATGTCCAGATGCCCGGCCGACGAAGGGCAGGTCCCACCATGCCGTCAGGTCTTCGCGCCCGTCCCAGCTCCGCACTCGCCGTCGCCGTCACCGCGGCCGTGGCGGCCGCCCTCGCAGCGTTCCTCCCCGGCACCACGGCCCATGCCCAGCCAGCCGCCGCACCTCCCGAGTTCCAGCAGCAGATCCTCTTCAAGGCCGCCCAGGACCCCGGCTACGCCTGCTTCCGCATCCCGGCGATCGTGCGGACGACGGACGGCACCCTGCTGGCGTTCGCCGAGGGCCGGGTCCTCAACTGCGGTGACGCCGCCGACATCGACATCGTGCTCAAGCGCTCCACCGACGGCGGCCGCACCTGGGGCCCGCTGCAGGTGGTCAACGAGGGCGCCGGTGACACGCACGGCAATCCGGCGCCCGTCGTGGACCGCGAAACGGGCCGGGTCTGGCTCGCGGAGACGTACAACACGGGCCGCACCGACAGCTCCAGTTGCCCGATCCCCTGCGACCGCACCCCGCATCTGCAGTACAGCGACGACGACGGCCGGAGCTGGTCCGTGCCGCGCGATCTGAGCCCGGAGATCCTGCCCGCCGACTGGAACTCGTGGTACGCGACCGGGCCGGGGCACGGCGTCCAGCTCACCCGCGGCCGGTACGCGGGCCGGCTGGTCTTCGGCGTCAACACCGAGACCTGGGACGGCAGCCGGGTCACCGCCAACCACGCGGCGCTGATCGTGAGCGACGACCACGGCGGCCACTGGCGGATCGGCGCCACCGACACCTGGCCCGTCGCCGACGACGGCACCTTCCGGCAGAAGCCGTCCGAACTGGCCCTCGCCGAGCGCGGCGACGGTTCCGTCCTGGTCAGCGGCCGGGAACAGGACGGCACCGACCTCGGCCACCGCACCCAGGCCGTCAGCCGCGACGGCGGGACCAGCTTCACCGCCCCCTTCCGCGACCAGCCCGACCTGTACGCCCCGCAGGTCCAGGGTTCCCTGCTGCGCCTGGGCGACCGGCTGCTGCTCGCCTGCCCCGCCGACCCCGACCGGCGGCGGACGATGATGATCCGCTCCTCCTACGACGGCGGCCGCACCTGGGACAGCGTGGACCGCGGCACGGTCGTCACCGGTGACTGGTCCGGCTACTCGGACCTGGTCCGCGCCGACGCGGACACGGTGGGCCTGATCTACGAGGTCGGGGCGGTGGACGCACGCGACGAGATCCGCTTCGCCCGGTTCACCGAGGACTGGCTCGCCCCGCGCCGCGCCCCCGACCCGGTCACCGCGGACCGGGCCCCGCACGCCCGTCCGGCCGCGGTGCTCGGCGGCGCGGAGGAGACGGGCGGGGTCTTCGGCGGGGCGCTGGCGTTCGACGGCACCGACGACGCCGTACGGCTGCCGTTCCGCAGCGGGCTGCCCCTGGGAAGCAGGGGCTTCACGGCGTCCCTGTGGTTCCGGTACACGGCCACGTCCGGCGAGCAGCCGCTGCTCTGGATGGGCGGGGTCGGTCCCAGCGAGCCGCAGGTGTGGGTGCGCGGCGAGCCGGCGAACCACCGGATCCAGGGACTGATCACAGTGCGGGACGGGGCGATCGCGCCGCAGACTGTCTACGTTCGTACGGATACTGCATACAACGACGGCCAGTGGCATCACCTGGCGTTGCGCCGGGGCGGAGGGCGGCTGTCGTTGTTCGTCGACGGTATGCAGTCGTCCGTCGACGACATACCGGGGACGGTCAGCCGTAACTCCCCCTTCGGTGTGCACATCGGTCAGCGCATGGACAGCCGCGCCTTCTTCACCGGCGCGATCGACGAGGTGCACGTCTGGGACCGGGCACTCAGCGACGAGGAGCTGTCGGATCCCCGGGCGCTCTGGTCAGCGAAGGGCACGGTCCTGTGGCTGCCCCTGGACCGGGTGCGCGGCTGACGCGCCCGGAGCGTCCGGGGCCTCCTCGGGGTCCCGGGCGCGCCGCTTGGCGATGACCGCGCAGACCATCAGCTGCATCTGGTGGAACAGCATCAGCGGCAGCACGGCGAGGGACGCCTGCGCCCCGAACAGGACGCCGGCCATGGGCAGCCCGGAGGCCAGGGACTTCTTCGAACCCGCGAACTGGATGGCGATGCGGTCGTTGCGCCCGAAGCCGAGCGCCCGGGCGCCGTACCAGGTGAGCAGGAGCATCACGGCGAGCAGGACGGCCTCGACGGCGAGCAGCGCGCCCAGCCGTGCCGGGCTGATCCGGTGCCAGATGCCCCGGGCCATGCCCTCGCTGAAGGCGGTGTACACGACCAGCAGGATGGATCCGCGGTCGACCAGGCCGAGCACCTTCTTGTGCCGGGCCACGAAGCCCCCGATCCAGCGCCGCAGCACCTGCCCGGCGAGGAACGGCACCAGCAGCTGGAGCACGATCTTGATCAGTGAGTCGGCGGAGAACCCGCCCCCGCTGTTGCCGAGCAGTCCGGCCGCCAGCAGCGGGGTGACGACGATGCCGACGAGCGAGGAGAAGGAACCGGCGCAGATCGCCGCCGGTACGTTTCCGCGGGCGATCGAGGTGAACGCGATGGACGACTGGATGGTGGACGGCACCAGCGTCAGGAAGAGCAGCCCCTGGTAGAGCGGCTGGGTGAGCAGGACCGGCACCAGCGCCCGCGCGGCCAGCCCGAGCCCCGGGAAGAGGATGAAGGTGCAGGCCAGCACGGTGGCATGGAGCCGCCAGTGGCGCAGTCCGTCCAGCGCCTCCCGGGTGGAGAGCCGGGCGCCGTAGAGGAAGAAGAGGAGGGCGATCGCGGCCGTGGACGCGCCCGAGGCCACGTGGGAGGCGGTGCCCCGGGCCGGCAGGAGCGCGGCGAGGCCCACCGTCCCGAGCAGCAGGACGATGTACGGGTCGATCGGCATCCGACGCGGCGGGCGCAGGCGTTTCACGGTGCTCCGGTTGCTGTACGGGGTCGGTACGGGGTGTCGCGTTCGGGGCCTGCGGGGCCCTCTCCATCGTCCCCCTTCCCCAGCTGATCGGGAATCCCGCACACCACTCTGACTGTCATCATGAAATGCGATGACGGGGTAGCCTGCAGGGGTGTACGACCCGGCGCAGCTGCGCAGCTTTCTCTCCGTGGCCCAGACGCTCAGCTTCACGCAGGCCGCGCGCCGGCTGGGGCTGCGCCAGTCCACGGTCAGCCAGCATGTGCGCCGGCTGGAGGACGCGGCCGGGCGGCCGCTGTTCACTCGGGACACCCATTCGGTGGAGCTGACCGAGGACGGGGAGGCGATGCTGGGCTTCGCCCGGCGGATCCTGCAGGTGCACGAGCAGGCCACGGCGTTCTTCACGGGCACCCGGGTGCGGGGCCGGCTGCGGTTCGGGGCGTCGGAGGACTTCGTGCTCACCCGGCTGCCGGAGATCCTGGAGGGCTTTCGCCACGACCATCCGGAGGTCGACCTGGAGCTGACGGTGGAGCTGTCCGGCACCCTCCACGAGCAGCTGGCCGCCGGGAAGCTCGACCTGGTGCTGGCCAAGCGGCGCCCGGAGGATCCCCGTGGCGCGCTGGTCTGGCGCGACGACCTGGTGTGGATCGGCGCCGAGCGGCTGCGCCTGGACGCCGACCGGCCCGTGCCGCTGATCGTGTATCCGCCGCCCGGTATCACCCGGGCCCGTGCGCTGGAGGTGCTGGAGCGCGAGGGCCGGGCGTGGCGGATCGTGTGCACCAGTGGCAGCCTCAACGGGCTGATCGCGGCGGCCCGCGCGGGGCTCGGGGTGATGGTCCACTCCCGGCGGCTGATTCCGCCCGGCCTGTTCCGCCTGCCGGAGCGTTCCGGACTGCCCGGCCTGGGCAAGGTCGACTTCGTGCTCGTCCACGGCCGTCGAAGGGGCGCTGCCGAGGGGGCCGCGGACGCGCTGGCGGCGGCGGTGCTGGCGGGTGGGGAACGCCTCAGCCGCCGGGGCGGCTGAGGTCCGTCGTCCGAGGTCAGCGGGGCATGGGGTAGGTGAGTTTCTTGATCTGGCGCAGGAAGGGCGTGGTCTCCACGTGCTGGACGCCGGCCAGGCCGCCGAGAGGGCCGCTGAGGTAGGCGTAGAGGTCGGCGGTGCTGCGGAACAGCGCGGTGACGGCGAGGTTGGAGGGCCCGGCCGTCGCGGAGACCCAGGCGGTCTCCCGGTGCCCGGCCAGGGCCTCGCCGACGGAGTGCAGGGCGGCGGGTGCGGCGGTGACCCACAGCATGGCGACGACGGGGTGGCCGAGGACCTCGGACCGGTATTCCACGTCGATGTACAGCGCGCCGGAGGCACGCAGCGCGGCCAGCCGGCGTTTGACCGAGGACTCCGAGCGGCCTGTCGCCCGCTGGAGCTCGGGGTAGGCGGCCCGGCCGTTCTGCTCCAGGACGGCCAGCAGGGGTTCGTCCTCGGGTTCGATGCGGGCCGGTCCGGGCGCGGGAGCGCCGGCGGGGCGCAGGGCGGCGATCTGGTCGTCGGTGAGGGCGGCGAGCTTGCTGAGCCAGCAGTCCGCACCGCCGTAGAAGCGGTGCAGGAGCTGGAGGGCGCGGATCTCGACCACGTTCGGTGTGCGGGGCAGCTTGCCGAGCAGCAGCTCGTCGTGGTCGCCGGGGGTGCGCGGCCGGGTCAGGCACAGCAGCTCGGTGCCGCCCGAGGCGAGCCCGATCCAGTAGGTGTCGGGGCGCCGGGCGAGGGCCTCCCCGATGGCCAGGGCGCTGTCCGGCGCGCAGCGGATCCGCAGCATCCACTGGTCCTGGGCGAGCCGTGGGGCGTCGCGCACCGCGACGACCCGCAGACCGCCCTGCGCGCACAGGCGCCGGTAGCGGCGGGCGATCGTCTGGTCGGAGACGCCGAGCACCGCGGCGATCCGGCTGAAGGAGGCCCGGCCGTCGACCGCGAGCGCGGAGAGCAGGTGCAGGTCGAGCCGGTCGACGCTGTCGGGTTCCGTCTCCAGCATGCGGTCTCCTGTCGGATTCCATCGGGCAGGCACGGTGCAGCCGTCCCATCGTCCGTACTCGGGCCATCGTACGGAGCGGCGGGCAATCGGTCCGCTGGAACGCAGGGAGTGAGGACATGCGTACATGGGGGACGCTCACGGCCGTGTGCCTGGGCACGTTCATGTTGTTGCTGGACGTGACGATCGTGGTGGTGGCGCTGCCGGACATGGCTGCGTCGCTGCATGCGTCGCTGGGTGATCTGCAGTGGGTGGTCGACGGGTACGCGCTCGCGCTGGCCGCGCTGCTGCTGGGTGTCGGTGCCGCCGCCGACGTCCTGGGGCGGCGCCGGGTGCATGTGGCGGGCGTGGCGGTGTTCGCGGTGGCCAGTCTGCTGTGCGGGCTGGCGTCGGGGCCGGGGACGCTGGTGGCGGCGCGGGCGCTGCAGGGTCTCGGGGCGGCGGCGATGTTCGCGACGACCCTGCCGCTGCTGGGCTCGGTCTACCAGGGGAGGCAGCGGTCGGCGGCGCTCGGCGTGTGGGGCGCGGTCAGCGGTGGGGCCGCGGCGGTCGGTCCGGTGCTCGGCGGGCTGCTCACCGAGGGGCCGGGCTGGCGGTGGATCTTCTTCGTGAACCTTCCGGTGAGCGTGCTGGAGGTGTGGCTGACCCTGCGGGTGGTCCCGGAGTCGCGCGGGGCGCGCGGGATGAGCGTCGACTGGGCGGGTACGGCGGCCTTCGCGGTGTTCGCGGGCGGTGCGACGTACGCGGTGGTGCGCGCCGGTGAGGACGGCTGGACGGCGGCGGCGACGCTGACGGCGTTCGCGGCGGCGGCGCTGGCGCTGGTGGTGTTCGTGCTGGTGGAGCGGCGGGTGGCGCATCCGCTGCTGGATCTGTCGCTGCTGCGCCGGCCGGCGTTCGCCGGGGTGATGGTGGGCTCGTTCGCCTTCAACGGGGTGGCGTTCGGCGGGGTCCCCTATCTGTCGCTGTGGATGCAGACTCTGCTGGGCCTCTCGCCGGTGCGCGGCGGGCTGACGCTGCTGCCGATGACGGTGGTGTCGATGCTGGTCGCGGTGCTGGTGGGGCGGCTGCTGCACGGGGTGCCGGCCTGGCTGACGGTCGGCGGCGGGCTGCTGCTGATCGCGGCCGGCACGCTGTGCCAGGCGGTGCTGGACGCGGGCTCCGGCTGGACGGCACTGGTGCCCGGGTTCGTGCTGGTGGGGGCCGGCACGGGGTTCGTCGTACCGACCGTGTCGGGGGCGGCGCTGGCCGCGGTGCCACCGGAGCGGGCCGGGATGGCGGGCGGCGCGGTGAACACGGTCCGGCAGCTCGGCTACGCGCTGGGCGTGGCCGTCTTCGGCACCGTGCTCACCTCCCGGATGACCGGCGCGCTGCCGGGCGGCGCGGCCCACGCCCTGGCCGGCGGCGGAGCCGGTGCGCTGCGCGGCGGCTTCCCGGAGCACACCCTGCGCGGCGCGTTCGCCTCGGGCCTGAACGGCGCGCTGGTGGTGGCGGGGCTGACCGGCATGGCCGCGGGCGTGCTGGTGCTGCTGCTCGTGCGAAGGGGCCGGCCGGCGCCGCGGAACCCGTCCGGCGCGCACCGGCAGCAAGCGGTGCCGGTCCACCGCTGACCCCCGCCGGGCCCGGGTGAGGGCGGTACGCGCAACCCCTCTCGCCCGTGCGTGTCCGCCGGGCCGGACCGCGCCGCGTGTGCGGTGACCGGTACGGTACGTGCCGTAATCGCCGCGTACAGATTCGGTGGAGATCTACGGCACCGAAACTTACTGACCCGTCAGTATTGTGTCCGGCCCTTCCCTATGTGCGGGCATTTTCCGGCCATCGGCGTGGAGGAACGTGAGGTTTGCTCGGTTTCCGACCCCCTCCCCTCCGGTGACCGTGTGGGGTAGCTTTCACCGCGCTGTGCCGCGTATCACGGGCGTGACCAAGCAGCGAGGATCGGGGAGCGAGGTTTGCGCGAGTTCACCAACCCGCCGCTCACGTCGGCACCGCCGGTGGGCGGTCTGGCCGATGTGGTCTTCGAGCATGCCCGGACGGATCCCGCACACATCGCCCTCGGCCGCAAGGACGCCTCCGGGCAGTGGCGGGAGGTGACTTCCGCCGAGTTCCGCGACGAGGTGCTGGCCCTCGCCAAGGGCCTGCTCGCACGCGGCATCCGCTTCGGCGACCGCGTCGCGATCATGTCCCGCACCCGCTACGAGTGGACCCTGTTCGACTTCGCCCTGTGGTCGGTCGGCGCCCAGGTGGTGCCGGTCTACCCCACGTCCTCGGCCGAGCAGTGCTTCTGGATGCTCTACGACGCCGAGGTGTCCGCGGCGATCGTGGAGCACGAGGACCACGCGATGACCATCGCCACCGTCATCGACCGCCTCCCGCGGCTGCGCCAGCTGTGGCAGCTGGACGCGGGCTGTGTGCAGGAGCTGTACGACGCCGGGGCACACCTGGACGACGAGCTGGTCGACCGGCACCGGCAGGCGGTCACCCCGGAGTCGGTCGCCACCATCATCTACACCTCCGGCACCACCGGCCGCCCCAAGGGCTGTGTCCTCTCGCACGCCAACTTCATGTACGAGGCGGACACGATGATCCAGCGGTGGCAGCCGGTGTTCCACACCAAGAAGGACGACGAGGCCTCCACCCTGCTGTTCCTGCCGCTCGCGCATGTCTTCGGGCGGATGGTCGAGGTGGCCGCGATCCGCGGGCGGGTCCGCTTCGGGCACCAGCCGCAGCTGAACGCCGCCGCCCTGCTGCCCGACCTGCAGGCCTTCCGGCCCACCTTCATCCTCGCGGTGCCGTACATCTTCGAGAAGGTGTTCAACGCCGCCCGCCGGAAGGCGGAGAAGGAAGGCAGATCCGGGCCGTTCGAGAAGGCCGTCGACATCGCGGTGAAGTACGCGGAGGCCGTGGAGGCCAAGGCGTGGGGCACCGGGCCCGGCCCGTCGGCGGGGCTGCGCATGCAGCACCAGCTGTTCGACAAGCTCGTCTACTCCAAGGTCCGGGCGGCCATGGGCGGTCGTATACGGAATGCGATGTCCGGTGGTTCGGGGATGGACCGCCGGCTGGGGCTGTTCTTCGCGGGCGCCGGCGTGCAGATCTACGAGGGGTACGGTCTGACCGAGTCGACGGCCGCAGCCACCGCCAACCCGCCCGAGCGCACCCGCTACGGCACCGTCGGCCAGCCCATCCCCGGCATGACCGTGCACATCGCCGACGACGGCGAGATCTGGCTGCACGGCGGCAACGTCTTCCAGGGCTACCTCAACAATCCGAAGGCCACCGACGAGACCCTGCACGACGGCTGGCTGGCCACCGGCGACCTCGGCTCGCTCGACGAGGACGGGTATCTGACCATCACCGGCCGCAAGAAGGAGATCCTGGTGACCTCCGGCGGCAAGAGCGTCTCCCCCGGTGTGCTGGAGGAGCGGGTCCGCGAACATCCGCTGGTCAACCAGTGCATCGTGGTCGGCAACGACCGCCCCTACATCGCCGCCCTGGTCACCCTCGACCAGGAGGCCGTGGAGCACTGGCTGCAGATGCGCGGGAAGCCGCGGATGACCCCGGCCGAGCTGGTGCGCGACCCGGACCTGGAGACGGAGGTGCGGCGGGCGGTGGTCGCCGCCAACACCCTCGTCTCCCAGGCCGAGTCGATCCGCACCTTCCGCATCCTCGCGCAGCCGTTCACCGAGGAACACGGCCTGCTCACCCCGTCGCTGAAGCTGAAGCGGAAGGCGATCGAGAAGGCGTACGACAACGAGGTCGAGGCCCTCTACCGGACCTGACGGAGTGCGCGGTCAGGAATGCACACCGGCGCGTGATCGTTGACGATGGGAGTACCACCTGTCGGCAACCGAAGGATCAAGAGGCTCGTGAGCAGCAAGGTCCCCCCGATCATCCTCAACAACGGCGTCGAGATGCCCCAGCTGGGCTACGGCGTCTGGCAGGTGCCGGACGACGAGGCCGAGCAGGCCGTCGCCACGGCACTGGAGGCCGGGTACCGCAGCATCGACACAGCGGCGATCTACGGCAACGAAGCGGGCACCGGCAAGGCCATCGCCGCCTCCGGCCTGCCCCGCCAGGACATCTTCGTCACCACCAAGGTCTGGAACAGCGACCAGGGGTACGACTCCACGCTGCGCGCCTTCGACGCGTCGCTTCGGAAGCTGGGTCTCGACTACGTGGACCTGTACCTGATCCACTGGCCGCTGCCCTCCCGCGGTGCCTACATCGACACCTACAAGGCGTTCGAGAAGCTGCTCGGCGACGGCCGGGTCCGCGCCATCGGCGTGTCCAACTTCCTTCCCGAGTACCTGCGGCGGCTGATCTCCGAGACGTCGGTCGTCCCGGCGGTCAACCAGATCGAGCTGCATCCGCATCTGCAGCAGCACGCCGCCCGCGCGTTCCACGCCGAGCAGGGCATCGCGACCGAGGCCTGGTCGCCGCTCGGCCAGGGCAAGGGCCTGCTGGAGGTGCCTGCGCTCGTCGCCATCGCGCGGAAGCACGGGCGTACGCCGGCGCAGGTCGTGCTGCGCTGGCACATCCAGCTCGGCAATGTCGTGATCCCGAAGTCCGTGACGCCGTCCCGGATCAAGGAGAACATCGAGGTCTTCGACTTCAGCCTGGACGACGAGGACCTCGCGGCGATCAGCGCCCTCGACGAGGGCCGGCGCCTGGGCCCCGACCCGGCCACCTTCGACATGACCTGAGCCCCGCGCGCCACGGCCGTCCGGGCCGCCTGTGCGGCGGGGCAGACGGCCGTCCGCCTGTCCGGGGGCGTGCTGCCGGGTGCGCGCTGTGCCGTTCAGTCCCCCCGTACGTCCGCGTGCAGGACCTCGAACTCCTCCAGGGCGATCACCGTGGCGTGCGCCTTGGCCGTGCCCTCGCGGCGGATCGCGGCCTGACGGGCGCGGGCCGCGGCGAGTGAGGCGCGGTCGGCGAAGAGGACGCCGGTCATGCCGCGGCCGCTTTCGCGGTCCAGGAAGAGAGCCGCCCCGGCGAATCCCGGCAGCACCTCCAGCCGGGGCAGCACGTCGGCGTGGAAGGTGTCGGCGGCGAGGTCCGCGTCCGCCGGTTCGTATGCGAGCCGGGTGAGCCGCAGCCCGCCGCCGGAGAGGGCCCGCTGCCCGGCGTGGAAGACGGCGGCCTCGTAGTTCTCGACCGCGACGGTGTCGGCGAAGGGCTGCAGCAGCTCGGGGCGCCGCGCGCTCATCACCTCGTCGCTGATGCGCCGCGCATCCGCGGACTCCCACCAGCTGATCGTGAGCAGCTTGCCGAGGCCACGGTCGACGAAGACGCCCGCCCCCCGGTAGCCGGGGCGCTCCTCCAGCAGATCATGCCCGCGGGTGTTCAGGGCCCGGACGGCGGTGTCCAGCTGCGCCGGATCGCCGGTCGCGTACACCGTGCGTACGAACATGCGCCTCACCTCCCGTCTTGCTCTTCAGTCTTGCCGTGGTCACAAATCACCGCAATACGCGCGGGTTTCACCGGTCCGCCACGGCAGATTTGACGAGGGCATGCACACAGGCCACGGTGACGGACATCTGGTAAGGAAACTTTCCTAACAGAAGGGCTCCCCCGTGCGCCTTCGAACCCTGCCCCTCGCCGCGGCCTCCGCAGCCACGCTGCTCACCGCCGGAGCCCTGCCGGCCCACGCCGCCGCCGGCCCCGCGGCCCCGCGCTCCGCACAGGAGGGCTCGGTCGGTGCGGCCGACCTGCTCGCCAAGGTGACGTCCTGTGCACAGATATCGAACGGCACGTACAAGACGGACGACGGGGCACCGGCCACGGTCCCCGTGTGCGGCAAGAACGGCGCGGTGTTCTGGAAGGCCGACATGGACGTCGACTGCGACGGCCAGCGCACCGCCTCCTGCAACGAGGACCGCGACCCCTGGTACCAGGACGACACCGCCTTCCACCAGTCCGACGGCAAGCCGCTGGCGGCGGAGTCGCTTCCGTACGTCGTGGTCCCCGGCTCCAGCAGCATCTGGAACTACGCCGGCGCCGGCATCAAGGGCGGCGGAGTGGTCGCGGTCGTCTACGGCAACAAGGTGGAGTACGCCGTCGTCGGCGACACCGGACCCACGCAGGTCATCGGCGAGGCGTCGTACGCCACCGCCAAGGCACTCGGCATCGACCCCGACCCGGGCCACGGCGGCGTCGGCTCGGGCGTGACCTACATCCTGTTCAAGAACTCCAAGGCCTCCCCCATCGAGAGCCACAGCGCCGCAGTGACCCTCGGGGACCAGCTGGCCAGGCAGTTCCTCGCGGAAAACTGACGCCCGCCGCACGCCGGCCGGGCCGGCCCGGCGGACGTACGACCACGGTGCCGACGTCGTCACACGGGCCGTACCGCCCGGTGCACCGTGTGGGCCGCCAGGACGAACACGTCGGGACGCCGGTGGGCGCTGCCGGGATCGGCGGGGTCCAGGAGACGGTCGAGGGTGGCGAGGTCGTCGGCGTCCAGGACGTCGGCGTGGGCCTCCCGGGCCCGGGCCAGGGCGGCGACGACGAAGGCGCGGGCCCGGTCCGGGACGGGGGCGGGCACGTCGAGGAGGAAGCTGCGGGTGCCCGTGTGCTTCAGGCCCGCCGCGGCCAGCAGGGCGGCCCAGTCCTCGGTCGCGGCGACCGCGCCGGGCAGCTCGGCGCGCATCCGGGCGAAGCGGTCCTCCTGGGCCGCGTCGATGCGGGCCTGCAGTCCGGGACGGCCGAAGCCGATCTCGCGGGGCAGGTAGCGGGCGGGCAGGCCGCCCTCCAGGACGGCCAGCGTGCCGCCGGGTGCGAGCCGGGCGGCGAACGCGGCGAGCGCGGTCTTCTGGTCGCCGAGGTGGTGCAGGCTGCGGCTGGCCCACAGCAGGTCCGCCGGATAGTCCAACTCGGCCAGGACTCCGGGCAGTTCCCCGGCGAGGGTGTCGAAGCGGTCGGCGACGCCCTGGCGGGCGGCGCGGGCGCGGGCGCGCTCCAGCAGGGGCGCGGAACCGTCGGCGGCCACCACCCGCGCGCCGGGGAACGTCTCCGCGATCAGGCAGGCGATGACCCCGGGTCCGCTGCCCGCGTCCACGACCAGACCGGGCTCGGTCACCTCCTTCGCCAGCCAGGCCAGGGCCCGGGCGTAGGCCGGACCGAACACCTCGGCCTCCGCCTCCAGCAGCGCCGCCATGGCGGCCCAGTCGGTGTCGCCTCCGTGGCCATGGCCGTGGGCGTGGGCGTGGGCGTGCTGTCCGTGGGGGGTGGGGTGGTCGTGTGCCATGGTGGTCAGCCTCTCGCTCGGATGCGGCCAGCCTGCGACGGCGCACGGGGGCGGTGCCACCTTCCTTGCCGATGCGGCAAAAACGCTCCGCAGAAAACGGGATGCGCGGGAGCGGCCGGGCGGCCAGCATGGGGCCCGTGAACGACGACCTTGTGACACGCTTCCTCACCGACGGCTTCGTGAAGATCGAAGGCGCCTTCCCGCCGCGTGTCGCCGCGGACTGCACCCGGCTGCTGTGGCGGGAGACCGGGTACGACGCGGACGACCCGGGCACCTGGAAGGAACCGGTGGTCCGGCTGAGCGGCATGGCCCAGGGGCCGTTCGCGGCAGCCGCCAACTCGCCCGTCCTGCACGAGGCGTTCGACCTGCTCGTCGGCGAGGGCCGGTGGCAGCCGCGGTATTCGCTGGGCACCTTTCCGCTGCGCTTCCCGCACCCGGTCGAGCCGGACGACGCGGGCTGGCACATCGAAGGCAGCTATCTCCCCGAGGGCGAGCAGTGGTACTTCACCAACCTGCGCTCCAGGGACCGCGCGCTGCTGATGCTGTTCCTGTTCAGCGAGGTCACCGAGGCGGATGCCCCGACCCGGATCCGGGTCGGCTCGCACCTGGACGTGCCCCCGCTGCTGGAGCCGTACGGCGAGGCCGGGGTGTCGGGCCTGGAGATCGCGCCGCAGCTGGTGCAGGCCTCTGCGCACCGCCCGCTCGTGTACGCCACCGGCAGCCCCGGCGACGTCTACCTCTGTCACCCCTTCCTGGTCCACGCGGCCCAGCCGCACCACGGCACCCGGCCCCGCTTCATGGCGCAGCCGCCGCTGGAACCGGCGGTGCCGTACCAGCTGGACCGGCCCGACGGGGCGTACTCGCCGGTGGAGCAGGCGATCCGCCGGGGCCTCGGCCGCTGACGGCAGGGCCCCGGCGGACGTTCACCGCGCCGGAGTCACGACAGCGGCGGGTAGGCGTTCTGCATCAGCTGCTGGAACTCGGCGGAGAACCAGTGCCCGGCCAGCGGCGCGTTCGGCAGGGCACCGGACATGTGGTAGTTGTTGCGGACGTTGCCCGTGTACGTCGGGTCGCACATCCGGTCGAAGCCCTTGCCCTCGTCGTTCGGGACCGCGGAGCTGGAGCCGTCGGACTCACCCGGGGGCTTCATCCACACATAGGCGTCGATCCCGGGGGCCGGGTTGGCCTGCGGGCGTTCGCCGAGGCCGGCGCCGGCCTGGTTGCACCAGTTGCCGACGTGGACCCGGCGGTCGTAACGGCCGCCGTCGACATAGGCGTCCACGCTGGTCCTCGGTCCGGGTCCGGTCGGGCGCGCGGTGCCGCCCCAGCCGTTGCGGGAGGTGTCGATCAGCATGCCGATGCCCGGGTTGAAGCCGACCGAGACCAGCTCGTTGCGGAAGGCCTGGGCGAAGGACAGCTCGTCGGCGTAACGGTTCCAGTCGACCCACTTCGACTGACGCACCGAGGTGCCGTTGACCGTGTCGTCGACCGTGAAGTTGTCCTCCTTCAGGGCGCTGTAGTTCGCCGTGTTGGTGATGAAGCCCTGTACATCGTCCACAGTCGCCCCTTCACTGGTCGCCGCCTGCTTGAACAGGTTCGCGGCGGCGCCGAAGTTGTCGTCCCAGCCGAGCCAGCCGTGGTGGCCGGCGTCGAGGTAGTTGTAGACGTTCGGGACGGCGCCGAGCTTGGCGAGGGCGTAGCCGACGCCCTTCACGTAGTTTCCGTTGGCGAGCATGGTGTCGCACTGGGGTGTGGCGGTGGCCCGGCTGCCCGTGTTGGTGACGAGGTTGGGCAGCGAGTCGAGCTCGATGGTGGTGACGATCCGCAGCGAGGCGTACTTGGGGTCGGACAGGATCGCCGCGATCGGGTCGATGAACTGCGTCCGGTACTTGTCGATCTCGGTCGGACCGAGTTCGCCGTTGGAGGCCAGCGCCGAGCAGTCACGTCCGGGCAGGTCGTAGATGACCAGCTGGACGACCTCGTCCCCGCTGCCCTTCTGCGCGAGGGCCGCGTCCAGATGGTCGCGCAGGCCCATGCCGCCGTTCACGCCCCTGATCGCGGCGATGCGGTCCAGCCAGACACCCGTCGGCTGGCCGGAGACGCGGCTGCCGCCCGGTTCGGCGGCCGCGTTCGCCGACCACTCCGGGTTCACATAGACCTTGGCGCCGGAGTAGGGGTTGTCGACGCGGCCTCCGGCACTGCCGCCCCCGCCGCCGGTTCCGCCTCCCCCGCCGCCGCCCCCGCTGCTGCCGTCGTCGACGTTGCAGGTGACACCGTCGAGCGTGAACGTGGCGGGCACGGCGTTGCTGCCGCTGTAGGAGCCGTTGAAGCCGAAGCTGACCGAACTCCCCGTGGCCAGAGTTCCGTTGTAGCTCTCGTTGGCCGCGGTGACGGCGGTGCCGCTCTGGCTGATCTTCGCGTTCCAGCCGCTGGTGACCTTCTGGTTGCCGGCGTACGACCACTTCACCGACCAGCCGGACTTCGCCGCCGCGTTGTTGGTGACGGTGACGGCCGCGGTGAAACCGGTGTCCCACTGGTTCTGCACCTTGTAGTCGACGGTGCAGGGGACGGCGGCGGCCGCGGCCGAGGCGGGTGCGGCGGTGAGCGCCGTCCCGGAGGCTCCGGCGACCAGGGCCAGGGCGGCGAGCAGCGGTGTTCTGGTACGAGTCATGAGTGCGGGTTCCTTCTGTCTTCCGTGGGTCTACGGGTTGAGGGCGCGCAGACGGTCGCGCAGCCCGACGCCGTACGCGGTGGGTGTGCCGTCGTAGGCGGAGATCAGGGACGGTCCCGAGGAGCAGTCCCAGGTGTTCCAGGTCCAGCCCAGGTAGGACAGGTCCCGGTCGTCGAACCACTTCATGACCTGGTCGACGAATCCGTGTGAGCAGGTGTTCTCGCCGGTCTCGCCGGCGATCAGGGGCACCTGCGCGGCGACCGGGGCGAGGGTGGAGTTCCAGCAGCTCGCGCTCGCGCAGGCGTTGAAGTTGTAGACGTGGTAGGCGGCGGCGAGATTGCCGGCCGGGTCGGTGGGTTTGTATGCAGTCCACTGACTGAGGTCGTTTGCATACGCCAGCCCGCCGGCCATGATGACGTTCTTCGCGCCGGCACCTCGGATACTGTCGACGAGATCCTGCATACCGGCGACCTCGTACGGGATCCCGGGACAGGTCCCGCCATCCCGCCAGCACGTCCAGGCGTCCGTGACGCTGCCGGTCGCCCGGTCCGGGTAGGGCTCGTTGAACAGGTCGAACACCGGCGCCGGGTCGTCCTTGAAGGTGCTCGCCACCGACGCCCAGAACGACGGGCTGTACTGCAGGTCGGGCATCGGCTTCTGGCAGGTGGCGTGCACGTCGGGGCAGCCGGCCGAGTTCCCGGTGTACTGGCCGTAGGACCAGTGGAGGTCGAGGACCGGCGTCATGCCGTGCGCTTCGACGCGGGTCACCAGGTCCTTGACGGCGTTGATGTAGCGGGTGCCGCCGTACTCGGGCTTGATACCGGAAAGGCCCAGCCAGCACTCCTCGTTGAGCGGGATGCGGACCGCGTTGGCCTTCCAGTCGGCGATCGCCTTGATCGCCGCGTCGTCGACCGGGCCGTCCCAGATGCCGTGGCCCTGGACGCACATGAACTCGCCGCCGGAGCGGTTGACGCCGAGCAGCCGCCGGGGCTTGCCGCCGGCGTCCACGAGCTTGGTGCCGGACACGTGCAGGGCGGGTGCGGTGCCGTTCGCGGGCGGCGGGTCGGTGGGCGGGGGTGTCGTCGGCCCCGGGTCGACATTGCAGGGGGTGCCGTTGAGTTTGAATACGGTGGGCGCCACATTGGACCCCGGCCAGGAGGCGAGGAATCCGGCGCTGACGCTGGCGCCGGTGCCGAGCGAACCGTTGTAGCTCTCGTTTCCGGCGGTCACGGTGGTGCCCGACTGGGACCACTCGGCGTTCCAGCCCCGGGTGACCTTCTGGCCGCCGGGGAAGTCGAAGGTGAGTGTCCAACCGGCCAGTGCCGCCTGGTGGTTGGTGATGCTGACCGACCCCTGGAAGCCGCCCGCCCACTGGTTGGTGACGGTGTACTCGACGGTGCAGGCGGGGGCGGCTCCGTGGGCCGACACCACCGGGACGAGCACGCTCCCGACGAGCGCGACCGCACCGGCGGCAGTTAAAAGTACTGAACGCGGGGGGTGTCGCATGAGCGACTCCTTGCAGCTGGGCGCGCCGTGGCGGACGCGCCGACTGACTGGAATCGCTCCCACTGGTGCGAAGGAAGGTAGCGCCAAGTGGCAGGGTTGCCCAGGGAAGTTGCTGACTTTTCCCCAGCGGCGGCCGTCGAATCTTTTCGATTCTTGGAACACCTTGACGGTTCACAGGGCCGTCCTCACTATGGGAGCGCTCCCACTGGTTCAGGCCTTGACTTCTCCCGCACGGCAAGCCGCAAGGAGGAACCAGCACATGGATCCCGGACGCAGACACAGAGCCGCGCGGCGGCTGTGGACCGCCGTGGCGGCCGCGTTCGCCCTGCCCCTGTCGTTGCTCGCCACCGGTACGACGACCGCGCACGCGGCGTCCGTGCAGTGCAGCGTCGACTACAAGACCAACGACTGGGGCTCCGGCTTCACCGCCGACCTCACCGTCACCAACCGCGGCACGGATGCGATCGACGGCTGGACGCTGAGTTACGCCTACACGGGCAACCAGACGCTGTCGAACGGCTGGAGTGGCACCTGGTCCCAGTCGGGCGGGACGGTCACCGTCAAGAACGCCGCGTACAACGCGACCATCGCCGCGGGCGCCGCCGTCTCCACCGGCGCCCAGTTCAGCTACAGCGGCACCAACACCGCTCCCGCTTCCTTCACCGTCAACGGCACGGCCTGCACCGGGGCGCACCAGCCGCCGGTGACGGTGCTGACCAGCCCGAGCGCGGGCGCGGTGTATACACAAGGGGACGCCGTGCCGCTCGCGGCGACCGCGGCGGCGGCAGACCACGCGTCCATCAGCAAGGTGGAGTTCTACGACGACACCACGCTGCTGGGGACGGACACGAGCGCGCCGTACACGCTCTCCGCCTCAAGTTTGACCGTGGGCAGTCATTCGCTGGTGGCGAAGGCGTACGACAGCCTGGGCGCGTCCGCCGAGTCCGCTCCGGTGGGCATCACGGTCGCCTCCGGGCCGACGGTCGTGGCCTCGCCGGCCCAACTGGGCGTTCGGCAGGGCACGTCGGGCACCTTCGGTGTGAAGCTGTCGACGCAGCCGAGCGCGAACGTGACGGTGAGCGTGGCCCGCACGGACGGCATCACCGGCCTGTCCGTGACCGGCGGTTCCTCCCTCACCTTCACACCGTCGAACTGGAACACCGCGCAGACGGTGACCGTGACGGCCGACTCCTCGGGCACCGGTTCGGCGACCTTCACCGCCTCGGCCGCCGGCCACACCAAGGCGACGGTCACCGTCACGGAACTGCCCGCGTCGAAGACGTACGACACCCGGTTCCTGGACCTGTACGGGAAGATCACGAACCCGGCGAACGGCTACTTCTCCCCCGAGGGCATCCCGTACCACTCGGTGGAGACACTGATCGTCGAGGCCCCGGACTACGGCCACGAGACCACGTCCGAGGCGTACAGCTATCTGCTGTGGCTGCAGGCGATGTACGGCAAGGTCACCGGCGACTGGTCGAAGTTCAACGGCGCGTGGGCCCTGATGGAGAAGTACATGATCCCCACGCACGCCGACCAGCCGGCGAACTCCTTCTACAACGCCTCCAAGCCGGCGACGTACGCACCCGAGCAGGACACCCCCGACCAGTATCCGGCGAAGCTGGACACGTCGGTGTCCGTGGGATCGGATCCCATAGCCGGTGAACTGAAGACTGCATACGGTACGGACGACGTATACGGTATGCACTGGATCGAGGACGTCGACAATGTCTACGGATACGGCGACACGCCGGGCGGCACCTGCGAGGGCGGCCCGGCGGCGAGCGGCCCGTCGTATCTGAACACCTTCCAGCGCGGCCCGCAGGAGTCGGTGTGGGAGACGATCCCGCAGCCGACCTGTGACGCCTTCAAGTACGGAGGCAAGAACGGCTACCTGGACCTGTTCACCGGCGACAACTCCTATGCCAGGCAGTGGAAGTACACCGACGCCCCCGACGCGGACGCCCGCGCCGTGCAGGCGGCGTACTGGGCGGACGTGTGGGCCAAGCAGCAGGGAAAGGGCGGTGACGTCTCCGCGACGGTCGCCAAGGCCGCGAAGATGGGCGACTACCTGCGGTATGCGATGTACGACAAGTACTTCAAGAAGATCGGCAACTGTGTGGGGGCCTCGGCCTGTGCGGCCGGCACCGGCAAGGACGCCTCGCACTACCTGCTGTCCTGGTACTACGCCTGGGGCGGCGCCACCGACTCCAGCGCGGGCTGGGCCTGGCGGATCGGCTCCAGCCATGTCCACGGCGGCTACCAGAACCCCCTCGCGGCGTATGCGCTCAGCAGTTACGCCGACCTGAAGCCGAAGTCGGCCACGGGGGCCACGGACTGGGCCAAGTCCCTGCAGCGGCAGCTGGAGTTCTACCAGTGGCTGCAGTCGTCCGAGGGGGCGATCGCGGGCGGCGCGACCAACAGCTGGCAGGGCCGCTACGCCGCCCCGCCGGCCGGGACGCCGACCTTCTACGGCATGTACTACGACTGGCAGCCCGTCTACCACGACCCGCCCTCGAACCAGTGGTTCGGATTCCAGGCCTGGTCGATGGAACGGGTCGCCGAGTACTACCAGCAGACCGGGAACGCGACGGCGAAGGCCGTTCTGGACAAGTGGGTGAAGTGGGCGCTGTCCCGGACCACGATCAACCCGGACGGCACCTACCGGATACCGTCCACCCTCCAGTGGTCGGGGCAGCCCGACACCTGGAACCCGTCAAGCCCCGGCAGCAACACCGGCCTTCACGTCACCGTCGCCGACTACACCGACGACGTCGGCGTGGCGGCCGCGTACGCCAAGACGCTGACCTACTACGGCGCCAAGTCCGGTGACGCGACGGCCAAGTCGACGGCGAAGGCGCTGCTGGACGGCATGTGGAGCAACTACCAGGACGGTCTGGGCATCGCCGTCCCCGAGACCCGCACCGACTACAGCCGCTTCGGTGACGCGGTGTACGTCCCCAACGGCTGGACCGGGACCATGCCGAACGGCGACGCGATCAACTCCTCGTCCACCTTCACCTCGCTCAGGTCCTTCTACAAGAACGACCCGTCCTGGTCGAAGATCGAGACCTACCTCAAGGGCGGCGGCGCACCCGTCTTCACCTACCACCGCTTCTGGGCCCAGGCGGACATCGCCCTGGCCATGGGGTCGTACGCGGAGCTCCTCGAATAGTCCCCGCTGACGCTCCGCGTGCACGGCTCCGTCACCGGCGACGGGGTCACACAGGAACCGGGCGGTCCCCACCTGCACAGGGGGCCGCCCGGTCGTCACGTCATCCCGGCCCCCTCCGTGGGCTTCGGCTTCACGCGGGAGCGGATCGTGGCCCAGTCGCCCCGTTCAGGGCGCGGTCGCGGCTTCCGCCTCTCCGTCCGCCACCGGCTTGCGGTAGGCGCGCAGCGCGAACACCGGGTCGGGCCGGGGGCGGTCCTGGTCCGGCAGCCGGCTCAGGCGGGTGGCGAAGTCCTCGGTGCGGGGATCGCCCGGTGGCAGCCGGGTGAACCAGCCGCGGCGCAGGTCGGCGATGGTGCTGCGAGGGCTGCGGCCCTGGCCGATCCCGGGGAACACGGCGTCGCCGGCCGGCCGCAGCCCGTACCGGACGGCGTGCGCGGTGACGGTGGCGGCGGCGTCCTGGGCGGGGCGGTGCGGGCGGGAGGCGAGGACCGCGTCGATGTCGCTGCCGACGTCGTGCGCGGCGGCCTTGTCGACCGTGGTGACGTAGACCCCGCCGGGTCGCAGCACGCGGGCGCACTCGGCGACGATGGCGCGGACGTCGTCGGCGTCCTCCAGCAGGTGCAGCAGCCAGATGCTGGTGACCGCGTGGCACGTGCCGGTGCCGAAGGGCAGGCGGCGGCTGTCGGCCCGGACGACCGCACCCGGCAGCCGGGCCCCCGCCATGCGGACCATGGCCGGGGTGAGGTCCACGCCCGTCACCCGCAGCGCGGGGCGGCCGGCGGCCAGCCGGCGGGTGACTATGCCGGTGCCGCAGGCCACGTCGAGGAGATGGCCCGGGCCATCGGGGATCAGGCCGAGGACCGCCTCGGTGGCCGCTGCCGCGCGGGCTTCGCCGCCCCGGGACGCGTCGTAGGCGTCCGCTTCTTTCTCGTAGTCGAGCACGCCCGTCAGTGTGCGCCGTGACCTGGGGCGATGTCCTCCACCCTGCGGGCGAGACCGAAGTCCTTCTCGGTGACGACACCGCCGGCGCTGTGGGTGTGCACGCTGAGGGAGACGGTGTTGTAGCCGAGGCCGAGGTCGGAGTGGTGGTCCAGCTCGTCCTGGACGGCGGCGATGTGCATGACCAACGCCGCCGCCGCGACATGCGAGCCGAGGCGGTAGGAGCGGGTGAGCCGGCCGGACTCCACCGACCAGCCGGGCAGTTCGGCGAGCCGGTCCTCGATCTCCTTCTGCGACAGCGGTTCGACGGCCATGGCCGGGTCTCCCTTCGGGGGCGGTGACGAGGGGTACGCAATCAGCCTGCCACGCCGGCCGCCCGCGCACTCTCCGTCAGCCGGGCGCGCACTCCGCCGCGAGGTCGTCGGCGAGCGCGGCGATCCTGGCCCGGCCCTCCACCTGTGCCACCCAGTTGTGCGGCAGGCCGGTGTCGCCGTACCGGGCGCCCAGCAGATTGCCGCAGATCGAGCCGGTGGAGTCGCTGTCGCCCGAGTGGTTGACGGCCAGCAGCAGGGCCCGTACGGCGACGGGCTCGGCGAGCGCGCAGTAGACGCCGATCGCGAGGGCCTCCTCGGCGACCCAGCCCGCGCCGAGGGACTCCACCTTCTCGGCCGCCGGTGCCCCGTCGGCGGCGAGGTCGAGGGCGGCGCGCAGGGCGGCCGTCGTCTCGGTGTGTCCGCGGTGCCGTTCCAGCAGCCGCAGCGTGCGCAGCACCGCGCCCTCCAGGGAGTCCCCGGCGACCAGGTGGGCCACGATCGCGGCGAGGGCGCCCGCCGCGTAGTAGCCGGTGGGGTGGCCGTGGGTGATCTGGGCGCCGCGCGCGGCCATGGCGAAGGCCGTGTCGGCGGGGGCGACCAGGCCGAAGGGGGCCGAGCGCATCACCGTGCCGCAGCCCTTGGAGTCGGGGTTGACCTCGCCCGGTGTGCCGTCGAGCGGCAGTGCGGGGTCGGGCGCGTACGTCTGGGCGATGCCGGACAGGCAGGCGTTGCCCGGGGCGCGGCGGGCGTACAGCCAGGCCTCGGTGACCAGGCCGCCGGGATGCGACGGTGCCGGCTGCGGCGATCCGGGCTGCGGCGGGCCCGGCTTGGACTGGGTCTCCAGCCAGCGCTCGTACGCCTGGCGCAGCAGCAGCGGCCAGGCGCCGCCGATGCCCTTCTCGCGCTCCCGGGCGTGCGCCTGGATGAGGGCCTCGACGGTGAACAGGGTCATCTGTGTGTCGTCGCTGATCAGGCCGACGGCGCCCTGCGCGCCGGGCACGAGGCCGGTGACGCCGTGCCGGCCGTGCGCGGTGCGGATGCGGTCCAGGGAGGCGAACTCCACGGGGTAGCCGAGGGCGTCACCGAGTGCGCCGCCGAGGAGACAGCCGCGGACCCGGGCCCGGTACACGGCCCCGGTCTGAAGGGACGCCGAGGGGGACGGGATCTGCCACGGCTTCGACCACGGCTGGTTCATGGGTGACTCCGCGACTCCTCGACTACGGTCGGATGCATGACCATTGTCGCTTCCGGCCCCGCCGCGTCCTCCACCGCCCCAGGTGCTCCAGCCGCCCCGGCCGCTTCAGCCGCCTCAGCCGCCTCAGCCGCTTCCGGCAAGGGTGTCGGTCCGCTGCTGCGGGCCTGGCGGGAGCGGCGCCGGATCTCCCAGCTGGAGCTGGCGCTGCGCGCCGACTCCTCGGCCCGGCACATCAGTTTCATCGAGACCGGCCGGTCGCGGCCGAGCGAGGAGATGGTGCTGCGGCTCGCCGAGCATCTGGACGTGCCGGTGCGCGAGCGCAACTCCCTGCTGCTGGCGGCCGGTTACGCCCCGCGCTATCCGGAGACCCCGCTGGACGACCCGGCGCTCGGCGCGTTGCGCGACGGCATGGAGCGCCTGATCCAGGGTTACGAGCCCTACCCGGCGCTGGTGGTCGACGCCGGGTATACGGTCGTCGCCGCGAACCGGGGCATCGCGATGCTGCTGGACGGTGTGCCGGAGACGCTGCTGAGCCCGGCGCCGAACGCGATGCGGCTGACCCTGCACCCGCAGGGGCTGGCGCCGCGCATCCGCAATCTGCGCGAGTGGCGCGGGCATCTGCTGGCGCAGATGGAGCGGCAGATCGCCCTGGAGCGCTCGGAGCGGCTGCGCGCCCTGTACGAGGAGGTGGCGGCCTACCCGGTGCCGCACGAGGAGGCGCCGGCCGACGAGGCGGAGGAGCCTGTCGCGTACTTCGCGCTGCCGCTGCGCATCGAAGTCGGCGGCCGGGTCCTGTCGTTCGTGTCGTCGATCTCGACGTTCAACACGCCGATGGACGTCACGGTCGCCGAACTCGCCATCGAGACGTTCCTGCCGGCGGACCCGGCGACCGCCAAGTACCTGCACACGCTGGCCGGTTGACGCCTCCCCCGCCGCCCGGATCCTCATCGGACCGGTGTGCGAGAGCAGATCGCATGGCAGACTGCCCGGGTACTTCGGCGCGTAAGGGGAGGGCGTGGCGTGAGTGAACGGCGGGCTGCGCCCACCGTCGGCCAGGTGGTGCTCGGCAAGCGGCTGCAGGAGCTGCGCGAGGCGGCGGGCCTGGGCCGCGAGGAGGCCGCCCGGGTGCTCCGGGTGGCGCCCGCCACCGTACGGCGGATGGAGATGGCCGAGGTCTCGCTGAAGATCCCGTACGTGCAGGTGCTGCTGGACACCTACGGGGTGGCCGAGGAGGAGGCGGACGCCTTCGTGCGGCTGGCCGAGGAGGCGAACCAGCCGGGCTGGTGGCAGCGGTTCCACGACGTGCTCCCGGACTGGTTCAGCCTGTACGTCAGTCTGGAGGGCGCCGCCCGGATCATCCGCTCCTACGAGCCGCACTTCGTCCCCGGCCTGCTGCAGACCGAGGACTACGCACGGGCGGTGCTTCAGGCCGGGACGATCGGGCAGACCTCGCCGCAGACCGTGGAACGGCATGTGTCGCTGCGCATGGAACGGCAGCGGCTGCTGGACCGGGACGACCCGCCGCACCTGTGGGTGATCATGGACGAGACGGTGCTCAGGCGTCCGGTGAGCACGCGCGGCGAGGTGATGCGCGCGCAGCTGGACCGGCTGCTGGAGTACGCCGAGCGGGACCGGGTCACGCTGCAGCTCGCCGAGTTCGCGGCGGGCCCGCATCCGGGGACGTACGCGCCGTTCACGCTGTTCCGGTTCGCCGAACCGGAGCTGCCGGACATGGTGTTCACCGAATACCTGACCGGCGCCCTCTACCTGGACTCCCGCCGTGAGGTCGCCGCGCATCTGGAGGTTCTGGACCACATGACGGCGCGGGCGGCGTCGGCGCAGCGCACGCGGACCCTGCTGCGGGAGTTCCGCAGGAGACTGTGACGCTTGCCCCCCTCGGGCCCTGTGACGTCCCCTGACCGGCATGCTGCTGATCGTGCCGGCTGCACACAGTCCAACGCATACAATCGGCCGCATACAGTCTGCTGCATACCGGCTACGGCATTCCGTCTCCTGTACTCCGCCTGCAGCATTCCGTCTCCTGTATTCCGACTCCTGTATTCCGACTCCTGTATTCCGTCGGCGGCCGTTCCGTCTGCCGCATACCGGAGTCAGGCCGCGCCTCCCTTCTCGTCCTTGTCCTCGTCCACGATCTCGGCGTCCACCACGCCCTCCTCGTCGGTGGCGGAGCCGTGTTCCGTGGCCGGTCCGCCGTCGGCGGAGGCGGCGGAGGAGGAGGAGGAGGAGGCTGCGTACATGGCCTGCCCCATCTTCTGGCTGACGGTGGCGAGTTTCTCCACCCCGGTGCGCAGGGCGGTGGTGTCGGCGTTCTGTTCCAGCAGGGTTTTCAGTTCCGCGACGGCCGTCTCGACCTCGCCGCGCGTGTCGGCGGGGACGCGGTCGGGGTTGTCACGGAGGAACTTCTCGGTCTGGTAGACGAGTTGCTCGGCCTGGTTGCGGGTCTCGGCGGCCTCGCGGCGTTTGCGGTCCTCCTCGGCGTACTGTTCCGCCTCCCGCATCATGCGGTCGATGTCGTCCTTGGGCAGGGCGGAGCCGCCGGTGACGGTCATCTTCTGCTCGCGCCCGGTGGCGAGGTCCTTGGCGGAGACGTGCATGATCCCGTTGGCGTCGATGTCGAAGGCGACCTCGATCTGCGGGACGCCGCGCGGGGCGGGCGGCAGTCCGGTGAGGTCGAAGACGCCGAGCTTCTTGTTGTAGGCGGCGATCTCGCGTTCGCCCTGGTAGACCTGGATGCCGACCGAGGGCTGGTTGTCGGTGGCGGTGGTGAAGATCTCCGAACGGCGGGTGGGGATCGTGGTGTTGCGTTCGATCAGTTTGGTCATGATGCCGCCCTTGGTCTCGATGCCGAGGGACAGCGGGGTGACGTCGAGGAGGAGTACGTCCTTGACGTCGCCGCGCAGGACGCCGGCCTGGAGGGCGGCGCCGACGGCGACCACCTCGTCGGGGTTGACGCCCTTGTGCGGGTCCTTGCCGGTGAGGTCGCGGACCAGGTCGGTGACGGCGGGCATCCGGGTGGAGCCGCCGACGAGGATGACGTGGTCGATCGCGGCCAGTTCGATCCCGGCGTCCTGGACGGCCTGGTGGAAGGGCTGCTTGCACCGGTCGAGCAGGTCGGCGGTCAGCTCCTGGAACTGCGCCCGGGTCAGTTTCTCGTCCAGGTGCAGCGGGCCCTCGGCGGAGGCGGTGATGTAGGGCAGGTTGATGGTCGTCTCCGAGGACGACGACAGTTCGATCTTGGCTTTCTCGGCGGCTTCCCGCAGCCGCTGCACCGCCATCTTGTCGGCGGCGAGGTCGATGCCGTAGCTCCCCTTGAACCGCTTCACCAGATGCTCGACGATCCGCTGGTCCCAGTCGTCGCCGCCGAGGTGGGTGTCGCCGTTGGTGGCCTTCACCTCGATGACGCCGTCGCCGATCTCCAGCAGGGACACGTCGAAGGTGCCGCCGCCGAGGTCGAAGACCAGCACGGTCTGTTCCTCGCCGCGGTCCAGGCCGTAGGCGAGGGCGGCGGCGGTCGGCTCGTTGATGATCCGCAGGACCTTGAGGCCCGCGATCTCCCCGGCCTCCTTGGTGGCCTGCCGCTGGGTGTCGTCGAAGTACGCGGGTACGGTGATCACCGCGTCCGTGACGTCCTCGCCGAGGTAGGCCTCCGCGTCCCGCTTCAGTTTCTGCAGCACCCGCGCGGACAGCTCCTGCGCGCGCAGGCGGGTGCCGTCGATCGAGCCCTGTTCCGGGAAGCGCCAGCCGGCGTCGCCCATGTGGCGTTTCACCGAGCGGGCGGTGCGCTCCACGTTCGTCACGGCCTGCCGTTTGGCGACCTCGCCCACCAGCACCTCGCCGTTCTTCGCGAACGCCACCACGGACGGCGTGGTCCGCGCGCCCTCCGCGTTGGTGACGACGGTGGGCTCGCCGCCCTCCAGGACGGCCACCACCGAGTTCGTCGTCCCGAGATCGATCCCGACCGCACGTGTCATGGTCCGTTCCCTTCCGCCCGGGCGCCTGCCGCTCTCCCAGGACATGACGTGCCTGCGACGCTGTCAATGCCCGGGTTCCCCGGGAACGGCGATGCCGCGCCCCCTGCGGGACGCGGCATCCGGGGTCGTACGAGGCCTCAGGCCAGCTCGGCCGTCAGCGTGATGGTCGTACCGGTCAGGGCCTGGCTGACCGGGCAGTTCTTCTTGGCGTCCTCGGCGGCCGAGGCGAAGCCCTCGGCGTCCAGGCCCGGCACCTCGCCGCGCACGGTGAGGTGGATGCCGGTGATGCCCTCGCCCGGCTGGAAGGTCACGTCGGCCTTGGTCTCCAGGCGGGTGGGCGGGGTGCCGGCGCCGGCCAGGGCGTGGGAGAGAGCCATGGAGAAGCAGCTGGAGTGAGCACCGGCGATCAGCTCCTCGGGGCTGGTCTTCCCGTTCGCGTCCTGGGAACGCGAGGCCCAGGTGACCGGCTGCTCGCCGATGCCGGAGGAGTCGAAGGTGACGACGCCGTCGCCCTCAAGGAGGTTGCCTTCCCAGACCGTGTGCGCGGTGCGCGTGGTGGCCACGATGATTCCTTTCCGTCGGATCCCGGTTCCGGGGTCTTGTGCTCCTCTATCCGATCACATCCTGGCTCTTCGCACGCGGTGCCGTGGGCACCCGGTACCTCACTAGGGTCTGTCGTCACATTCCGGTCTGCCTGGCGGCGCCAGGCACGCCCTAGCGGCCGTCGTAGCCGGCCGTCGGCATGGACAGGCGGCGGTGCACGCGGGCTTTCATCTGCGCGTCGTACGACGGCTCGGCCCGCCCGACGGTTTCCACCCGCACGCCGCGTCGGGCGCACTCGGCGGTGAACGCCTCGACGGAGGACACGGCGCGCCGGAGTACGCGCAGGCTGGGTGCGACGAAGACGTGCACGCCGGGCCGGATGCCGTCCCACAGGGCGCAGTGGTCGAAGCGGAGTCCGCCGGCGAGGAGTTCCCGGGCGATGACGTATCCGCGTTCGGCGGCCCAGCGGGCGCACATGGCGTGCTGGCTGCGGGAGTCGACGAGGAAGGGGTCCGCTTCCAGTTCTTCCAGGGGGGTGAGGCTGGCGATGGCGATGACCCGTACCGGCGTGGGTGCGGGTGTGTGGGAGGTGCCCCGCGGTTGTCCCATGGTGTCCCCCTCACCTCCGGTTTCGCCGCCGACCCTACTCCTGCCCGTAGCCTTCGGGGAGTCGCGTGAAGGAGGCGAAGAGGGGCCGGCGCGGAGTCCTTACGGGGTTCTGCGCTCCAGCACCCTTGAAGCGCCGACCGGCAGGTCCCACAGGTCCTCTCTGTCGAGTCCCGCTCTCTCCCAAGCCGCCCGCACCCTGGTGAGCGGTTCCAGGACCGGCTCGGCCGAGAGGATGAAGGTGCCCCAGTGCATGGGGGCCATGCGGCGGGCGCCCGTGTCGAGG
Source organism: Streptomyces sp. NPDC001851 (assembly GCF_040297165.1). Lineage (NCBI taxonomy): Bacteria > Bacillati > Actinomycetota > Actinomycetes > Kitasatosporales > Streptomycetaceae > Streptomyces > Streptomyces sp. NPDC001851. The sequence continues at coordinate 217,175 of NZ_JBEOYR010000010.1, read as the reverse complement.
GTGGCCTGGACGGCTTCTTCGGGGTCGCAGTGGACGTCGCTGAGCCACCAGCGGGGGTCGTAGGCGCCGATGGGCATGAGGGCGAGGTCGATGCCGGGGTAGCGGCGGCCGATGCGGGAGAACCAGTGGCCGTAGCCGGTGTCGCCGGCGAAGTAGAGGCGCTGTCCGTCGGCGTCGGTGAGGATCCAGCCGCCCCAGAGGCTGTGGCAGGTGTCGGTGAGGGTGCGCTTGGACCAGTGGTGGGCGGGGACGAAGTCGAAGCGTACGCCGGCCAGTTCGGCGCCTTCCCACCAGTCCAGTTCGGTGACGCAGGTGAAGCGGCGGCGGTGGAACCAGCGGCCGAGGCCGGCCGGTACGAAGACGGGGGTGGTCCGCGGGAGTTGCCGCAGTGTGGGGGCGTCGAGGTGGTCGTAGTGGTTGTGGCTGATGACGACGGCGTCGATGCGCGGCAGGCTCTGCCAGGGGACGCCGACGGGGGTGATGCGGGCGGGGGTGCCGAGGATGCGGCGGGACCAGACGGGGTCGGTGAGGACGGTCAGGCCGCCGATCCGGAGGATCCAGCTGGCGTGTCCGGCCCAGGTGACGGCGAGGGTGCGGGTGTCGACGCGGGGCAGCGGGGCGGGCTCGCAGGGGAGCCGGGTGATGTCGGCGAGGCCTTCGGGGCCGGGGCGTACGGCGCCTTCGCGGGCGAAGCGGGCGAGGGCCTTGAGGCCGGGCAGGGGGGCGGTGAGCCGGTCGTGGAAGGTGCGGGGCCATACGCGGTGTTCGCCGAGGGGGCGGGGTTCGGCCAGCGGGGGAAAGGGCGGCGCCAGGGGGGCCGGCGTGACGGTTTCGGGGGCTTCGCCGGTGTGTGCGGTCATCGTGTTCGTCATCGGCGTCGTGGTCGCCGTCGTGGTCGTGGCCGCCGACGTGGTCAGGGTCGCCGTGGTGGTCGCCGTCGTGGTCGCCGTCGTGGTCGTCACGGCCGGTCCAGGCGCGGTCGTCGCGGTCGTCGCGGTCTCATGCGTCTCGGGCTCATGCGTCTGGTGCGTCATCGAGGAGGCTCCCGTCGGTGAGCGTCGTCGCGGAGATCGTCGAGGACCGCCGTCAAGGACAGCAACGCGCGTTGCACGTGGGGCAGTTCCAGCGGCGCGGGTGAGGTGAGGCATTCCGTGCGTTCCTCGTCCGTGCCGCCGAGCAGGGGGCCCGTGGCGAGGCGCACGCGCAGCGCCCCGAGGTCGTCGCCGAAGCGGTGGCCGCCGGGGGCGGGCATGCCGAGGCGGGCGGTGAGGAGGTCCTCCAGCTCCTGTGCGTCGCCGACGCCTCGGGCGGCGAGGGGTTCGCACAGCGGGCCGAGGTCGGCGTACAGGTGGCGGCCGGCCTGCGGGGGGCGGGCGAGCGCGCCGGCGGCGACGACGGCGGTGTGGGCGGCGGCGGCCACGCGCGCGTGCAGGCGTACGACCGTTTCGCGGCGCTCGGTGACGGGTGGGGGTTCGTCGAGGGCGTAGCCGGCGGCCGCGGCGACGGGTGCGGCGATGCGGGCGCCGAGCGCGGTGAGGATGTCGAGCACGCGCGCGTGGAGGTGCGCTCCGGGTTCGGTGGCCGGGAAGCGGGCGACGGCGGCGGGCCAGCCGGGCGGCAGCAGGGATCCGGCGAGGTCGGTGACGACGGTGACCAGGTCGGGCCGCATCTCGGCGGGGCTGAGCAGGACGGTGTCGTGGGGGTGGTGCAGGGTGTCGCGCCAGGTCTCGTCGCTGACCAGGTGCAGTCCTTCGGCGGTGGCGGCCTCGACGGTCTCGTGGAGGAGTTCGGGCGGGGCGACGGTGGCGGTGGGGTCGTCGGCGACGGACAGCACGAGCAGGCGGGGGTCGCCGCCCTCGGCGCGGACCCGGCGGACGGTCTCCAGCAGGGCGTAGGGGTCGGGGACGCCGCCGCTCTCGGCGGGTGTGGGCACGTGGTAGGCGGGCCGGCCCAGGACCCGGGCGTACGGCGCCCACCAGGCGGCGCAGGGGCGGGGGACGAGGACGTCGCCGCCGTCCGAGGCGAGTGCGGAGGTGAGGGCGAGCAGCAGGGCGGGGGCGCCGGGGCCGGCGGCCACCTGGTCGGGGACGGTGGGCAGGCCGCGCCGGGTCCAGTAGCCGCAGGCCGCTTCGAGGAGGGCGGGGGCGCCGCCGACGGGCTGGGCGTCGGTGCGGCTCGCCGCGGCGGCGAGTACGGCGGTGAGTTCGGGGAGTACGGGCAGTCCGTCGCCGGGCAGGGGCGGGCCGTAGCGGACGGGGCCGTGCCCTTCGGGGTCCGTCCGCCGCATGTCCGCCTCCGCGCAGTCCGGGTGCCGGGTGCCGCCCGGTCGGGTGCCGTGTGGCCGGGCGGGCTGTGTCGTCGTGGGCTGGTGTGTGGTGTGTGTCCGTGGTGTGGGGTGCCGGTTGGTGTGGGGGCCGCTTGCGGTGTCCTCGTGAGGGTGTGTACCCGCCGGGCGGCCGTCCATGGGAGTGGCGGGGGTTGCTCCGGTCACACGTCCGTGGGCCGGTCCGCGGGGGTGCGCCGGCGGCCGTACAGGCGGTAGCCGGCTCCGCCGCAGGCCGCGGCGATGAAGACGGCGCCGCCGGCGAGGGCCGGGGCCGAGTCGGTGAAGGTGCCTCCCTGGCCGGCTTCGACTCCGTGCTGAACGGTGGCCGGGTCGCATCCGCCGGCGTCGTGGCCCTGCCGGTCGTCGGGTCCGCCGCAGCTGTGGCCGTCGTCGGAGCAGTCTCCGCCGCCGGTGCAGTCGCCGCCGTCATCGTGGCACCGGCCGCCCTCACGGCAGGTGTTCCCGCCGGAGCACGCGTCCCCGGACTTGCAGCCCGCACCGCCCTGGCAGTCCTCGCCCGCCCGGCAGCCCGCACCGCCCTGGCAGTCCTCGCCCGCCCCGCAGCCGGTACCGCCGCCGCAGTCCTGCCCCGCCCTGCACTCCGTACCGTCCGGGCCCGCGCAGGCCTCCTGGCTGCGGCAGCCGCCGTCGCCCTCCTCGCAGGGCTCGCTCTCCCGGCACGGGCCGGTGTCGGCGCCGCCGACGGTGTGGTCCGGGGACACGGGGCCGGCGGTCTGGGCCGCGGTCGGGAGGCCGGCGGTGTGGTCCGGGGACACGGGGCCGGCGGTCTGGGCCGGGGACGGGAGGCCGGGGCCGGCTTCGGCAGGGGGCAAGGCCGACCCGACCGCGTGGGCCGGGGACGGGAGGCCGGCGGTGCGGGCCGGGGACACCGGGCCGGCGGTCTCGACGGGGGACACGGTGCGGGGGCCGGTCTCGGCAGCGGGTACGGCGGACCCGGCCGCGTGGGCCGAGGCCGGGAGGCCGGCGGCCGTGTGGTCCGGGGACACCGGGCGAGCTGTGTGGGCCGAGGCCGGGAGGCCGGCGGAGTGGGCCGGAGACACCGGGCCGGCGGTCTGGGCCGACGACACGGAGCCGGGGCCGGCCTGGTCGGCGGGTGCCGCGGGCCCGGTCAGGGCGAGCGCGGCACCGGCTATGAAGGCGATGGACAGGGCACGGGCGGTGCGGCGCATGGGTCGGGCTCCTCGGCGGGCACGGCGGGCGGTCGACGGCGGTGGTGGTGGTACGCCGGACACCGGGACGGCAGCACGTCCGGCACCGGTACGGCAGCACGTCCGGCACGGACGGCGGCGCGTCCGGCGCCGGTACGGCGGCAGTTCGCCGGACACCGGTGGAGCGGTGCCGCGGGCCCGGGTGCCGGTGGCGCTGTCCGGCGGTGTCGCGGGTACGGGGCACGGCGTGCCCTCGCTGCCATCACAGCCCCCGCGGCGCCGCGGCGCGCGCGGCCGGCCGCCATTCGCGGGACGGGGACGGCCGGCCGGGTGACCCGTGCCGGCCGCGGGTTTCCGGACCCGCGCCCTGACGGCGTCGGTGGGGTTTTCCGTGCCCTGCGCGGGGGTCCGAGGTTTTCCGTGCCCCGCGCAGGTGACTCGGTATCTGCTGACCGGATCGTCCGCTTCGCACCTCACCGGGAGGTTCCTCCATGAGCACCAAGGTCTCCGACCACATCCTTGAGCGCTTGCGCGCTTGGGGCGTGGAACAGGTCTTCGGCTATCCGGGCGACGGCATCAACGGGCTGCTCGCCGCCTGGGGACGTGCCGAGGACCGGCCGCGGTTCATCCAGGCCCGGCACGAGGAGATGTCCGCGTTCGAGGCGGTCGGGTTCGCGAAGTTCAGCGGCCGTATCGGGGTGTGCGCGGCGACGTCGGGTCCGGGCGCGATCCATCTGCTGAACGGGATGTACGACGCGAAGCTGGACCATGTGCCGTTGCTGGCGATCGTCGGCCAGACCAACCGGACCGCGATGGGCGGCTCCTACCAGCAGGAAGTCGACCTGCACACGCTGTACAAGGACGTCGCCTCGGACTTCGTGGAGACGGTGACGGTGCCGGAGCAGCTGCCGAACGTCCTGGACCGGGCGATCCGCACCGCGTACGCCCGGCGCTGCCCGACGGCGCTGATCATCCCGGCCGATGTGCAGGAGCTGGACTACTCGCCGCCGACGCACGAGTTCAAGATGGTGCCCTCCAGCCTGGGCATGAGCGACTACACCGCGACCCCGACGGACGAGGCGCTGCGCCGTGCGGCGGATGTGCTGAACGAGGGTGACAAGGTCGCCGTCCTCATCGGGCAGGGTGCCGCGGGTGCGGTCGCGGAGGTGCAGGAGATCGCCGAGCTGCTCGGCGCGGGGGTCGCGAAGGCGCTGCTCGGCAAGGACGTGCTCAGTGACGAGCTGCCGTACGTGACCGGGCCGATCGGGCTGCTGGGCAGCCGGCCGTCGTACGAGCTGATGCGGGACTGCGACACCCTGCTGACGATCGGGTCGTCGTTCCCGTACACGCAGTTCATGCCGGACTTCGGCAAGGCGCGCGGGGTGCAGATCGACATCGACCCGCACATGATCGGGATGCGTTTCCCGTACGAGGTGAACCTCGTCGGGGACGCGAAGGCGACGCTGCGGCGGCTGATCCCGTTGCTGAACGCCGACCGGGGCGGCCGCGAGTGGTACGACACGGTGTGCGCGAACGTGCGGCGCTGGCACGAGACGATGGACCGGCGGGCCCACCTGTCGGCCGACCCGATCAACCCGGAGTACGTGGCGCGGGCGCTGGATCCGCTGCTGCCGGACAACGCGATCCTGACCTCGGACTCCGGTTCGGTCGCCAACTGGTACGCGCGGCACATCACGATGCGGCCGGGCATGCGCGGTTCGCTGTCCGGGACGCTGGCGACGATGGGGCCGGGGGTGCCGTACGCGATCGGTGCGAAGTTCGCGCATCCGGACCGGCCGGTGGTCGCGCTGGTGGGTGATGGCGCGATGCAGATGAACGGCCTCGCGGAGATGATCACGGCGGCGAAGTACCGGGACCGCTGGTCGGATCCGCGGCTGGTGGTGGGTGTGTGGAACAACCAGGACCTGAACCAGGTGACCTGGGAGATGCGGGCCATGCAGGGCGCTCCGTCGTTCCTGCCGTCGCAGGAGATCCCGGACGTGCAGTACGCGGCGTTCGCCCGCTCGCTGGGTCTGACCGGGATCCGGGTGGAGAAGCCGGAGGAGGTGGAGGCGGCCTGGCGGGCGGCCCTGCAGGCCGATGGGCCCGCGGTGGTCGAGTTCCTCACCGACCCGGCCGTACCGCCGATCCCGCCGCATGCCACCTGGGAGCAGATGGAGGCGACGGCCGCGTCGATCCTGAAGGGCGACGCGGACCGCGGCTCGATGGTCAGGCAGGGGCTGAAGGCGAAGGTGCAGGAGTTCCTGCCCGGCAAGGACAAGCGCTAGTCCCCTGGAGGGAGACATGCAGCGAGGCAGTGACCGGCTGAGCGTCCACCGGGACGACGAGATGAAGCACGAGCTGAAGGGCCTGCTGAGGTCCGGGCATCCGACACGGGTGGAGGAGTGGCACGATCCGGAGCCGGCCGCGGACGACGATCCGGAGGTGTGGAGCGGCCCTGTGGGCGGACTGGGTTCGCCGGCGTCGCTGGAGCGGGTGCGGACCGAGCTGGCCCGGACCCTGAGCCGTAGTTGCTTCCCGGCGACCGCGCGGGACCTGGCGCGGATGCTGCGCCGGCGGAACGCGCCGGCCGCGCTGGGCGACGCGGTGGCCGGGTTGCCGCACTCGGCCCGTTACGAGAACGTGCAGCAGCTGGCCGAGGCCCTGGTGGGCCGCGGATGAGCCGGGGCCAGGCGGCCGAGATCGCGCGCGGGGCCGGCGTCGACGTCGAGCTGGCGACGACCCGGTTCCTGCTGTACGGACTGCTGCCCGGCTGGTTCGTGCCGGGGCTCGCCGACTGGGCGATGCACCGGCGCACCCGGATCGAGGAGACCGCGGGCACGAAGGAGTCGGTGATCCACGCGCTGATGATGGCGGAGGTCGGTCTGCCGATCGCGCTGACGCTGCGCTACCGGATCAATCCGCTGCTGCTGAGCGTTCAGCTGGGGGCGGCGGCGGTGCATGAGGCGACCGCGCTGTGGGACGTGCGCACGGCCGTGGACAGCGATCGCGAGGTCGGGCCGGTCGAGCAGCACATCCACAGTTTTCTGGAGTCGCTGCCGTTCGGGGCTCTCGTCTCCCTGATGTGCCTGCACGCCGACCAGGTGCGGTCGCTGCTGCGGGGAGGGCGCGGGGATGCGGACGCGTGGCGGCTGCTGCCGCGCAAGCGTCCGTTGTCGCCCGGCTATCTGGCGGGCATCGGGGTGGCGATCGGCGCCTTCGTGCTGCTGCCGTACGGCGAGGAGCTGTGGCGGTGCCGGCGGGCGGCCCGGGCGGGGAAGGGGCGCGCCGGCGCGGAAGAGGCCGCGGTGGGGAAACGGAAAGGGAACGGAGCATCATGCGTATCGCGTTTCTCGTGGCGCCCGAGGGCGTCGAGCAGGTCGAGCTGACCGAGCCGTGGAAGGCGGCCTCGGATGCCGGGCACGAGCCGGTGCTGGTGTCGACGGGGCCGGGGAAGGTCCAGGCGTTCCACCATCTCGACAAGGCGGACACCTTCGATGTGGACGAGGTGGTGGGCGAGGCGTCGGCGGGGTCGTTCGGCGGTCTCGTGCTGCCGGGCGGGGTGGCCAATCCGGACTTCCTGCGGATGGACGAGAAGGCCGTGGGGTTCGTGGCGGACTTCTTCGAGCAGGGCCGTCCGGTCGCGGCGATCTGCCACGCGCCGTGGACGCTGGTGGAGGCGGATGTCGTACGGGGCCGGGTGCTGACGTCCTGGCCGAGCCTGAGGACGGACATCCGCAACGCGGGCGGCACCTGGGTGGACGAGCAGGTGAAGATCTGCGACCAGGGCTCCAGCCGGCTGGTGACCAGCCGCAAGCCGGACGATCTGAAGGCGTTCTGCGCGGCGTTCCTGCACGTGTTCGCCGGGGAGCCCGGCTGACCTGCGGGGGCCGGCGGGCGGGCCGGCCCGGGGGGCCGGCCCGTTCCGTGCGTGCGTGCCGGTCAGGTGCCGGGCACGCCGGGGCTCGCCGTCTCGCCGCAGCCGCGCTCGCGGGCGCCCTCGCGGGTGCGTCCGGCGCTCACCAGACGGCGCGGGTTGCGGCGCAGGTATTCGCCCTCCAGCTGTGCCATGCGCTCGTTGTGGGCTCGCAGCGCGTCGTTCGAGCCGTACAGCAGCGTGTCGTGGCGCGTGCGGTGGATCGTCTCCAGCTCCTTCATGAGCTGCTGGTCGTCCAGCCGGCTGGGGTCGACTCCGGTCATCGTGGTGCCCCGCTCGTCGTGTTCGTTCATGGGCTACGGGTACCCGCCCGGCCCGCACTGCTCCCGAGCGGTTTCCGGGAGGAATCGAGGAATCCATGGAGCTCGCGGTCCTGAGTCCACTGTACGAACATCCGGGGCCCGGGGCCTCCGCATGCGTCGGCCCGTGGCGGGAGCGGTACGTCGGCGTGCCCTAGCGGGCGCGGGTCACGCGCCGCTCGTCCCAGACCGGTTCCTGGGTCTCGCGGACGTGCCCGTCGCTGCCGAAGACCAGGTAGCGGTCGAAGGAGCGGGCGAACCAGCGGTCGTGGGTGACGGCGAGGACCGTGCCCTCGAAGGCCTCCAGGCCCTCCTGGAGGGCCTGCGCCGACTCCAGGTCGAGGTTGTCGGTCGGCTCGTCCAGCAGCAGTGCGGTGGCGCCCGCCAGTTCCAGCAGCAGGATCTGGAAGCGGGCCTGCTGGCCGCCGGAGAGCCGGTCGAAGGTCTGCTCGGCCTGCTGGGTGAGTTCGTAGCGGCGCAGTCTGGACATGGCGGCGCCGCGGTCCTGGGCGTGCTCGGTCCACAGGATGTCGAGGAGGGTGCGGCCCTGGAGTTCCGGGTGGGCGTGGGTCTGCGCGAAGTGGCCGGGCACGACGCGTGCGCCGAGTCTCCACTCGCCGGTGTGCGCGACGTCCTCGCCGGCCAGCAGTCGCAGGAAGTGTGACTTGCCGGAGCCGTTGGAGCCGAGGACGGCGACCCGTTCGCCGTAGAAGACCTCCAGGTCGAACGGTTTCATCAGGCCGGTCAGTCCGAGTCCCTCGCAGGTGACGGCCCGGACGCCGGTACGGCCGCCCTTCAGGCGCATGGTGATGTCCTGCTCACGCGGCGGCTCGGGCGGCGGGCCGGCCTCCTCGAACTTGCGCAGGCGGGTCTGGGCGGCCGCGTACCGGGAGGCCATCTCGTGGCTGACGGCGGCGGCCTGCCGCAGGTTCAGGACCAGCTTCTTCAGCTGGGCGTGTTTCTCGTCCCAGCGGCGGCGCAGTTCCTCGAAGCGGGCGAAGCGTTCGCGGCGGGCCTCGTGGTAGGTGGCGAAGCCGCCGCCGTGCACCCAGGCGTCGGCGCCGGCCGGGCCCGGTTCCACGGAGACGATCTTCTCGGCGGAGCGGGCGAGGAGTTCGCGGTCGTGGGAGACGAACAGGACCGTCTTGCGGGTCTCCTTGAGCTGCTCCTCCAGCCACCGCTTGCCGGGCACGTCGAGGTAGTTGTCCGGCTCGTCCAGGAGCAGGACCTCGTCGGTGCCGCGCAGCAGCGCCTCCAGCACGAGGCGTTTCTGCTCGCCGCCGGAGAGGGTGCGGACCAGGCGCCACTGGGCCTTCTCGTAGGGGACGCCGAGGGCGGCGGTGGTGCACATGTCCCACAGGGTCTCGGCCTCGTAGCCGCGGGCCTCGGCCCAGTCGGCGAGGGCCTGCGCGTAGCCCAGCTGGGCGGCCTCGTCGTCGACGGTCATGAGGGCGTGCTCGGCGTCGTCGACGGCCTTCGCCGCCTGGCGGATGCGGGGCGGGGCGACGGAGACGAGGAGGTCGCGTACGGTCGTCTCGTCGCGTACGGAGCCCACGAACTGGCGCATCACGCCGAGGCCGCCGCTGACGGTGACGGTGCCGGCGTGCGGCTTCAGTTCGCCGGAGATCAGCCGGAGCAGGGTGGTCTTGCCTGCGCCGTTCGGACCGACGAGCGCGACGGCGGCCCCTTCTCCGACCCGGAAGGACACGTCCCCGAGCAGGGTCCTCCCGTCGGGGAGGTGATACTCCAGGTGCGCGGCTTCCAGATGTCCCATGGCCAGGCATTCTCCGGGTGGAGGCGGGTGAACGGCAAACGGTTAACGGGCGGGGCGGCGCTGACGGGGGGCGGGCCGGTCCTGACGGGAGGGTGCGCGGAGCCGGGGCGGTCCCGGGGCGGGGCGTCGGCCCGCCGTCTCCACCGGCTCCCCCGCCGGGCCGCTCTCGCCGGCCGGTTCCACCGTGGCGCCCTCCCAGGAGAGGGCCTTCCAGCCGTCGGGCGGGGAGCCCTTGAGGATGACCACGCCGGTGTTCTTCAGGGGGCGGGCGGCGGCGAAGGGGACGTCGACGTTGGCGGCCCGGGCGGCGGTCCACATGCGGATCGCGGCGCCGTGGCTGACCATCGCGACGGTACGGGCACCGCTCGCGGCGGCCTCGGCGATCACGGCGTCGTACCGGGCGAGGGCCTCCTCGCCGCTCTCCCCGCCGGGGATGCGCAGCGCGGTGTCGCCGGCCGCCCAGGCGAACACGGTGCGCATGTACTCCCGGCCCTCGGCGGATTCGCCGGGCAGCATCTCCAGGTCGCCGGCGGACACCTCGCGGATGCCGTCGCGGACGAGCACCGGGAGGCCGACGGCGGCGGCCAGCGGGGCGGCAGTGAGCCGGGTGCGCAGCAGCGGGGAGGCGTAGACGGCCTCGATGTCCTCGCCGGCGAGCGCCTCGGGCAGTGCGGCGGCCTGCGCCTGGCCGAGCGGGGTGAGGCCGGGTCCGGGCACGGCGGTGTCCAGCAGCTGGTCCACGTTGGACGGCGTCTCGCCGTGGCGGACGAGGAGCAGGCGCATGCGGGAAACTCCTTGCGCGCCGGCCGGACCCCGGCGCGGGCGGGAACAAGAAGCGGGCACTTCAGGGTAACCGCACCCCATGAGCCCAGACCTGGACCTTACTGCGCGTACGACCGGCCACGGCCCGCTGTGCCGGCTGCTGGATCTGGACGGCCGGCTGTTCGAGGCGGCCGCCGCCTGGCACTGGCCCGGCGCCGAGCGGGTGCTGCCCCGCCTCAGCCGGAGCGCGAACCACGGCGTGCTGTGGTTCGCGACGGCCGCCGTGATGGCCGCGAGCCGCACCCCGAGGGCCCGCCGGGCGGCTGCCCGGGGCCTGGCCTCGCTCAGCGTGGCCTCGCTGGCCATCAACACGATCGGCAAGCGCTCGGTGCGCCGGGCGCGGCCGGTACTGGACCCGGTGCCGCTGGTGCGGCAGCTGAAGCGGCAGCCGATCACCACGTCCTTCCCGTCCGGGCACGCCGCGTCGGCCGCCGCCTTCGCGACCGGGGTCGCGCTGGAGTCCCCGGTGTGGGGGGCGGCGGTGGTGCCGGTGGCGTTCTCGGTGGCGGCGTCCCGGGTGTACACGGGGGTGCATTTCCCGAGCGATGTGCTGGCCGGGGCGGCGCTCGGCGCGGGGGCGGCGTTCCTGGTACGGCGGCTGGTGCCGACCCGCGCCCAGGTGCGGCGGCCGGCCCGGCCGCGTGCCGGGGCGCCCGCGCTGCCGGAGGGCGACGGTCTGGTGATGGTCGCCAACCGGGGTTCGGGCAGCGCCGACCGGGTCCGGGCGCTGCAGGCGGCGCTGCCGAAGGCGGAGCTCGTCGAGTGTGCGCCGGAGGAGGTCGGTGACGAGCTGGCGAAGGCGGCGGCCCGCGCGCGGGTGCTGGGCGTGTGCGGCGGCGACGGCACGGTGAACACGGCAGCCCGGATCGCCCTGCGGCACGGCCTGCCGCTCGCGGTGCTGCCCGGCGGCACCCTCAACCACTTCGCCTACGACCTGGGCGTGGAGGACGAACGCGATCTGGCCCGTGCGGTGCGGCACGGCGAGGCGGTGCGGGTGGACGCGGGCCGGTACCGGAGCGGCGACCGTGAGGGCCTGTTCCTGAACACGCTGAGCCTGGGTGTGTACCCGGAGCTGGTGCGCGAGCGGGCGCGCTGGTCGCGCCGGATCGGTGGCTGGCCGGCCGGGGTGCTGGGCGCGCTGCGGGTGCTGCGCGCGGACCGGCATCCGCTGGAGCTGGAGGTGGGCGGTGCACGGCGGCCGCTGTGGCTGCTGTTCGTCGGCAACGGCGTCTACCACCGGATGGGGCTCGCGCCCGGCCGGCGTACCGATCTCGCGGACGGGCTGCTGGACGTGCGGGTGGTGCACGGCGGTCGCCGGCCGGCGCTGCGGCTGCTGGCCGCCGCCGCGGCGGGCCCGCTGACCCGGTCCCCGGAGCACGCCGCGGTGCAGGTGAACCGGCTCCGGCTCAGCGGCATCGCACCGGGTACCCCGCTGGCGTACGACGGCGAGGTGACGGCGGTGTCGGACGAGCTCACGGTGGAGAAGCTGCCGGAGGCCCTGACGGTCTACCGGCCGCTGCGGACGGCACTTTGACAACCCGTCAGTCCGGATCATGGTACGGGGATCTCATTATTCGGCATGCCCGCGTACGGTGACGCGTACCGGCCCGCCGTGACGGCGGCGACGAGGGTGAAGGGGAACAGCCATGCCGAAAGCGCGGGAGACCGCCGTCTACACGCACGGGCACCACGAGTCGGTGCTGCGGTCGCACACCTGGCGGACCGCCGAGAACTCCGCGGCCTATCTGCTCGGCTCCCTGAAGCCCCACATGAGGATCCTGGACATCGGCTGCGGGCCCGGGACCATCACCGCCGACCTGGCGGAACGGGTCCCGGACGGCCGTGTCACCGGCGTCGACCGGGCGCCGGGCGTCCTGGAGCAGGCCCGGGCCACCGCCGCCGCGCGGGGTCTGGCCAACGTGGACTTCGCGGTCGCCGACGTGCACGCCCTGGACTACCCGGACGACACCTTCTGCGTGGTCCACGCCCACCAGGTGCTCCAGCACGTCGGTGACCCGGTGCAGGCGCTGCGCGAGATGCGCCGGGTGACGAGGCCGGGCGGGTTCATCGCCGTACGCGACGCGGACTACGCGGCGATGACCTGGTACCCGGCGGTGCCCGGACTGGAGGACTGGCTGGATCTGTACGCGCGGGTGGCCCGCGCCAACGGGGGCGAGCCCGACGCCGGGCGCCGGCTGAGGGCGTGGGCGCTGGCCGCCGGGCTGACGGACATCACGGCCACCTCCAGCACCTGGACGTTCGCCACGCCTGAGGAGCGGGCCTGGTGGAGCGGTCTGTGGGCGGACCGGACCCTGGCCTCCGCCTACGCGGAGCGGGCCACGCGGGGCGGTCTCGCGACCGGGGACCGGCTGCGGGCGGTGTCCGAGGCCTGGCGGGAGTGGGGACGGCGGGAGGACGGCTGGTTCGCGGTCCTGCACGGGGAGATTCTGTGCCGTAAGGAAGCCTGACTGCCGGAATTCGGGAAACCCGGACTGCAGGAGGTCACTATGGTTCCCATCCTGCTGGTACTGCTTCTGGCGCTGATTCTTTTCGGGGTCGGATTCGCGGTGAAGATTCTCTGGTGGATTGCCTTGGCGGTGCTCGTCGTCTGGCTGCTGGGCTTCCTGGTCCGCAGCACCACCGCGGGTGGCGGCAGGGGCCGCTGGTACCGGTGGTGAGGTGATCAGCCGCGCGGGAGCAGCGGCCCGAGCGGCCCGAGGTCCAGGTTCAGGTCCTCGGGCCGCAGTCCGTAGCGCTCGCGCAGCTCGGCCATCCGGTCCTCCAGGAGCATCAGGGTGAGCCCGATCCGCTCCTCCTGCTCCTCGGTCAGCTCACCGGTGTCGAAGCGGCGCACGGCCTGCCGTTCCATCAGCTGGCGCAGCAGTTCCACCACCGTGAGGACCAGTTTCACCAGGTCGCGCTCGACCGTGTCGGGTTCCAGGTCGAGCCGGTTGCGCGGGGTCACAGGGCCTCCTCGGGCGGGAGCGGAACCAGTGCGAAGGGTGAGGGGACCGACTCGTTCACCGAGCTGATCAGGGCGTTCAGGTCGATGCGGACCAGGTCGACGTCCGCGATCCTGAGGGTGATGTCGCCGGTGACGACGACACCGCCGGCCAGCAGCCGGTCGAGCAGGTCGACGAGTGCGATCTCGCGCCGTTCCACGACGGTCACGTCCCGGCCTCCCCCGTGAACGAATAGGCGGCCCAGGGCCCGGTGAGTTCCACCCGGATTCCGGGTGCCTCGTCCTTTGTGCGGTCCACGAGTTCCACGAATTCCTCGGAATGCATGCGCGGGACGAGATAGGCCGCGTTGAGGACGTTGCGGCCCGGCGTCGCGGAAAGCGCGGAATTCTGCGGGGGGTGCGTCCGGGAATCCTCGGCGTACCGGCAGAGCCGCTCGTGCAGCGACCGGGCGAACCCCTCGGCGCGCTGCCACTTCTCCTCCTCGGCGTGGCTGCTCTCGCGCCGCCGGCGCAGATAGTCCCGGCCGCTGGCGGGCTTCGCGGCGACGGCGGGCCCGGCGGGGGCCGTCTCGGCGGGCTCGGGCTCCAGATAGACCTTCACGCCCCACTCGACCCGGCCGTCCAGCCGGTCGAGGATGCGCCGGAAGTCGTCCTCGCGGGCCTCGATCATCGAGCGCACCCCGCTGCAGTCCCGGAAGACGGTCGCGAGCCGGAGCGGCAGCGGGGTGGTGACCGTGGTGAGCGCGTCGATCACCCCCTGGTGCGCGCGGGCGGTGGCGGCCAGCCAGTCCAGGTCCTCCAGGTGGGCCTTGAGGGCCTCCTCACCGAAGTCGGCCTCCGGGACCTGGCTGACGACCGCGACCAGCCCGTGGTGGTGCAGCAGCCCCGGCGGGGCGCCCCCGACGCCCGTGAGCTGGGACTGCAGGGGCGTCCCGAAGGGGCGGCAGACGGCGTAGACGTAGCGCAGTCCGGTCATGGCGCCTCCTTCGGCACATGGCCCGGCTCCAGCTCCTCCAGCCGGGCCAGCCGTTCTCTGAGCTCGGCGTTCTCCCGGGTCAGCTCGTCACGGCGGGCCCGGGAGGAGAGAGCCGGGTCGCTCTCCCACCAGTCGATGCCCATCTCCTTGGCCTTGTCCACCGAGGCCACGATGAGCCTGAGCTTGACGGTCAGCAGTTCTATGTCGAGCAGATTGATCCGGATGTCACCCGCGATCACCACGCCCTTGTCGAGCACGCGCTCCAGGATGTCGGCGAGGTTGGCTCCGCTGCTGTGGCCGTACGGCTCGGGGAACCGGCTGGGCGTCGTCATCGACGACTCCTGCGCCCGGCGTACTCAGGCTCCTCTTCTTCCACGCCTTCCTCGTCCTCTTCCTCTTCCTCGTCCGGGTACTCGTCCTCTTCCTCCCCCTCTTCTTCCTCGTCCTCCTCCTCTTCCCCGCCCTCTTCGGGGGGTTCCTCCTCCTCGTAGGGCTCTTCCGCCTCGTCCCGGTACTCCTCAGGTTCCTCCTCTTCCTCCCCTTCTTCCTCTTCCTCCTCGTCCTCGTACTCCTCGGGCTCCCGCTCTTCCTCTGCCTCTTCTTCCTCTTCGGCCACCGCGTCCTCGTGGCTGCGGACCACCTCGCCGTCGCGGATCTCGCCGCGCCAGCCGTCCTCCGCCTCTCCCTTCAGGGTGATGAAACGGGCGAAGTTCTTCAGGTCCAGCCTGGCCCGGCGGCCCTGGGCGCGCCACAGATTGCCGGTCTTCTCGAACAGGCCGGTCGGGTAGTACTCCATGACCAGCAGGACGCGGGTGAGGTTCTCCTCCAAACGGTGGAAGGAGACCACGCCCTTGGTGGTGCCCTTGGCACCCTCCGACGTCCACTGGATGCGGTAGTCGGGTATCTGTTCGGTGGTCTGCGCCTTCCAGCTACGGCTGGACCAGAACACCTTCGCCTGCCAGTCGGAGTGGGTGTCGTCGGCGCGGTTCGCGCTCTTGACGCCCTTGGCGAAGCCGCTGAAGTCCTTGTACTGGGTCCACTGGTCGTAGGCGGTACGCAGCGGTACGCCGACGTCGACGGACTCCATGATGACGGTGGGCTTCTTGCCCGCGCCGCCCTTCTTGCCCTTGCTGCCGCCCAGGTTCCTGACCGCGTTCGTCACGTTCTCCTTGATGCGGGAACCGCCCAGCTCCAGCGCGGAGCGCAGGGGGCCCTTGCCCTCGGCGAGCTTGCGGCCGCCGTCGAGCGCGAGCTTGGCGAAACCCGGGCTCTTGCCCTCGGCGATGTCGTTGAGCTTGACGGTGGTCTCGCCGAGCTTGCGGCCGAGGCCGGTGAGCAACCGCTGGGCCTGGGCGGACAGGTACTCCTGGGCCTCGGCCTTCAGCCGGTCGGCGGCCTCGCTGTGGGCGAGGTCGGCGAGTGGGTTGTCCTTCGCGGCGCCTGTGGCCTTGCCGGCCGTGGACGCCGCGGATCCGAGGGTGTCGGTCATCGGTCATCGCCGCCCTTCGACGAGCGCGCACCGTGCGTGCCGGCCGCCTTCTTCTGGGCCGTCTTGCGGGCCGCGTCGGTCTTCCCGGCCGCCGCCTTCTTCGCGGGGGCCGTCTTCTTCGCCGCGGCCTTCCTGGCAGGGGTCTTCTTCGGCGGGGCCTTCTTGGCCGCCTTCTTGCCGGACGGCTTCTGCCGCCCGGCCTCCTCAGCGCTCTCCTCCCGGGGCTCGCGGTCGTTCTCCTCCCCCTCGCGGTCTCCGTCCTCCTCCTGCTCCTCGTCGGAGCCGGCCGCGGGCAGCGCCCCGGACAGCTGGTCGCGCACCTGGGAGGTACGGTCGTGCAGCCGGTCGGCGAGCGTGCTCATCTGCCGCTCGACCATCGCCCCGGACGCGGCTTTGCCGACACCCCTCAGGTCCTGGCGCAGCTGATCGCCGATCTCCTTGAACTGAGGGTTGTCGCGCAGCTGTTGCCGCGCCATCGCCGCGAGCGCCCCGGGGCTGAGGTTCAGCTTCTTGCCGGCGGCCAGCGAGCCGACCGCGAGCGCCACTTTCAGCTTCTTCGTACGTCCCAGCAGATATCCGGCCCCTACGGCGAGGCCCAGTGCCGTGCGGTTCATCATCACGTCCCGTCACCAGTGGTGTAGCCGGAGCGCAGGGCGATCTCCAGCCGGTCGAGCAGCTCGTCCTCGCGCCGGTCGAATTCCTCCTCGGTGATCTCGCCCGCCTCCAGCTGCTCTTCCAGGCGGGCGAGTTCGGCCCGTACGGTGGCGGGGTCGTAGTAGATCCGTTCCGCCTCGCGGAGTACCTGGCCGATCGCCCAGCCGCTGCCGCGCACCGGTGCGAAGGGCAGCAGCAGCACCTCCTTGATCAGTCCCATGGACTCCTCCTTCCGTCGGGGCCGGTCCCGTCGCCTAGGCCCCGGTGTCCACGCCCGTCTCCGCGCCCGCGGTGTCGGCCGCCGGCTGGGCGGGACCGGGCTCGACGAAGCTGTAGGGCGGCAGCGGGCCGTTGACGCGCAGCTCCAGATGGGGGTGGCCGGCGCGGACCCGCTCGACGGCGGCCAGGAAGTCCTCGGCCGCGTCCCGGGCCACCAGGAACGAGACGTTCAGCAGCCAGCCGGTGGACTGCGGGCCGGCGCTGACCGCGGCGGCGGCCGGCTCCAGCTCGGCCTGCACCTCGGCGGCGTCCGCGGCCTCCTTGGCCTTGACGGCGGCCGCGACCATCTCACCGAGGCGCAGCTTCTCGTCGTAACTGCCCCCGCCGCTGCGCCGGTTGGCCTCGGCGAGGGAGCGGATCTCGGCGTTCTCGGCCATCACGCGATGCAGGACGGCCTCCTCGACGTGGTGGGCCTTGACGTTGTACTCGACCCTGCCGTCCAGGGCCTTCAGCCGCTCCAGGTAGTGCTCGGCACGCTCGCCGAGCACGTGGACGACGGTGTCGTCGTCGGGGGCCACGTTCCCGAACCGCATGGGCAGCACACAGCCGCCCGCGCCGGTCTCGGCCAGCACGTTCTGGTGCGCGAGCAGGTCGCGGCGCTTGGCCCGCAGCCCCTCGGGGGCGTCGCTGACCACGGCGGCCAGCTCCCCCGCGGTGAGGATGCGTACCGGCCGGGCGGGCTCGCCCACGCCGGTCATGCCCTCGGGGAGGGCGGGGTGCGAACGGGCGGTGATCCCGTAGACGTAGGTGCTCACTCCTGCTCCTCCTTCCGGCGGGCCGTGGACTTACGGGGGCGGGTCTCGCCGCTCTCCTCGCGGCGCGAGCGGGCCCCGCCGCCCTCCTCGCGGGCCTGCTTGAAGGCGTCGGAGATGGTCTCCGCGGCTCCGGACAGGGCGCCCTTCGACTTGCCGCGGGCACCGGACTCGGTGATCTCGCCGACCAGGTCGGGCAGCCCCGGGCTCTTGCGGGGTCCGGCCTCCAGGTCGAGGCGGTTGCACGCCTCGGCGAACCGCAGGTAGGTGTCGACGCTGGCCACCACGACCCGTACGTCGATCTTCAGAATCTCGATGCCGACCAGGGAGACCCGCACGAAGGCGTCGATCACCAGTCCCCTGTCCAGGACCAGTTCGAGTACGTCGTAGAGGCCGCTGCTGCCGCCTCCGCCTCCGGTCTGCTGTGCCGGGACAACGGTCATGCCGGCCGTTCCTCCTCCTGAGTAGTCGGTGCCACGGTGGCTGCGCGGACGCGGCAGAGGGTGCGGCGGCCTACCGGCCGCCGGGGCGGCGCGCGTCGGCCCGCCCGCGTTCGTAGCGGCGAACGCGCCGGTAACCGGTGAGCTGGCCGTCGCCGTCCAGCTCGACCTGGTAGCTCGCCATCAGGCTCATCGTGTCCGGCACCCTCGCGAGTTCGAGGACCTCCACCTCAAGCACCCATCCGTCCTCGGTCTGCTCGAAGGAGGTCACCGACTCAGGGGCCAGCCCGGTGAGTTCGGTGAGCTGGGTCCGGGCCTGGCGCAGCACCTCGATGAGGGCCGGCCGCCGCTCTTCCGCCTTGCTCCGCGTGTCGTTCTGTGGCTCCTGTGAGTCCTGGGTTTCCCGTGAACTCTGTGACTGGGATGTGTTTTCTGTGTTCGACATGGCCACCTCCCCCTGCGGGTGGCCGCTCATCCCCTGGCCAAACCTTCAGGAGCGGATGTCCGCGAGCCGCCTCCGGGCGGGGCCCAGGCCGCGCCCGCGGCTCGGCAGGCCGGCCCAGGGGCCGGTGCGGGCCTGGTCGAGGGCGTCGGCGATCGTCCAGCGGCGTGCGTCGACCCCGGGGTCGTCCAGCTGCTCCCAGGCGAGCGGTACGGCGACGGGGGCGCCGGGGCGGGCCCGGACGGTGTACGGGGCGACGGCGGTCTGCGCGTAGGCGTTGCGCTGCACGTCGAGGTAGAGCCGGTCGCCGCGGTCCTGCTTGCGGGCGGCGGTGGTGAGCCGGTCCGGGTGCCCGGCGGCGGCCACCTCGGCCACGTCGCGGGCGAATCCGCGGACGTCGTCGAAGTCGTGGCGGCCGTTGAGGGGGACGACGAGATGGAGTCCGCGCGAGCCGGTGGTCATGGGCGCGGCGGGCAGCCCCAGCTCCTCCAGCAGCTCCCGCAGCCATCCCGCCGCCTCACGGACCCGGGCGAAGTCGTCGCCGGGGGGATCGAGGTCGAAGACCAGCCGGTCGGGATGGTCGGCGCCGCCGGCCCGGTCGGTGCGCGAGAGCCAGCGGTGCAGGGTGAGACAGGCCTGGTCGGCGAGGTAGAGCAGGGTGGCGGTGTCGTCGCAGACGACGTGCGTGACGGTGCCGCCCTCCTTGGCGACCTCGGCCCGCTCGATCCAGTCCGGGTAGTGCTCGGGCGTGTTCTTCTGCATGAACCGCTGCCCGTCGACACCGTCCGGATACCGCTCCAGCATCAGCGGACGGCCCCGCAGGTGCGGCAGCAGGTGGGGCGCGACGGACCGGTAGTAGTCGGCGAGGTCGCCCTTGGTGTACTCCTCGGCGCCCCCGCGGCCCGGGAAGAGCACCTTCCCGGCCCGCTGGATCACCACCGAACGGCGGCCCGCCCGCAGGGTCCGCGCGCCGGGGTCGCTCATCGCACGACCGCCTCCTCCACCAGCAGCTTGGCCGCCGCCGCGATGCCCACGGCGTCGATGCCGGCCGCGTGCAGCTGCTCGTCGGGCGCCGCCGAACCCGGCATGGTCCGCACCGCGAGCCGGACCAGGCGGGGCACCGGCCGGCCGTCGGCGAAGGCCTCCGCGACGGCGTCGCCGAGGCCGCCCTCGGCGTGGTGGTCCTCCACGGTGAGCAGGCAGCCGGTCTCCTCGGCGGCCCGGCGCAGCGTGTCCACGTCGACGGGCTTGACCGAGTACAGGTCGATCACCCGCACCGGGATGCCGTCCTCGGCGAGCCGGTCGGCCGCGGCGAGTGCCTCGGGCACGGTGACCCCGGCCGCGACGACCGTCAGCCGGTCCTCCTCACTGCTGACGAGCGTCTTGCTGCCGCCCACCGGGAACTCCTCGTCGGGGCCGTAGATCACCGGCGTCTTGCCCCGCGAGGTGCGCAGATAGCGGATGCCGTCGAGGCCGGCCATGGCCGCGACCAGCCGGGCGGTCTGGTTGGCATCGCACGGGTACAGCACGGTCGAGCCGTACACGGAGCGGAACATCGCCAGGTCCTCCAGCCCCATCTGCGAGGGGCCGTCCTGTCCGATCGCGACACCGGCGTGCGAGCCGACCAGGTTGATGCCGGAGCCGCTGATGGACGCCATCCGCACGAAGTCGTGGGCGCGGGTGAGGAACGCGGCGAAGGTGGAGGCGTACGGCAGCAGGCCCCGGGTGGCCATGCCGACCGCCGCGGCGACCAGCTGCTGCTCGGCGATGTAGCACTCGAAGAACCGCTCGGGGTGCGCCTTGGCGAACTCCTCGGTGCGGGTGGAGTCGCCGACCTCGCCGTCCAGGGCGACGACGTCGCCGCGGGAGGTACCGAGTGCGGCGAGGGCCGCGCCGAAGGCGTCCCGGGTCGCGACCTCGTCGCCCTCGTCGTAGCGCGGGAGCTGGAGCACCTCGGTGGTCAGGTCGCGCAGCGCGGCGGCGGCCGGCGGCTCGCTGACCCTGACGTGCAGCTCGCGCGGTCCGCCGAGTTCGGCGATGGCCTCCTCGGCGTCCGGCAGCGGCTTGCCGTGGTGGCCTTCGAGATCCTCGACGGCGGCGACGCCCTTGCCCTTGAGGGTGCGGGCGAGGATCACGACGGGCTGCCCGGCCGTGGACAGCGCCTCGCCGTAGGCCCGGTCGATCTTGTCGACGTCATGGCCGTCGATCTCGACGGTGTGCCAGCCGAAGGCCTGGAAGCGGCGGGCGTAGGCGTCCAGGTCGTGGCCGTGCCGGGTGGGGCCGCGCTGGCCGAGCCGGTTGACGTCCACGATCAGGATCAGGTTGTCCAGGTGCTCGTGCCCGGCGTGTTCGGCGGCCTCCCACACCGAGCCCTCCGCCAGCTCGCTGTCGCCGCACAGCACCCACACCCGGTAGCCGGTGCGCTCCAGGCGCTTTCCGGCGAGGGCGATGCCGACGCCGACCGGCAGGCCCTGGCCGAGTGATCCGGTGGCCGTCTCCACCCAGGGCAGCCGCCGGGGCGTCGGATGCCCTTCGAGCCGGCTGCCGATCCTGCGGAAGGTGAGCAGCTCGCCGTCCTCGATGGCACCGGCCGCCTTGTACGCGGCGTACAGCAGCGGGGAGGCGTGTCCCTTGGACAGTACGAAGCGGTCGTTGGCGGGGTGTTCGGGGCGTTCGAAGTCGTAGCGCAGATGGTTCGCGAGGAGGACGGCCATCAGGTCGGCGGCGGACATCGAGGAGGTGGGGTGCCCGGATCCCGCGGCGGCGGACGCCCGCACACTGTCCACGCGCAACTGCTGTCCCAGTTCTGCGAGTTCGGCGGTGTTCATGAGTCTCCTTGCACAGAGTCGAGTGTGGTCCGAGGGGCGGCACGGCCCGATGGACACCGACCAGCCCTTCAAGGCAGCCCGGTCACCGGGCAGCGGAGTCCGGAGGGCCGGCCCGCTTGACGGGGCCGGGACCGGGGGCGGGGTGGCCGGGGGCATCGGCGCGCCTTACGGGGCCGGGGGCGGGGTGATCGGGCGGATCGGTACACCGAACCGGGCCGGGGGCAGGATGGCCGGGCGGATCCGTTCGTCTGACCGGGCCAGGGGCGGGGTGATCCGGCGGATCGGTACGCCTGACCGGGCCAGGGGCGGGGTGATCCGGCGGATCGGTACGCCTGACCGGGCTGCGGGAAGAGTGGCCTGGGGCATCGGAACGCCTGACCGGGCCGGGAGCAGGATGCTCGGGCGTATCCGTACGCCGGACCGGGCCGGGGGCGGGGTGATCCGGCGGATCCATACGCCTGACGGGCCCGGGGGCGGGGTGATCCGACGGATCCATACCTCTGACGGGCCCGGGTGCGGGGTGGTCCCGGCGCACGGTGGCTGCCGGCTCGCCCATCGGCTCAGGGCCGCCTGCGCGTGTGGGGCCCTGCGTCCGCTGGGGTCCGCCCGACCACCCCGGCTCCACCGTGCGTTCCGCGCCGCCCGACGGTCCCCGCCCACCCGCCTGGCCTGGCCCGGCCGCCCCCGCCGGCTTCTCCGCGCGATGCGCTCCACCCGCGCCTCCCGGCCCGCCCGCACGATCCCGCGCGCCCGACGGCCCCGGCCCTTCCGCGCCTTCCGCGCCGCCCCGCCGTCCCGACCCCTCGGCGCGCTGCGCGCCGCCCGGCCGTCCCGGTGCCTCCGGCTGGTCCGGTCGGTCGGATCGGGCTGGTCCGGTGGGGACGCGGGCCAGTTCGGGGGAGGCCGTGTCCAGGGGGACCGACCAGGAGCGGACGAGGCCCAACTGGACGGCCTGGCCCGGCAGTACGGCGTCCAGCAGCCAGTCGGCGGCCACCCGGGCGCGGCCCGCGGGCAGCGCGGCCAGATGGTAGCCGCGGGTGACCGCGCCGGCCGCCGGACCGGACAGCGGGATGCCGAACGGGTTGGCGGCGGCCCGCCCCCCGCCGAGGTCGACCGCGAAACCCAGGTCGTGGTGCCGGTAGGGCCGATGGCGCCGGCCGAGGCCGAGCGAGGCGGCGACGTTCTCCCCCGCCACCCGGCCCTGCCGCCACGCGTGCTGGGCCGTCATGGGGGTGAACGAACCGGGCCGCTCCAGGTCCGGTACGGCGGCCGCGTCGCCGCAGGCGAACACGTCCGGCCGGCCCGGCACCCGCAGATGCGGGTCCACGATCAGCCGGCCCCTCTCCAGTGGCTGCCCGACGGCCTCCACCAGCGGGTCCGGGCGTACGCCCACGCACCACACCAGGGTCCGGGTCGGCACGAACTCCCCGTCGTCGAGCAGCACCCCGTCATGGGTGGCCTCCTTCACCGACGTACCCGTCCGTACGTCCACCCCTCGCGCCCGCAGCACCCGGTCGGCGGTGCGGGACAGCCGCCGGTCCAGCTCCGGCAGCACGCGTTCCGCCACGTCCAGCAGCAGCCAGCGGGGCCGTGTCCCGGCGGGCAGCGGGTTCCGGCGCGCCAGCCGGTCGGTGAGCAGCTGCATGTGGGCGGCGACCTCGGTACCGGTGTAGCCGGCCCCGGCCACCACGAACGTGCACCGGGCGGCGCCGGTCTTCGCGTCGGTCTCGGCGGCGGCGAGCTCCACCTGCCGGGTCACGTGGTCCCGCAGGTACAGCGCCTCCGGCAGCCCGCGGAAGCCGTGCGCGTGCTCGGCGACCCCGGGGACGGGCAGCAGTTTGCTGACGCTGCCGACGCTGAGCACCAGCCGGTCGTACCCGAGGGTGCCCGTGCCGCCCTCCGGGCCGGTGTAGTGGACGGTGCGCCCGTCCAGGTCGACGCGGTCCGCCTCGCCGAGCACCAGCCGCACCCCGCGCAGGGTGCCCGGCAGCGACACGGTGACCCTGCGGGCCTCCAGGACGCCGGCGGCGACCTGGGGCAGCAGCGGCAGGTACAGGAAGTAGTCGGTCGGGTTGAGCAGGGTGAGGTCGGCCCGGTCGCGGGTCAGGCGGGCCAGTGTGCGGGCGGCCCGGTACCCGGCGAATCCGGCGCCGACGATCACGACGTGAGGTCGGCTCACGGTGCGCCTCCGGCGGTGTGGCTCGTCCGAGGCCTTCCGCGTAACCGGGGCCGGGCCACCCAAACTCCGGGCGGGTCACCCGTACGCCGGTCCCGGTACCCGAACGCGGCACCGCCCCCGTTTCGCGCCGGGGCCCCCGGTTACCCGGGCCCGGGCCGGATCACACCCGGACCGGTGGCGCCGACACGGAAGTACGTTCCATGCCCGAGTACGGCTATTTCCTGGCGAGCGAGGAGCACGACCCCGCCGCCCTCGTCGAGCAGGCCCGGATGGCCGAGCAGGCGGGCTTCCAGGCACTGTGGATCTCCGACCACTTCCACCCGTGGAACGACGCGCAGGGGCAGAGCCCGTTCGTGTGGTCGGTGATCGGTGCCCTGTCGGAGGCGGTGTCGCTGCCGGTCGGGACGGCGGTGACCTGTCCGACCGTGCGGATGCACCCGGCGGTGACGGCGCAGGCCGCGGCGACGAGCGCGGTGATGACCGAGGGCCGGTTCCGGCTCGGCGTCGGCACGGGTGAGGCACTCAACGAGCACATCCTCGGCGACCGCTGGCCCCCGCTGCACGTCCGCCTGGAGATGCTGGAGGAGGCGATCCAGGTGATGCGCCGGCTGTTCACCGGCGAGGAGGTCGACCACCACGGCACGCACTACACCGTGGAGAACGCGCGCCTGTACACGGTGCCCGAGGAACCCGTCCCGATCGACATCTCCGGTTTCGGGCCGAAGGCGACGTCGCTGGCCGCGCGGGTGGGCGACGGCTACATCACGATGATGCCGGAGGAGGAGATGGTCACCCGGTTCCGCAAGGGCGGGGGCGGGGCCAAACCGGTCAGCGGCGGGACGAAGGTGTGTTACGGCACCGACCGCGACGACTGCGTGCGTACGGTGCACTCGCTCTGGTACAACGAGCTGCTGCCCGGCGAGATGGGGCAGGTGCTGCCGTCGCCGCGGCACTTCGAGCAGCTGCACGAGCTGGTCACCGAGGACATGGTCGGCGAGAAGGTGGTGTGCGGGGACGACGTCGAGCAGCATGTGTCCACGCTGAAGGCGTTCGGCGACGCCGGTTTCGACCGGGTGTACGTGAACCAGATCGGGCCGGATCAGCGGGGGTTCTTCGACTTCTACCGGACCAAGGTGCTGCCCCAGCTGGGGCGATGACGGCTGGGGCGATGGGGGATACGGGCCTCAGGCCCGGTGGTGGCCCGTGTCCCCCGTGCCCGGGGGTTCCGTCGGCATCGGCGGGTACGGCACGCCCAGGCCGCTCGGCGGGGCGGCCGGCGCGGTGCCGCCGATGACGCGGCCCGGTGCGGAGGGGTGACCCGGCTTCGGGTGGGCGGCCCCCCGCAGCGCGTACGCGGCCGCGCCCAGGATCGCCGCCGTGATCAGGGCGGCGGCCCAGCCGGGCAGGCCGATCGCCAGGGCGAGGCCCACGGCCAGGGCCACGGCGGCGCCCGCGTACAGGGCGGCGGCGCCGGACGCGGCGTAGAGCAGGGCGGTGCGGCGCTGCTTGCGGCTCTGCTCGCGCAGTTCGTCGCGTACCGTCTCGCGTGCCACCTGTGCCAGCTCTTCGACAAGGTGCTTGTCCAGGTGTTCCAGGTGATCCAAACGGTCCATGCCCTGCGGGTACCCGGCGGACACAGCGGGTAACGCGGGCGGCCTGCACGGCCGGGGCCGCCCCAACTAGGCTCGGACGCATGGAGATTCTGGGCGCTTCGCTGCGCATCTGCGTCGACGACCTCGACACCGCGATCCCCTTCTACGAGCGGCTGGCGGGCGGCAGAGCCCTGCGTTTCGAGCGCGGCGGGGTCCAGGTCGCCGCGATCGGCTCGTTTCTGCTGATGAGCGGCCCGGAGGCGGAACTGGAGATCCTGCGCCGGGTGGCGGCGACCATCGCGGTCGAGGACGTGGACGAGGCGCACCGGCTGCTGACCGATCTCGGTGCCCGGATCGTCGCGGGGCCGGTGCCGACGCCGGCGGGCCGGAATCTGCTGGCGATGCACCCGGACGGGTCGGTCTTCGAGTACGTCGACCAGTGCGGCTGACCGCCCGGCCCCACCGCCGCTCAGGGCGTCTCGGGCCGCATCCGGAAGTCGTGGCGGGCGGGCAGCGGCTCGTCGGTGAGGCGGGCCCACAGCCGGCCGATGGTCTCCTCTCCCTCCCGCAGGTCGGCGACCTCGAACCCGGCGTCGAAGACGGCCCGTGCCTCGCCGGGCCGTCCCTCGGCGAGCAGCAGTTCGGCTTCCAGGAGCCGGAACCGGCCGCGTTCGCGGACGGCGGGCAGCAGCCGGTCCCAGACGGCGCGGGCGTCCGCCGTCCGCCGCACCCGCAGCAGCGCCTCCAGGGCTTCCCGGCCGAGCGCGGCGACGGCGGCGGTCCATGCGCCGCCGTCGTCGCGGCGCTCGCGGCACAGGTCGTCGAAGGCGTCGGCGTATCGTTCGGCGGCTCGTTCGTGGTGGCCGGACTCCTGGTCGGCGACGGCCAGACAGCGCAGCAATGGCCACAGTGACGGGGCGAGGGGCAGGGCGCGCTCCCAGCTGCGGACGGCCTGGGCGCGGTCGCCGGCGTGCCACTGGGCGATCCCGAGGTGGTACTCGGTGTGCGGGGTGGCGGGCGCGGCCTCCAGCATGTCCCGCCAGTGCGGGGCGACGAGCGTCTCGTGGGGCGGCCGTACCCGGCGCGGCTCGGGCAGGGAGCCGGTGCGCAGCAGGTCCCGCCAGGGTGCCTGTGGCTCGCCGAGCGTGGCCTCGGGGAACGGGGTGCCGGGCAGTTTCCAGTCGGCGCGCAGGACTTCGAGGGCGCCCCAGCCGGATCCGGTGGCCAGCGTCTCGCCGGGTTCGGTGTCGGCGTACGGTTTCCACGCCGCGTACGCCTCCTCGACCCGGGTGCGGGGCAGGGCCGACTCCAGCCGCTCCCCGGCCCCTTGGACGGCCCGCGCCCACTCGCCGTCGGGCGACGCGTCGAGCGGGCCGTACGCCTCCAGCCAGGCCACCTCGCTCTCGGCCTCCAGCCGGACGTGTTCCAGCTGGGTGCGGGCGAGTCCGGCCTGGATCTCGCAGTAGCCGCCGGTGCCGGGTTCGGTCAGCCACTCCTGCCAGCGCCGTCCGCCGGGCCGGTTGCCCCACACGAAGAGCTTGCGGCCGCGCAGCACGTCGGTGGAGGTCTGGACGAGCCCGTGCCCGTCGGCGTCCAGCGCGGCGATCCAGCGGCGCTGGCCGTCCGGCATCTCGTAGAAGTAGTCGGCGGCGTGGGGGCTGTTGAGGGGGTAGGTGCGGTCGATGCCGTCGTACGAGGGGACCGGCACCCGGCGCAGGCGGCGCTCGTAGCCGAACTGCCAGGCCTCGGTGGCCGGGGCCAGGACCCGGCGCTCCTCCGGCACCGCGATGTTCGACCACCAGTACGTCGGCACCGGGCGTTCGTGCGGGTTGCGGATCCGGACGCCGGCGTAGAGGAAGTCGGAGCCGTCGGGCAGCCACAGGTCCACCTGGAAGGGCAGGTCGCGCAGCCGCTCCCACTCCCACAGGCGCAGCATCTCTCCCCCGTCGGGGGCGGGGACGCGGGCGGCGTGCAGGGGGGCGCAGGAGAGGGTGGTGTGGCCGGTGGCACCGATGTTCCATTCGATGCCACCGGAGTACCAGGCGCCGTTGAGGGCGAAGCCGGCGGGCTGGAACACCGGGTTGCGGTAGAGGAGTTCACGGCCGGTGGGCAGGTGGAGCAGGGAGGCGATGCGGCCGCCGAGGCCGGGCAGGACGGTGGCGCGCAGCCGGTCGTTCTCGATCACCAGGGTGTCGAGGGCGCGGGGTTCGCGGGTTCTGCCGTAGCCGTCGCGGACGCGGACCGGGAGCAGGCTGTGCAGCGGCTCGTGGCCCAGCCGGCGGGCCATGTCCCGGGGCATGCCGTCCCGGTCGCGGTCGTCGATGCGCTGGAGCTCGTCGAGGGGGCGCAGTGGGGGCAGCGGGTTGTCGGGGCCCAACTGCGCGGCGGGCAGCGTCAGTACCTCACGTCGGATCCTCGTCACGATGACCATGGAACCCGGCGGTGCGGCACTCGGCCAGGGGACCTGCTGGTCAGGATTGCGCAAAGGCGCCCGTGGCGCTCACCGGGCGGGCCGCATCTCAGCGGTGAGCGCCCAGCGCTCGTGGTCGCGCCAGGCGCCGTCGATGTAGATCATGTCGGGTGAGAAGCCCTCGTGCCGGAACCCGGCGCCCCGGGCGAGTGCGAGGGAGGCGGTGTTCCCCGGCTGGGCGTTGATCTCCAGCCGGTGCAGTCCCAGCGGCCCGAAGGCGTACCCGATGACCAGGTCGAGGCCCTCGCGCATCAGGCCGCGCCCGGCGGCGTGGGCGAAGGCGCCGTAACCGAGGGCGCCGCACTGGAAGCCGCCGCGCACGATGTTGTTGATGTTGATGAACCCGGCGATGACGGCGCTGTCCCCGGTGCCCTTCTCGCACACCAGGAAGCCCTCCTTGGTCGGGTCCTCGGCCAGCCGTCCGGCGTAGGCGGCGTAGGCCTCCTCGGTGTCCGGCGGGAACAGCCAGGGCCGGTGCAGGTCCTTGCTCTCGCGGGTCCGTGCGGTGAACTCGGGGCCGTCCTGCGGGGTGAAGTGACGGATGGCCACGCGGGGACCCTCGGCGAGGTAGTGGGGTGCGGTGTGCGGCATCGGAGCATCGTACGTCGCGGGCCGTACGGTCGCCCGGTTTTCCCACCCCGCCGGCCTCGCCCCGGGCCCGGCTCAGCCGCCGACGGCCGGCAGCCGCAGCACCCCGGTGTCCCCGGGCGCGCTGGCCACGGTCACCGGTTTGATCCCCCGGTTGCCGAAGTAGGCGTCGTCGCTCGCCGCGATCACGAACCGCAGCCGGTGCCCGGGCGCGTACCGGTGCACGATGCCCGGCAGGGTGACGGTGAAGCTCCTGGTCACGTCCGGTACCCGGACCGGGGCGACCAGCCGGTGGACCAGCGTCTGGGTGCCGTCGGGCGCGACGTCGTACAGCTTGGCGAACAGCACCAGCCGGTCGGCGGCGTCGCCGGAGTCCTGGGTGCGTTCGGCCTGCGGGGAGACGACCCGGAGGGTGGCCTGCGGGGCGCCGACGACGTCGAGGTTCCCGGTGAGGGCCGCGCTCGTCCAGGCGAGGAAGGTGCCCTCGGTGTCGTACGGCTGCGGGTCGGGCAGGCCGAGGGATTCGATCAGGGAGCTTTCCGAATGACTCGTCGGGAAGGGGCCGTTGGTGTAACTGCGGCTGCCGCGGACCACTTCGGTGCGGTGGCCGACCAGCTTGCCGTCCCCGGAGAGGTAGAGGGTCCGGCTGAGGGCGGGGACCCGGCCGGCGGTGGCGTAGGTGTGGGCGGGGTCGTCGATCCAGTCCCGGTAGTAGGCGAACGCGGGACCGGTGTCGGCGCTGTCGTCCTTCTTCAGGTAGCGGTCGAACCAGGCGAGGATGCGCCGGCCGACATAGCTGGACCCCAGGTCGCCCCCGGCCATGCTGAGTTCGCCGGGGGCGGGGGCGGTGATGCCGCCGCTGTGCCCCCAGGACTGCCAGATCAGCGCGGCCGGGGTGCCCTGGGCCCTGAGCGTGCGGTAGCTGGCCGTCGCCTCGTTGAGGTTGAACAGGGTGTCGGCCTGGCCCTGGACGAGCAGGGTGGGCGCCTGTACGCGGCGGAGGTAGCCCGCCGGGGAGACGCTGCGGGTGTAGGCGAGCAGCCGGGCGGTGCGGTCGGCCGGGTAGCTGCCGGAGTTGAGGGTGCGGACGGTGTCGCAGACGCCGGAGACGAAGTGCAGACAGGCCAGCGAGTTGATCCGGGACGGATCGAGGTCCGGGACGGTCAGCGGCTGGCTCTCGCCGACCAGGTAGAAGCCGTTGGTCCACTGCCACTTGAAGGCGCCGGGCACCCGGGGGGCGTCGACGGCGTTGTTCGGGTCCAGGGCGTAGGCGAGGTCGTGCCAGGTGAGGAGCGGGGCGAGGGCGTCGACGCGGTGGTCGACGGAGGCGGTGGCCAGCTGGATCGCGCCGCCGTAGGAACCGCCCATCATGCCGACACGGGGGTCGCCGGGAGCGTCGAGGGTGACGAAGTCGGCGCGGGTGCCGTCGTCGGCGGTGCGCTTGCCGCCGAGGAAGTCGACCAGGCTGGAGGCGGCTCTGCCGTCGATGCCGGGATCGTCCAGGGAGATCAGGCAGCCGGTCCGGCCGAAGCCGAGGCCGGAGTAGACGAGGGAGACGTAGCCGCGCTCGGCGAAGACCTTGCCGATGGCGTCGGTGGAGCCGTCCGACTTGCTGCCGCCGAAGCCGTTGGTGCCGAGGACGGCGGGCGCGGGGTGGGCGTGGTCGGCGCCGGCGGGACGGTACAGGTCGGCGTCGACCGTACATCTGCGGCCACCGGCCCGGACGGTGAACGTCAGCGGGGTGACGGTGTACCGGCCGGCGGCGTGGGCCGGGCCGGCGGCGAGGGTGAGCGGGGCGGTGAGGGCCGCGCCGAGGAGCGCGGCGAGCGCCTTCTGTCCTAAGGCGGCACGGGGTCGGGACGCGCGGCGGCGCGCCGGTCGGGGTGCACGTCGGGGCACGGGGTCCTCCACACTGAGGCACACGGGTACCGGCCGGCAGGTCCGGCCGGAGCTTGTGTTGACACGTGTCAGGCGCGGCTCGATCGACGCGCGCGGGGTTGTTGACGGGGATTCAGTGGACGCGATCAGCGCAGCGCGGGCTCGTCGAGCGTCAACGTGGCCGTGTCCGCGTCGAGTTCGGCTGCGACGCCGAAGGGTATCGTCAGCGCGCCGGCGCAGTGGCCGAAGCCGAACTCCTCCGCCACCGGTACACCGAGCGGGCCGAGCCGGTCGGCCAGCAGCGGCCGTATCGCCTCGTAGCGGGAGCAGTCCTCCCAGGAGCCGAGCAGTACCCCGTGCACCCGCTCCAGCCAGCCGGCGCGCAGGAGTTGGGTGAGATACCGGTCCAGCCGGTACGTCTGCTCGCCCACGTCCTCCAGGCACAGCAGCCCGCCGGCCGCCGAGGGGCGCGCGTGCGGGGTGCCGAGTTCCGCGGCGAGCAGGCTCAGACAGCCGCCGAGGGTGACGCCTCGTGCCCGGCCGGGCACGAGGGCCCGGCCGCCGGAGGCGATGGTGCGGACCGTCTCGGGCGCGAAGAGCGTGGCCCGCAGATGCTCCTGCGCCCGGGCGTTCTTGACGAAGTCGACGCCGGCCGCCATCGGCCCGTGCAGCGTGGCCAGCCCGAGGCGGGCGGCGAAGGCCTCGTGCAGGACGGTGACGTCGCTGAACCCGACGAAGACCTTCGGCCCGGCCGCCCGCAGCGCCTCCCAGTCGAGCAGGTCGATCAGGCGCTGTGCCCCGTACCCGCCGCGGGCGCACAGCACCGCGTCCACCGCCGGGTCGCACCAGGCGCTCTGCAGGTCGGCGGCGCGGTCGGCGTCCGTGCCGGCCAGGTAGCCGAACTCGGTGTGCCGGTCCAGGACATGGGGTGCGGGCACCGGGTCGAGGTCCCAGCCGCGCAGCACGTCGAGCCCTGCCTGAAGCCGCTCCTCGGGCACCGGCCCGCTGGTGGCGACGACGGCCACCCGGGCGCCCGGGGCCAGCCGCTTCGGCCGTGTCAGTTCCTTCACGCGTGCAGCTCCAGTCTCGGAACCCCGGGCACGTCCAGCCCGAACACCTGGGCGTACAGGGAGATTTCAGCCTCCAGGGCGCGGATCATCGTATCGGCCCGCCGGAACCCGTGTCCCTCCCCCGCAAAGGTGATGTAGGCGTGCGGCAGGCCCCGGCCCGCGATCCGGGCGAGGAGACGTTCGCACTGGGCGGGCGGGCAGATCACGTCGTCCAGGCCTTGGAGCAGCAGGAACGGCACGGTGAGCCGGTCGGCGTGCGTGGTCGGCGACCGCTCGGCGTACCGGGCCGGGACCTCGGCGAGCGGTCCGATCAGCGACTCCAGGTAGCGGGACTCGAAGTCGTGGGTCGCGCCGGGGCCCCAGGTGGCCAGGTCGAGGACCGGGTAGACGATGGTGCCGCAGGCGTAGACATCGGTCGTGGCCAGGGAGGCGGCGCTGGTCCAGCCGCCGGCGCTGCCGCCGCGGATCGCGAGCCGGTCCGGGTCGGCGGTGCCCTCCTCGGCGAGGGCGCGGGCGACGGCGGCGCAGTCCTCGACGTCGACCACGCCCCACTGCTCGCGCAGCCGCTCGCGGTAGGCCCGGCCGTACCCGGTGGAGCCTCCGTAGTTCACCTCGGCGACGCCGATGCCCCGGGAGGTGAAGTAGGCGATGGTGAGGTCCAGCACGAGTGGCACCCTGCTGGTCGGGCCGCCGTGCGCCCAGATGACGTAGGGCGGTGCCTCGCCGTCGGGCGCGGTCCGTCCGGGGTGGTGCGGCGGGTAGACGTGGGCGTGCACCTCGCGGCCGTCCGGGCCGGTGAAGGTGCGGATGTGCGGCTCGGGGTAGTAGGCGGGGTCGACGGCGTCCCGGTGCCGGGCGCCGATGGCGCGGGCGTGGCCGGTGGCGGTGTCCAGCTCGACCACTTCGTATGCGGAGCGCGGACTGGCGCCGACGCCGACCACGCGCCCGCCGTGGACGGCGAGGGTGGCGCCGAACTCGGTCCATGGTCCGGCGGCGTCGACGAGCTCGCCGGATTCTGTATCCAGTATTCCGAGTACGGTCGACCCCCGACCGTGTACGACCGCGACCAGACCGTCGTCCAGCGGCGCGAACCAGCGCAGGCCCGGCTTCCACAGCGGGCCGGCGAACTCCTCCTCGCGCGGGCACAGCGGGGTGCCGTCCCGGTACAGGTTCCACCAGCCGCTGCGGTCGCTCGTATACAGGAGACGGTTGTCCGTCGACCATTCGGCCTGCGCGATCGCCTCCTCGGGTCCGCCGGCGACGGTGTCGACGGTATGCAGTGTGCCGTCGGCACCGATCTCGGCGACGAGCAGTTCCGTTCCGTCCCACGGCATGCGCGGATGGTCCCAGGCGAGCCAGGCCGCCCGGCGGCCGTCCGGCGAGACGCGTGGGCCGGTGACGAACCGGCGCCGGGCGTCGGTGAGTTCACGCACGGCGGACCGGTCCTCGGCGGCGGAGCCGTCCAGCGGTACGGCCGCCAGGACCCGCCGCAGGTCCGAGGGGCCGTCGCCGGTGAACTCCTCCAGCACACACCACACCTCGCCGCGCGCGAGGTCCAGGTGGGGGTCCGCCCAGCGCAGGCCGCCGCCCACCGAGGACAGGGGGGTCAGCGGGCGCGGCTCGCCGCCGGGCTCATAGCGGTACAGCCGCTGGTCGGCGAAGTGCGTGAACACGATGAGCGGTCCGCCGTCGGCCACCGCGCCGGTCCAGGGCCGGCCGCCGTACTCCACCACCCGGTTGCGCACGTTCCACGGTGCGGGCAGCACCGCCTCCTCCGTGCCCTCGGCCGTGCGCCGCACCAGCGTGCGCCGACCGTCCTCGGCCGGCCGGGGCTCGGTCCACCACACCTCGTCCCCGACGAAGCCCACCCACTCCGGCTGCCCGTCGTGCGCGGCGGCCAGCTCGGCGTCGATGGGCGACGGCCACGATCCGTACGGCGACGTCAGCACCTCGTCCCCCACCGCCTAGGCCGTCCGCAGGAAGCGGTCGAGCACCCGGACGCCGAAGTGCAGCGCCTCGATGGGCACGCGCTCGTCCACCCCGTGGAACAGCGCCTGGTAGTCGAGGTCCTCGGGCAGCTTCAGCGGAGTGAACCCGTAGCCGGTGATGCCGAGCCGGGAGAACTGCTTGGCGTCCGTGCCGCCGGACATGCAGTACGGCACCACGTGCCCGTCGGGCGCGAACTCGGCCACGGCGGCGCGCATCCCGGCGAACGTGGGCGAGTCCACCGGCGCCTGCAGGGCCACCTCCCGGTGCGTGAACTCCCAGCTCACGTCCGGGCCGGCCAGCTGGTCGAGCGTGGCGGTGAACTCTTCCTCGAAGCCCGCCAGATACCGGCCGTCGACGTAGGCGACCGCCTCGCCCGGGATGACGTTCAGCTTGTAACCGGCGTTCAGCATCGTGGGGTTGGCGCTGTTGCGGACAGTCGCCTCCACCAGCCGGGCGGCCGGTCCGAGTTTCTCCAGCAGCCGGTCCACGTCCGTGAAGTCGGCGTCGATGCCGTACAGGGCGGCGAGTCCGGCGAGCGCGGCCCGGACGGTCGGGGTCAGCCGCAGCGGCCACGTATGCTCACCGATCCGGGTGACGGCGGCGGCGAGCCGGGTCACCGCGTTCTCCCTGTTCACCTTGGAGCCGTGCCCGGCCCGGCCGCGTGCGGTGAGCTTCAGCCAGCCGGTGCCCCGCTCTCCTGCCGCGATCGGATAGATCTGCCGGCCGGCGCCGTCGTGGAAGGTGAACGCCCCCGACTCGCTGATGCCCTCGGTGCAGCCCTCGAACAGCTCGGGATGCTCGTCGGCGAGGAAGCCGGAGCCGTCCTCGGCGCTGGCCTCCTCGTCGGCGGTGAACGCGATGACCAGGTCCCGGCGCGGCCGTACGCCGGCCCGGGCCCAGCCGCGGACGACCGCGAGGATCATCGCGTCCATGTTCTTCATGTCGACGGCGCCCCGCCCCCACACCACCCCGTCGCGGATCTCGCCGGAGAACGGGGGGACGCTCCAGTCGGCGGCCTCGGCGGGCACCACGTCGAGGTGACCGTGCACCAGCAGCGCGTCGGCGCAGGGGTCGGTGCCCTCGATCCGGGCGACGACGTTGGTGCGGCCCGGCGTGCGCTCCAGCAGCAGCGGTTCCACGCCCGCGCCGGCCAGCCGCTCGGCCGTGTACTCGGCGGCGGGCCGCTCCCGGCAGTCCCCGCCGCCCCGGTTGGTGGTGTCGATGCGGATCAGGCCGGAGGTGAACTCCACCACCTCGTCCAGGGCGAGGTCGTCGGCCTGCTGGTCAGCCATACTGCTCCTCCACGGCGGCGGAGACGATCGTGGTGACCGCCTTGAACGTCCTGATGCCCTCGTACATGGTGGCACTGGTGTACGCCACCTTCCGCTCCCCGGTCCGCGCGACGCCGGGCACGACGGTCGCGGCCATCGCCAGGTGCGCGGCGTCGAACTCCACGGTGACCGTGAACGGCCCGGCCTGGGCGGGTGCGTGGCGCACCGCCAGCTGTGCGGCCTCCTTGGCGGCGGCGCGGATGTCGGCGGCGGTGCGGGCCGGGGTGCGGCACACCGCCGCATACCGCGACACATGGTCCTTCACCGCCACCTTCAGTGCCTCCGGCGCGTACCCGAGCGCGTCCTCGCAGGCCACGTCGTCACCGGTGACGAGGACGACGGGGACGCCGTACTCCGCGACGACATGCGCGTTGAGCAGGCCCTCGCTGGCGCGGACGTCGTTCAGCCACACCCCGGTGATCTGGTTGGCCAGGTAGGTGTGGGCGAGGACGCCCTCCATGCCGGCTCCCGCGTGGTAGCCGACGAACGCGATGCCGTCGATGTCGCCGTGCTGCACGCCCTCCACCATGGACAGCGACTTGTGCCGCCCGGTGAGCAGCTCGGCCCGCTCGTCGAGCCGCTCCAGCAGGAGGTTGCGCATGGTCCAGTGGGCCTCGTTGACCAGGACGTGCTCCGCCCCGCCGGCGAAGAAGCCCGCCACGGCGGCGTTCACGTCCGAGGTGAACATCGACCGGCACCGCTCCCACTGCGGCGTCCCCGGCAGCACGTCGGCCGGCCAGGTGACGCCGGTGGCCCCCTCCATGTCGGCACTGATGAGGATTTTCACGCGGGTCCGTCCCCTCGCTGATCAGAGGCGTGTCGCTGCTTCACGTTACGCGCCGGAGGGGGAACTTCCTACGAGGCGGAGTGGAGGCCCGCGGGGCCTACGCCCGGGCGAGGACGAACCAGCGGGCCGGCAGGTCGATGCGGGTGCCGTCGGCCAGGTGCTCGGTCTGCGGCAGGGCGGTGTCGCCCTCGGCGAGGACCTTCAGGCCGGCCGCGCCGAGCAGCCGCGGGATCTCCTCGTCGTCGGCGTCGGCGGGCTTGAGCCCGTGGTCGAAGACGCGCTGCAGCTTGGGCCCCGGGCCCTCGGACGCGGCGCGCTTGAGGACGTCCCGGGAGCCGGAGGTGAGTTCGGCGACGAACGCGCGGCCCCCGGTTCCGATGATCTCTGCGACGGCGGCGGCGACCGCGGGCCGCGCCTCGGGTTCGCTCTGGTGGATGACGGCCCGCATATAGACGTGGGCGTCGCCGAGCCGCTCGTGCAGGGCGCGTACGGCGTGGGCGTCGGTGAGGTCGAGCTGCTGGAACTCCACGGCGTCGTCCCGCGTGGTGCGGCGGGCGTGCTCGACGGCGGCGTGCGAGAGGTCGACTCCGACGGCACGCGCGAACCGGGTGGCGAGGTAGCGGGTCTGGGTGCCGTTGCCGCAGCCGAGGTCGACGATGGTGCGCTCCGGGTCCGCGTGGGGCAGCAGCAGCGCGCTGTGCGGTGCGGCGGACAGGGCGGGGTCGCAGTCCCAGATCGCCTCGCCCGTCCCGTCCGGGGTCTCGCTCCAGTAACTCTCCCAGTTGCTGCGGTACTTGTCCGAGACGTTCATGTGCTCTCCCCACGGTTCGGTTCCGTGATCGGGATATCGCGGGGGGCTGCGGTGGGGCAAGGGGCGGGGGGCCGCCTTCACCGGATGTATGGACTCCGGACCACTCCGGGGGCGCACACCGGCGGACCGCACGCCCCCCTGCTCGTCATCCTCCTGGGGTGATGGCCTGTTCGAACCACACGGTCTTGCGGTGCCCGGAGGCGCTGGCGCCCCACTCCCGGGCCAGCCGGCTGACCACCCGCAGGCCGCGGCCCGACTCGTCGTACGGCCCGGCGCCGAGCATCTCGGGCAGGCCGGGTTCGTCGTCGGTGACCTCGAACAGCAGCGCGTCGGTGCGGACCACGCGCAGCCCGACGGGTTCGTCCTGGGCGTGCCGGACGGCGTTGGTGACCACCTCGCTGACCAGCAGTTCGGCGGTCGGAACCGACTGCGGCAGCCCCCAGGCAAGGAGTTGTGCGCGGACCTCGCGGCGGGCGCGGGCGACCTCGCGCGGGTCGGCGTCGAGCCGCCACTCGGCGACGTGGTCGTCGGGGATGCCGTTGAGGCGGGCCATGAGCAGGGCGACGTCGTCCTTGCGGCCGCCGCGGGTGTTCAGGGCGCGGATGATGGTGTCGCAGGCGTCGTCCATGGAGGCGGCGGGGTGTGCGGCGGACTCGCAGAGCGCGGCGAGGCCCTCGCCGATGTCGCTGCCGCGCACCTCGACCAGGCCGTCGGTGCACAGCACCAGCCGGTCGCCGGGGCCGACCCTGATCCGGGTGGCCTCGAAGGGGACGCCGCCGACGCCGATGGGGGCGCCGGTGGGCAGGTCGAGCAGTTCACTGCTGCCGTCCTCGGCGCGGACCAGGACGGGCGGGATGTGTCCGGCGTTGGCGAGGTGCAGTTCGCCGCGGATCGGGTCGTAGACGGCGTACAGGCAGGTGGCGAGGTAGGTGTCGCCGAGCCTGCGGGCCAGGTCGTCGAGGTTGCGCAGGAGCTGGGCGGGCGGCGTCTCCATGGTGGCCATGGTCTGCACGGCCGTGCGCAGCTGGCCCATCATGGCGGCCGAGTTGAGGCCGTGTCCCATGACGTCGCCGACGACGAGGGCGGTGCGCGAGCCGGGCAGTTTGATGGTGTCGAACCAGTCGCCGCCGATCCGCCCGAGCCGGGTGCCGGGCAGATAGCGGGTGGCGATGTCGCAGCCGGCCATCCGGGGGCTGACCTGCGGGAGCATGCTGTCCTGCAGGGTGTCGGCGACGTTCTCCTGGTAGGTGTACATGCGGGCGTTGTCGAGCACGAGGCCCGCGCGGGCGGCGAGTTCGGCGCCGGTGGTGCGGTCGATGTCGTCGAAGGCCGGGCGGTCCGGGCGGCGCATCAGCACCATGAAGCCGAGGACGACGTTGCGGGCCTTGAGCGGGACGATCAGCAGGGAGCGGCCGGTGATGAGCGGCCTGAGGTCGCGCTTCTCGAACTCGCCGGAGATGCGGTCGCCCAGTTCCTCGGTCACCCTCGGGACGATGACCGGTTCGCCCGTGACCATGCACTTGTAGAACGGGGTGTGTTCGGGGAAGGCGAAGGACTCGCCGACGGGCACGGTGTCGTCCCAGCGGCCGGGTTCGTCGTTGTGCTCGACCCATACCCGGAACATCACCGTGTGGGCGTCCGGCGGGCCGTCCGGGAAGCCCTCACCGGCGAGGACGGCGGCGCGCAGATGGGTGCCCGCGAAGTCCGCGAACCGGGGTACGGCGGCGCTGGTGACCTCGCGGATGGTCGCGCCGAGGTCGAGGGAGGTACCGATGGCGGAGCTGACCTCGTTGAGGAACTCCAGCCGCTCGCGCACGGCGGCGTACTCCAGGTCGTGCTCGGCGCCTTCCGGGACCGCGACGGCCGCCTGCTGCTGGTGCGGTACGGCGGCTTCGGCGCGGGGGCGCCCGGGACGGCGGGGCACGCCCCAGTACGGGGTGACGGGCACCCGCTCGGACTGGCTGAACTCCAGGACCGGATAGCCCAGTTCGAGTACCTGCGAGACGATGCGGCCGCTGAGTCCTGGGCCCATGTTGGGCAGGATCTCGGGCAGCCGCCGTTCCAGTTCCTCGAAGGCGGGCAGTTCGGTGTGGCGGGCGAAGCCGGGCGAGATGCGTTCGGCGGTCTCGTCGTCGTAGCCGCGCTCGTCGCGCAGCCGGGTGGCGTCGGCGGCGAGCACGAGCAGCCGGGACGGTCCGGGGCCGACCAGCGGGTAGGCCCACCACAGCACGTCCAGCCGCTCGCCGTCCGGTTCCCGCGCGGGCGGGAAGAGGCGGGCGCGGCCGGCGGTGGCGTAGCCGGTGTGTCCGCCGAGCGAGGCCTCCAGGCCGGGGCCGAGTGCGCCGTACTCCTCGTGGGCGTCGGGCATCGTGTCGCCGCGCAGGTCCTCGGGCAGGGCGCCGGAGACGGGCAGCAGGTCGGCCGCGGCACGGCCGACGGCGTCCTCCCTGCCCACGCCGAACAGGCGCCGGGCGCCGCTGCTCCAGTGGGACACCAGGCCGTAGCGGTCGACGACGACCACGGCCAGCGGAATCCGGCCCGCCGCCGCGCCGCCGGTGCCGCTCCCGGGAGGCGTCTCCCGCTCGCTGCCACGGTCCATGGCCCAGGCCCTCTCTCCCCACGGCTGTACGCAAACGATCTGTGCCGCCCGCCACTACGGTACGGCGGCGGACGGTCGCGATGTGTGGCAATCCTGGAATTGGTTTCACCGGATCGGACCGGCGCGCAGCTCAAGGCCCTGCGCGCGCCCCTGTGCGGCCCGCTCAGTCCTCGTGGCCGAGCTGGAGGTCCCGTTCGGTACGGCCGCCGCCCGCGACCTGGAGCACGGTGGCGACCGGCGGGTAGCCGGCGGCGATGACGGTGTACTCGCCGGACGAGAGGTCGACGAACCGGAACATCCCGTCCGCTGCGGTGGTGAGGGTGTCGACGACGTTCCCGGCGGCGTCCAGGAGCGTGACGCGCGCGTCCTCCACGGGCCGCCCGCCGCTCGCCCGGACGGTGCCCCGCAGGACGGCGCCGCCCGCGAGTTCGACGTCCTGCCGGGTCTCCCGGGAGGCCTGCACGGTGACCGGCAGGGCGGCCGGGCGGAAGGCGGGGGCGCTGGCGGCGAGGGTGTACTCGCCGGCCACCAGCTCGGTGATGACATAGCCGCCCTCGCGACCGCTGCGGGTGGCGGCGACGACCTCCCCGTGCACATTGGTGAGGGTGACGGTGGCGTCGCGCACGGGGGTGCCGTCGGCGGTGAGCACGCTGCCGGCGAGGCGCCCGGCGCCGCCGAGGACGACGTCGAGTTCGACGGGCCGTTCGCCGACGGTGACGGAGACGGCCTGCGGCTGGTGGCCGCCGGCGGCGGCGATGAGCACGTACGACCCGGAGCCGGGTGTGCTGAGCGCGTACCGCCCGTCCTCGCCGCTCGCGCCCCGGCCGATCTGCGCTCCGGCGACGTCGATCAGCGTGAGCGCCGCGCGGGGCACCACGGTGCCGTCGGGGTGCTGCACCGTGCCGCAGACGGGGATGCCGGCCGTGTGGGGCGAACGCGCCTGGGGAATCGGGGGGTTCACGGGGCCGGTCCCGGGCTCGGTTTCGGTGGTGTGGTGGGACACCAGTGGTTTCTCCTTGAGGAAGAAGGCGATGAGCACACCGAGGACGAGCACCGGGACGAGGTAGAGGAAGATCCGGGGCATCGCGTCGGCGTAGGCGCGGATGTAGGCGTCGCGCAGCGCCGGGGGCAGCGCGTGGACGAGCTGCGGGGTGACCGACTCGGGGTCGGGCGGCGCGGCGCCCGCGCGCGGGGGCAGTTCCCTGTGCAGCGAGGAGGTGAGCCGGTTCGCGAGGAGGGTGCCGAAGACCGCGGCGCCGACGCTGCCGCCGATCTGCCGGAAGTAGTTGTTGGCGCTGGTGGCCGTGCCGAGGTCGGCGGGCCGTGCCGAGTTCTGCACGGCGAGGACGAGGACGGGCATCACCAGGCCGATGCCGGCGCCGAGGACGGCCATCCAGACGCTGTAGTGCAGCCGGGGCGTGTCCGCTTCGAGGCGGGAGAGCAGCCACATGCCGGCGGTGGAGGCGGCGCCGCCGAGGACGGGGTAGATCTTGTAGCGGCCGGTGTGGCTGATGAGCTGTCCGCCGACGACGGAGGCGCCGACGATCCCGGCCATCATGGGCAGCATCAGCAGCCCGGACTCGGTGGCGCTGGCCCCGTCGGCCATCTGCAGGAAGGTCGGCAGATAGCTGGCGGCGCCGAACAGGGCGACGCCGGTCACGAGGCCCACCAGGCCGCTGACGTTGAAGACGGGGTCGCGGAACAGCCTGAGCGGGATGAGGGGTTCGGCGGCGAAGCGCTCGGTGACGAGGAAGAGGACGACGGCGGCGAACGCCCCCGCGCCGAGGCCGGTGATCCGCCGTGAGTCCCAGGCGTACTCGGTGCCGCCCCAACTGGTCAGCAGCACCAGGCAGGTGGAGGCGGCGGCGAGCAGCAGTGCGCCGAGCACGTCGAAGCGGCCGCGGCGGGGCGGCTTGGGGAGTTTCAGGACCAGGGTGATGACGGCGAGGGTGACCAGACCGAGGGGGACGTTGAGGTAGAAGCACCAGCGCCAGGAGAGGTGGTCGGTGAAGTAGCCGCCGAGCAGGGGCCCGGCGACGGAGGCGAGGCCGAAGGCGGCGCCGATCAGGCCCATGTAGCGGCCGCGCCGCCGGGGCGGCACGATGTCGGCGATGATCGCCTGCACGCCGGTCATGAGGCCGCCCGCGCCGACGCCCTGGAGCGCGCGGAAGGCGATCAGCTGGTCCATCGACCGGGACCGGCCGGCGAGCGCGGAGCCGACGACGAAGACGGCGATGGCGAACTGGAAGACGCCCTTGCGGCCGAAGAGGTCGCCGAGCTTGCCGTACAGCGGCAGGCCGATGGTGGAGGTGAGCAGATAGGCGGTGATCGCCCAGGACATCCGGTTGAGGCCGTGCAGGTCGCCGACGATCTTCGGCAGCGCGGTCGCGACGATCATCTGGTCGAGGGCCGCGAGCAGCAGGGCGAGCATCAGCCCGCAGAACACGAGCCCGACGCGGCGGGCGCCGAGCCGGCCGGTCCCGGCCTGCGGGGCCGCGGGCGCGTCGGGGGGCGCGGTGAGCGGCTCGCCCCGCATCAGAGTCGTCCCGCCCACGTACCGCTCCCCTCGTCGCACCTGTCACATTTCCCGCGTAAGGCGACAACTGCGAACAACTTCGGCGAGTTACGGCACGGTTCGGGACGAGGGGGAGGTCCACTCGAACCGGTGAAGGGGCCCTCCGGGGACCACCCTGAGGTCAGCCCTGAGGTCAACGCCCCTTCACCGTCCCCGGATCGGGGTCCGTCCTGCGGCCTTCTTGCGGTCTACTTCTCGACCTCGGCGGCCAGCCTGGCGAGCACGGCGTCGTAGATCCGGCCGAGCCCCTTGGGTGCGAAGGTCTTCTCGAAGAAGCCGCCGATGCCGCCGGCACCCTTCCAGGTGGTGGTGACGACGACCCGGGAGCTGCCCTCGCCGGCGGGGGTGACGCGCCAGGTGGTGACCATGGAGGAGTTGCGGTCCTTCTCGACCAGCTCGCCGTCGGTGGGCTCGCTGACCTCCAGGAGGCAGTCGCGCACCCGCTTGCTGGTGGCCTGGAGCTTCCAGTGGACGAGGGTGCCCTCGCCGTCGCCGCCCTCGCGGACCTCGTACTCGCTGAAGTGCTCGGGCAGCAGCTTCTGCCGCGTGCCGCGGTAGTCGGCGAGGGCGTCGAACACCTTCTCCGCGTCCGCCGCGACGACCCGCTCCGTAGTGGCCTCGACCTGCGCCATTGCGTTCCTCCACGACCTGGTTTCTCGGGGTTGGGGCAAGCCAACCACCCCGGTGCCCGGCCGCCCAAATCGGGGGTCGCACGATCATGGGAACATGTGTTCTATTCTGTGCGGCAGGCTAGCGAGGAGGGCGTCATGCGCTGGGAGAACCTCACAGGTGAGAGCGAACACGGCCGGACCGAGGCCGCGCTGTTCGGCGCGGCCTCCGTCACCACCCGCACCTTCGACACGCCCGAGTTCCGCGGGATCACCTTCCACGAGGTCCGGGCGCGCTCGGTGCTGAACCGGGTGCCGGGCGCCTCGCGCATGCCGTTCGAGTGGACCGTCAATCCCTACCGTGGCTGCACGCACGCGTGCGTCTACTGCTTCGCCAGGAAGACGCACAGCTATCTGGACCTCGACACCGGCATCGGCTTCGACAGCCAGATCGTCGTCAAGGTGAACGCGCCCGAGGTGCTGCGCCGCCAGCTGGCCTCCCGGCGCTGGCGGGGCGAGCACGTGGCGATGGGCACGAACGTCGACTGCTACCAGCGCGCGGAGGGCCGCTACCGGCTGATGCCGGGCATCATCTCCGCCCTCACCGAGCACGCCAACCCGTTCTCGGTCCTCACCAAGGGCACCCTGATCCTGCGCGACCTGGACCTGCTGGTCCGCGCGGCCGAGGTGACGGACGTGGGGATCTCGGTCTCCGTCGGCTTCCTGGACACCGAGCTGTGGCGCACGGTGGAGCCGGGCGCACCCGCGCCCGAGCGCCGGCTGGACGTGGTGCGCACCCTGGGCGAACACGGCATCGGCTGCGGGGTGCTGATGGCGCCGGTGATCCCGTTCCTGAGCGACCATCCGGACCGGTTGCGCGCCACGGTACGGGCGATCGCGGAGGCCGGGGCCACCTCCGTCACGCCCTTGGTGCTGCATCTGCGGCCCGGTGCGCGGGAGTGGTTCACGGCCTGGCTCGCCCGGCACCACCCGCACCTGGTGCGGCGCTACGAGCGGCTGTACGCCGAGGGCGCCTACGCACCCCGGTGGTACCAGCGCCGGATCACCCGTCAGGTGCACGAGCTGGCGCAGGAGTACGGCATCGGGCCCACGCGGGCGGGCCTGGCCCGCCGGATCCGCCCCGCGGAACCCCCCGGCGCGTCCGAGCCGGCCCAGCTCACACTCCTGTGAGGGCGTCGGCC
Source organism: Streptomyces sp. NPDC001851 (assembly GCF_040297165.1). Lineage (NCBI taxonomy): Bacteria > Bacillati > Actinomycetota > Actinomycetes > Kitasatosporales > Streptomycetaceae > Streptomyces > Streptomyces sp. NPDC001851. Next base: position 174,347 of record NZ_JBEOYR010000010.1, on the reverse strand, counting down.
GCCCTGCGGTGAGGGCGTTCGAGGGCTTCGGGCAACCCAAACGGGTCAACTATGCCTATAAGGCGTTCTTCAGAGTGCTGATTCCGGGACGATGCGGCGAGAGAGGTGACCCTCGTGGTCCGCCGAAACCTCCGTCCCGGGAGGACGCATGAGAACACGCGCAGCCGTGCTGTGCGCAGCCGCCGCCGTACTGGCGGGCTCGGTCACCGCCCTGCCCGCACAGGCCGCCCCGGCCGCTCCCGCCGCGCGGCTCGCCTGGACGAAGTGCGGCACCGACGACTACCCGACGCTGCAGTGCGCCTCCCTCAAGGTGCCGTTGGACCACGCCGACCCGTCGGGCCGGCAGATCACGCTCGCCCTCTCCCGTGTCCCGCACACCGCGCCCACCTTCCAGGGCCCGCTGCTGGTCAACCCCGGCGGGCCCGGCGGCAGCGGCCTGGACCTCGCCGGATTCGTCGCCTCGGCGCTGCCCGGGAGCGTCGCGGCTCAGTACGACGTCATCGGCTTCGACCCGCGCGGGGTCGGCGCCAGCAGCCCGGACCTGGACTGCGCGCCCGGTCACTTCACGGCGGTGCGCCCGGACACCGTGCCCGCCACGGCCGCGCTGGAGCGGGCGAACCTCGACCGGGCGCAGTCCTTCGCCGCGGCCTGCGGCCGCAAGTACGCCGATGTGCTGCCGTACATCGACACGGTCAGCACCGCGCGCGACATGGACCTGGTCCGCGCGGCCCTCGGCGCGCCGAAGCTCAGCTACTTCGGCTACTCCTACGGCACCTACCTCGGCGCGGTGTACGCGAAGCTGTACCCGGAGCGGGTCCGCCGTCTGGTGCTGGACTCGATCGTCGACCCGACCGGTGTCTGGTACGAGGACAACCTCGGCCAGGACGTCGCCTTCGACGACCGCCACCGCGCGCTGATGGCCTGGATCGCCCGGTACGACGCGACGTACCACCTCGGCAAGGACCCCCGGAAGGTCGAGGACGAGTGGTACGCGATGCGGGCGGCCCTGGCGAAGAAGCCGGCCGGCGGCAAGGTGGGCGCCTCGGAGCTGGAGGACACCTTCATCCCCGGCGGCTACTACAACGGCTACTGGCCCGACCTCGCGGAGGCGTTCGCGGCGTACGCGCGCGAGGGGAGGACCGGGCCGCTGGTGGAGGCGTACGAGGACCTCGGTGCCGTGGACGGCTCCGGCGACAACGGCTACAGCGTCTATGCGGCGGTGCAGTGCCGTGACGCCTCCTGGCCCGGCAGCTGGCAGCAGTGGCGCACGGACACCTGGGCGGTGTACGCCAAGGCGCCCTTCATGGCCTGGAACAACGTCTGGTACAACGCGCCGTGCGCGTTCTGGCCGACCGCGAGGCGCAAGCCGGTGGACATCGCCAACGCCAAGCTGCCGCCGGTCCTGCTCTTCCAGGCGACCGACGACGCGGCCACGCCGTACCCCGGCGGTGTCACGGTCCACCGGCTGCTCGCCGGCTCCAGCCTGGTGGTCGAGGACGGCGGCGGCAACCACGGCATCACCCTGAGCGGCAACGACTGCCTGGACCGGTACCTGGCCGCGTATCTGACGGACGGCCGGGTGCCGCGGGGTTCGGGGGTCGCCGACGCGGTCTGCGCCAAGTCCCCCGACCCGAAGCCGGAGGAGCCGAGGGCGGCACCGGCGGCATCGCGGGGACTGACGCTGCACGGCTTGCTGGGCTTCCGCTAGGCGCCGGGCGCTCCGCTGCGGGCGCCACGGAACGCCGTCCGCCGTCGTCTGGCGTCGTCTGCGGCGTGCGTGTGGCTGGTCGCGCAGTTCCCCGCGCCCCTTCGGGGCACTGTCAGTGGGCTGGTCCATCATGGGGCCATGAGTGAACCCACCCGGATCGCCGCCCCGGACGGCGTCGCCCCCGCGGCCCAGTACAGCCATGTCGTCTCGGCGACCGGCCGCCTCGTCGCCGTGTCCGGCCAACTCGCCCTGGACGAGCGGGGCACGCTGGTCGGCGAGGGCGACCCCGCGGCTCAGGCACGCCAGGTGTTCGAGAACCTGAAGCGCTGTCTCGCCGCCGCCGGGGCCGGCTTCGAACACGTCGTCAAACTGACGTACTTCGTCACCGACACGGCCCACCTCCCCGCCATCCGAGCGGCCCGCGCCGCCCACATACCCGACGACCGCCTCCCGGCATCGTCCGCGGTGCGGGTGGCCGGGCTGGTGGCCCCGGAGTTCCTGATGGAGATCGAGGCGCTTGCGGTGGTGGGCGACTAGCCGGGGACGGGGGCGGCGTGCCCGGTCAGCTCGTCTCCTCCTCCTTCGGGATCCGTGCCAGCGCGTGCACCGCCGCCTCGGCCAGGGCCGGGTGGGCCAGGGCCTCGGTCAGGACCCGGCGGGCGCGGGGGTCGCCCAGCGAGCCGAGGCCCTCCACGCAGGCGAGGGCGACCCGGCGGTAGGGGTCGTGCGGGCGCAGGCGGCGTTGCAGGGTGGTGATCAGGGCAGGCACGGACTCGGGCGCGGCGAGTGCGGCCAGCAGCCGTACCGGGTGCAGGGCGTAGGCCACGCGGAGTTCGTTCGTCGCGAGGGCCGCCGCCGCGCGGGCCGTGCGGGGGTCGCCGAGGCGGGCGAGGGCGTGGGCGGCCGAGGCGCAGCGCGGCGGGTCGCGGTGGTTGAGCAGGAGCACCAGGGACTCGAAGGCACGCCGGTCGCCCGCGAGGCCGAGGCGGAACGCGGCCAGTTCCCTGGCCCACAGCGGCTGTCCGGGCGCGGTGAGCACCTCCGCGAGTTCGTCGTGGTCCTCGGTCGCGAGCAGCCGGTCGTACGCCGCCGAGCCGTGCGACTCCTGCCGTAAGCGCTCCGTGAGTGATCGCAACTCTTCGTCCACGAAGGCCAGCGTAGGGGGGTGGCGAGGTCTGAGGGAGCTACATCACAAAGTCCGGTGCGAACCGAGGGCTGGCGCGCTCGTTACTCGCCGGTTAAGCTCAGACGAGCGGGTTACCCACTCGCGCTTCCGCTGACGACGGTCTGGTGACGCGGCCGTCGTGAGCATTGGTCGGTTCGGTACGACGTGTACCGCAGTACGACCCGGCTCCGGGACAGGGCCGGTCGGATTCCCTGCCGAGTGCCGTTCGCGGGCGTGTGCATCGCCCGTGGCACCGGCGGCACCGGGCGTGTGCGCTCAGCAGCCCGGCAACACCCGCATTCCTTTCCGCCCCGGGTGCGCCCCTCGGCGCACCCGGCGCGTTCCTCGTCGTCACCCTCATTCCTGGAGTCCCGCGATGGCCACTCCCCTTTCCGACTCAGCCCTGTCCCCGCTCAAGACGATCGCCGTCGTCGGCCTCGGCACCATGGGCACCGGCATCACCGAGGTCCTCGCGAAGGCGGGCCGCGAGGTGATCGGCATCGACATCAGCGAGGCCCAGGCCGCGAAGTCGCTCGCCGCCCTGGAGGCCTCCACCGCCCGCTGTGTCGAGCGCGGCCGGCTCACCGAGCAGGAGCGCACCGCGGCCCTGGCCCGGGTCCGCACCGCCACCGGCCTCGCCGCCGCGGCCGACGCCGACCTCGTCATCGAGGTGGCCCCGGAGTCGTACGAGATCAAGCAGCAGATCTTCCGTGAGCTGGACGGCATCGTCCGCCCGGAGACGATCCTGGCGACCGGCACCAACGCGCTGTCCGTCACCCGGCTCGCGGCCGACTCGGCCCGCCCCGAGCGGGTGCTCGGCCTGCACTTCTTCAACCCGGCACCGGCGATGAAGCTGGTCGAGGTCGTCTCCTCGGTGCTGACCGCGCCCGGCGCCGTCGCCGCGGTCACGGACCTCGCGATCGAGCTGGGCAAGGAGCCGGTCGCGGTCGGCGACCGCCCCGGTTTCGTCGCGGACGGCCTGCTGTTCGGCTACCTCAACCAGGCCGCCGCGATGTACGAGGCCCGGTACGCCTCCCGCGAGGACATCGACGCGGCGATGCGGCTCGGCTGCGGCCTGCCGATGGGCCCGCTCGCACTGCTCGACCTGATCGGCGTCGACACCGCGCGTACGGTCCTTGAGGCCATGTACGCCGAGTCCCGCGACCGGCTGCACGCCCCGGCGCCGATCCTGAAGCAGCTCAGCGAGGCGGGCCTGACCGGCCGCAAGTCCGGGCGGGGCTTCTACACCTACGCGGCGCCGGGCAGCGCCACGGTCGTGCCGGACGCGCTGACCCCGGCCGAGGGCGGCTCGGCGGTCCAGGGGCGCGAGGTCCGTTCGGTGGGCGTCGCCGGCTCCGGCACCATGGCGTCCGGCATCGCCGAGGTGTTCGCCAAGGCGGGCTACGACGTCGTCCTGGCCGCCCGCAGCGCGGAGAAGGCCCAGGCCGCCAAGGCCCGGATCGGCACGTCGCTTTCCCGCTCTGTCGACAAGGGCCGGCTGACCGCCGAGGCCGCCGCGCAGATCCTGGACCGGATCGCCCCGGCGGGCTCGTACGACGCCTTCGCCGAGGTCGACCTGGCCGTCGAGGCGATCGCCGAGGACCTGGAGATCAAGCGGCAGCTGTTCGCCACGCTGGACAAGATCTGCAAGCCGGGCGCGGTCCTCGCCACCACCACCTCCTCGCTGCCCGTCGTCGCCTGCGCCCGCGCCACCTCGCGCCCGCAGGACGTCATCGGCATGCACTTCTTCAACCCGGCGCCGGCGATGAAGCTGGTCGAGGTCGTGCGGACCGTGCTGACCGCCGACGACGTGCACGCGACCGTCCGCGAGGTCTGCGCGAAGATCAGGAAGCATGCGGTGGACTGCGGCGACCGGGCCGGCTTCATCGTGAACGCGCTGCTGTTCCCGTACCTCAACAACGCGATCAAGATGGTCCAGGAGCACTACGCGTCCCTGGACGACATCGACGCGGCGATGAAGCTCGGCGGCGGCTACCCGATGGGCCCCTTCGAGCTGCTGGACGTGGTCGGTCTGGACGTCTCGCTGGCCATCGAGAAGGTCCTGCACCGCGAGTTCCGCGACCCCGGCCTGGCCCCGGCCCCGCTGCTGGAGCACCTGGTGGCCGCGGGCTGCCTCGGCCGCAAGACCGGCCGCGGCTTCCGCGAGTATGCCCGCCGCTGACGGCGGCGGCGACTGGTCCCCCGCGGAGACGGACTGGGGCGGACTGCTCGGCCCCGCGGACCTGCCCCCGCCCTCCTGGGGCGGGGGCGGCGTCCGGGGCGGGAGAAACCCCGCACCCGCGCACCGAACTGCGCACATGCAGTACGTTCGGGTCATGTCCCAGCCCGCCAAGTCCTCCCGTACACCAGCTACGCCCGACGCGCCGGAAAGTGCCGCAGGCAGTCGCGCCGCCGCCCAGCGGCTCAAGATGCGCCGAGAACTGGCGGCCGCAGCCATGGAGCTGTTCGCGACCAAGGGGTACGAGGCGACCACCGTCGACGAGATCGCGGCCGCCGCCGGGGTCGCCCGCCGCACCTTCTTCCGCCACTTCCGTTCCAAGGAAGAGGCGATCTTCCCGGACCACGACGACACGCTGATCCGCGCCGAGGCGGTCCTCAACGCCGCCCCCGCGCACGAGCATCCGCTCGACACCGTGTGCCGCGGCATCAAGGAAGTCATGAAGATGTACGCGGCCCGGCCGGAGATCTCGGTCGCCCGCTACAAGCTCACCCGCGAGGTGCCCACCCTGCGCGAGGCCGAGATCGCCTCGGTCGCCCGCTACGAGCGCCTCTTCACCCGCTATCTCCTCGGCCACTTCGACGAGCACGCGCACGCCGACGACGCCAACGACGACCCGCTGCTGGCCGAGGTGGCCGCCTCCGCGGTCGTCACCGCCCACAACCACGTCCTCAGGCGCTGGCTCCGGGCGGGTGGCCAGGGGGACGTGGAGGCGCAGCTCGACCACGCCTTCGCGATCGTGCGCAAGACGTTCGGCACGGGCATCGGCGCCGGCCGCGGCACGGCACCCAGGCCGGCGGCCACGGCCCCCGCGACGGTGTCCGCGCACGGCGAGGTCCTCGTCACGGTCGCCCGCACCGACGCCCCGCTGGACGAGGTCATGCGGACCATCGAGGAGGCGCTCAAGGAGCGCTGACCCCGCTCCCCCGCTGTGACGACGGCCACCCCACCGGGTGGCCGTTTTGCCATGTCAGGGCCTGTTTTCGAGCAGATTTCAGGGCCCGTTCGATCGATCATCGCTCATTTGTTACGTAAAGATTTCATCTGAGGGGAACTTCTGGCACTCAGTGCCTTGTCACCTGACACGCGGTGTCATACGTTGAAGGTGTCCGGGCTGTCCCGGCAGGCCCACCGCCTGTGTGTCCGGACGCCTGCGTCACAGGCAACCTCCCGCGCCACAAAGCGCTGCCGAAGCACCACCGAGCCGAACCGACGGCACCTCCCGAAACCCTCAGCAGCACTCAACGCAGCACCGACGATCCCCCAGCGCCCCTTCCCTCAGGGGCGCTCACCGCCGGAGGCAACACCGTGACCGTGAAGGACATCCTGGACGCGATCCAGTCGAAGGACGCCACGTCCGCCGACTTCGCCGCCCTGCCGCTTCCCGACTCGTACCGCGCGATCACCGTGCACAAGGACGAGACGGAGATGTTCGCGGGCCTCGCGACCCGCGACAAGGACCCGCGCAAGTCGATCCACCTCGACGAGGTGCCCGTGCCCGAACTCGGCCCGGGCGAGGCCCTGGTCGCCGTCATGGCCTCCTCGGTCAACTACAACTCGGTGTGGACCTCGATCTTCGAGCCGGTGCCGACCTTCGCCTTCCTGGAGCGCTACGGCAAGCTCTCGCCGCTGACCAAGCGGCACGACCTGCCGTACCACATCATCGGCTCCGACCTGGCCGGCGTCGTCCTGCGCACCGGCCCCGGCGTCAACGCCTGGCAGCCCGGCGACGAGGTCGTCGCGCACTGCCTGAGCGTCGAGCTGGAGTCCCCCGACGGCCACGACGACACCATGCTCGACCCCGAGCAGCGCATCTGGGGCTTCGAGACCAACTTCGGCGGCCTGGCCGAGATCGCGCTGGTGAAGACCAACCAGCTGATGCCCAAGCCCAAGCACCTGAGCTGGGAGGAGGCCGCCGCCCCGGGCCTGGTCAACTCCACCGCCTACCGGCAGCTGGTCTCCCGCAACGGCGCGGCGATGAAGCAGGGCGACAACGTCCTGATCTGGGGCGCCAGCGGCGGCCTCGGCTCCTACGCCACCCAGTTCGCCCTGGCCGGCGGCGCCAACCCGGTCTGTGTCGTCTCCTCCCCGGAGAAGGCCGAGATCTGCCGGAAGATGGGCGCCGAGTCGATCATCGACCGCAACGCCGAGGGGTACAGGTTCTGGAAGGACGAGCACACCCAGGACCCCAAGGAGTGGAAGCGCTTCGGCAAGCGCATCCGCGAACTGACCGGCGGCGAGGACATCGACATCGTCTTCGAGCACCCCGGCCGCGAGACCTTCGGCGCCTCGGTCTACGTCACCCGCAAGGGCGGCACCATCACCACCTGCGCCTCCACCTCGGGCTACATGCACGAGTACGACAACCGCTACCTGTGGATGTCGCTGAAGCGCATCATCGGCTCGCACTTCGCCAACTACCGCGAGGCCTACGAGGCCAACCGCCTCATCGCCAAGGGCAAGATCCACCCGACCCTGTCGAAGACGTACCGCCTGGAGGAGACCGGCCAGGCCGCCTACGACGTCCACCGCAACCTGCACCAGGGCAAGGTCGGCGTGCTGTGCCTGGCGCCCGAGGAAGGCCTCGGTGTGCGCGACGAGGAGATGCGGGCCCAGCACATCGACGCCATCAACCGCTTCCGGAACGTCTGAGAGCCGCAGATGACAGAGCGTCAGCCTTCGGACTCCCGGAGGGAAAAGGACCGTCCGTGGCTCATGCGGACGTACGCCGGCCACTCGACGGCGGAGGCGTCCAACGAGCTGTACCGGCGCAACCTCGCCAAGGGCCAGACCGGTCTGTCGGTGGCGTTCGACCTGCCGACGCAGACCGGCTACGACCCCGACCACATCCTCGCCCGCGGCGAGGTCGGCCGGGTCGGCGTGCCCGTCGCGCACCTCGGTGACATGCGCCGGCTGTTCCAGGACATCCCCCTGGAGCAGATGAACACCTCGATGACGATCAACGCCACCGCCATGTGGCTGCTGGCGCTCTACCAGGTCGTCGCCGAGGAGCAGGGCGCGGACATCACCAAGCTCCAGGGCACGACCCAGAACGACATCGTCAAGGAGTACCTGTCCCGGGGGACGCACGTCTTCCCGCCGGGGCCGTCGCTCCGCCTGACGACGGACATGATCGCGTACACGGTCTCCCACATCCCGAAGTGGAACCCGATCAACATCTGCAGCTACCACCTGCAGGAGGCCGGGGCCACACCGGTGCAGGAGATCGCGTACGCGATGTCCACCGCGATCGCCGTACTCGACGCCGTGCGCGACTCCGGCCAGGTGCCGCAGGAGCGCATGGGTGACGTGGTCGCCCGCATCTCCTTCTTCGTGAACGCGGGCGTCCGCTTCATCGAGGAGATGTGCAAGATGCGGGCCTTCGGCCGCATCTGGGACAAGGTCACGCGGGAGCGGTACGGCATCGAGGACCCCAAGCAGCGCCGCTTCCGCTACGGCGTCCAGGTCAACTCCCTCGGCCTGACCGAGGCGCAGCCGGAGAACAACGTCCAGCGGATCGTGCTGGAGATGCTGGCGGTCACCCTCTCCAAGGACGCACGCGCGCGTGCCGTGCAGCTGCCCGCCTGGAACGAGGCGCTGGGCCTGCCCCGGCCGTGGGACCAGCAGTGGAGCCTGCGCATCCAGCAGGTGCTGGCGTACGAGAGCGACCTGCTGGAGTACGACGACATCTTCGAGGGCTCGAAGGTCATCGAGGCGAAGGTGGAGCAGCTGGTCGCCGACTCCCTCGCGGAGATCGACCGCATCCAGGAGATGGGCGGCGCGATGGCCGCCGTGGAGTCCGGCTATCTGAAGTCCCAGCTGGTCGCCTCGCACGCCGAGCGCCGGGCGCGGATCGAGTCCGGCGAGGAGAAGATCATCGGTGTCAACGCCTTCGAGGGCACCGAGCCGAACCCGCTGACGGCCGACCTGGACACCGCCATCATGACGGTCGACCCGGCGGTCGAGGCCCGTGTCATCGCCGGGCTGCGGAACTGGCGCGACACGCGCTACCAGCCGCCCTTCAACCACCCGCGCCCCTGCAAGGCGCTGGAGCGGCTGAAGGAGGCCGCCAAGGGCACCGACAACCTGATGGAGGCCACGCTGGAGTGCGCCCGCGCCGGGGTCACCACCGGCGAGTGGGCCGGCGCCCTGCGCGAGGTGTTCGGCGAGTTCCGGGCGCCCACCGGGGTGTCCTCCGCGCCGGTCGCGGTCGCCGCCGAGCCGGGCTCCGCGCTCGCCGAGGTCCGGGCCAAGGTGGACGCCACCGCCCGCGACCTGGGCGTCGGCAAGCTGCGTTTCCTGGTCGGCAAGCCGGGCCTGGACGGGCACTCCAACGGCGCCGAGCAGATCGCCGTCCGCGCGCGTGACGCCGGCTTCGAGGTGGTCTACCAGGGCATCCGGCTCACCCCGGAGCAGATCGTGGACGCGGCCCTCGCCGAGGACGTGCACGCGGTGGGCCTGTCGATCCTGTCCGGCTCGCACGCCCAGCTGGTGCCGGACGTGCTCCAGCGGCTGCGTGTGGCCGGTGCCACAGATATACCCGTGATCGCTGGTGGCATCATCCCGAATGGTGACGCCGAGCAGCTCAGGGCCGCCGGAGTGGCCGCCGTCTTCACCCCGAAGGACTTCGACATCACCGGAATCATCGGCCGCATCGTCGACGAGATCCGGAAAGCGAACAAGCTCGACCCTCTGGAGGTCCCCGCATGACCACGCCTGTCAACCGCCTTCGCCCGCGGCGCTCCTGCCTGGCGGTGCCGGGCAGCAACCCGCGCTTCCTGGAGAAGGCGCAGGGCCTCCCGGCGGACCAGGTCTTCCTGGACCTGGAGGACGCGTGCGCGCCGCTCGCCAAGCCGGAGGCGCGGCACACCATCGTCAAGTTCCTCAACGAGGGTGACTGGACGGGCAAGACGCGGGTCGTGCGCGTCAACGACTGGACGACCGAGTGGACGTACCGCGACGTCGTCACGGTGGTCGAGGGTGCCGGCCAGAACCTGGACTGCATCATGCTGCCGAAGGTGCAGAACGCCGAGCAGGTCGTCGCGCTGGACCTGCTGCTCACGCAGATCGAGAAGACCATGGGCTTCGAGGTCGGCAAGATCGGCATCGAGGCGCAGATCGAGAACGCGCAGGGGCTGAACAACGTCAACGCGATCGCCGAGGCCTCCCCGCGCCTGGAGACGATCATCTTCGGCCCGGCCGACTTCATGGCCTCCATCAACATGAAGTCGCTGGTCGTGGGCGAGCAGCCGCCCGGCTACCCGGCGGACGCCTACCACTACATCCTGATGAAGATCCTGATGGCCGCCCGCGCCAACAACCTCCAGGCGATCGACGGCCCCTACCTGCAGATCCGCAACGTGGACGGCTACCGCGAGGTCGCCCGGCGCGCCGCCGCGCTCGGCTTCGACGGCAAGTGGGTGCTGCACCCGGGCCAGGTCGAGGCGTCCAACGAGATCTTCTCGCCGTCCCAGGAGGACTACGACCACGCCGAGCTGATCCTGGACGCGTACGAGTACTACACCTCCGAGGCGGGCGGCAAGAAGGGCTCCGCGATGCTCGGCGACGAGATGATCGACGAGGCCAGCCGCAAGATGGCCCTGGTCGTCGCGGGCAAGGGCCGGGCCGCCGGCATGCGGCGCACCAGCACGTTCGAGATCCCGGAGGCCTGAGCGCGATGCAGTTCGGACGCACCTACGAGGAGTTCGAGGTCGGGGCGACGTACAAGCACTGGCCGGGCAAGACGGTCACGGAGTACGACGACCACCTGTTCTGTCTCCTCACCATGAACCACCACCCGCTCCACATGGACACGAACTATGCGGAGAAGACGACGGACTTCGGCAAGAACGTCGTCGTCGGCAACTACATCTACTCCCTCCTGCTCGGCATGTCGGTGCCGGACGTCTCCGGCAAGGCGATCGCCAACCTGGAGATCGAGTCGCTCAGGCACGTGGCGCCGACCTTCCACGGCGACACGATCTACGGCGAGACGACCGTGCTGGACAAGTGGCCGTCGAAGTCGAAGAACGACCGCGGGATCGTCCATGTCGAGACCAAGGGCTACAAGCAGGACGGCACGCTGGTGTGCGTCTTCCGCCGCAAGGTCATGGTGCCGACCGAGACGTACATCAAGGAGCGCGGCGGCGAGCAGCCCGGCCGCCCGGAGCTGAAGCAGCAGGAGAAGTAATGGCGCGCCTCGCCCAGACCGCCGGTCTGACCGACGTCCAGCAGGAGATCCTCTCGACGGTCCGTGACTTTGTCGACAAGGAGATCATTCCGGTCGCGACCGGGCTGGAGCACCGCGACGAGTACCCGCAGCAGATCGTCGACGGCCTGAAGGAACTCGGCCTCTTCGGCCTGATGATCCCCGAGGAGTACGGGGGCCTGGGCGAGTCGCTCCTCACCTACGCGCTGTGCGTGGAGGAGATCGCCCGGGGCTGGATGTCGGTGTCCGGCATCATCAACACGCACTTCATCGTCGCGTACATGCTCAAGCAGCACGGCACGCAGGAGCAGAAGGACCACTTCCTGCCGCGCATGGCGGCCGGCGACATCCGGGGTGCCTTCTCGATGTCGGAGCCGGGCCTGGGCTCCGATGTGTCGGCGATCACCTCGAAGGCGGTCAAGGACGGCGACGAGTACGTCCTGAACGGCCAGAAGATGTGGCTGACCAACGGCGGCACGTCGTCGCTCGTGGCCGTGCTCGTCCGGAGTGACGAAGGACACGCCGAGGGCACCGCGCCCCACAAGTCCATGACGACCTTCCTGATCGAGAAGGAGCCGGGCTTCGGCGAGGTCCGCCCGGGCCTGACCATTCCCGGCAAGATCGAGAAGATGGGCTACAAGGGCGTCGACACGACCGAGCTCATCATGGACGGCCTGCGGGTTCCGGCCGACCGGGTGCTCGGCGGGGTCACCGGCCGGGGTTTCTACCAGATGATGGACGGTGTCGAGGTCGGCCGGGTGAACGTGGCGGCGCGCGGCTGCGGCGTCGCGCAGCGGGCCTTCGAGCTGGGCGTGCAGTACGCCCAGCAGCGGCACACCTTCGGCAAGCCGATCGCCCAGCACCAGGCCATCCAGTTCAAGCTGGCGGAGATGGCGACCAAGGTCGAGGCCGCGCATGCGATGATGGTCAACGCGGCGCGCAAGAAGGACTCCGGCGAGCGAAACGATCTCGAAGCCGGAATGGCGAAATACCTCGCCTCCGAGTACTGCAAGGAGGTCGTGGAGGACGCCTTCCGGATCCACGGCGGCTACGGCTTCTCCAAGGAGTACGAGATCGAGCGCCTCTACCGCGAGGCCCCGATGCTGCTCATCGGTGAAGGTACCGCCGAGATCCAGAAAATGATCATCGGCCGCCGCCTGCTCGAAGAGTATCGGTTCCAGGGCTGAATGCCCGGGTACGGGGTGTTTTCTTCGAGAAGAAGATCACACCCCGTCGACGGTCTTCGGCGGCCGACTCGGCTGCCCGGCTTGCCCAGTTGCAGCCCGCGACCGGTACGATCCCCGGAAAGCCGCCGTCCCCCGTCATTGCGCGGCATCATCCGCTACGAAGGTCATCCATGCCCCACAGCCAAATCTCTGCACCTCGCGACAGCCGGGCCGGCGTACGCCTCGCGCGCGGAGCATCGCCGTGGCTTCTCCCGACCGTCGCCACCGCAGCCCTCAGCCTGGCCCGCGCCCGACGCTCCGGCGCGGCCCGGGCCGTGGCCGTGCCCGCCACCGCGCTGGCGGCGGGCATGCTGTGGTTCTTCCGCGACCCTGAGCGCGAGATCGCCCCGGGCCGGGTCATCTCGCCCGCCGACGGTGTGGTGCAGAGCATCATGCCGTGGAAGGACGGGCGTACCCGCGTCGCGATCTTCATGAGCCCGCTGAACGTCCACGTCAACCGCGCGCCCCTGGCGGGCACGGTGACGTCCGTCGAGCACATCCCCGGCGGCTTTGTTCCGGCTTTCAACAAGGAGAGCGAGAACAACGAGCGCGTAGTCTGGCATTTCGACACCGAACTCGGCGACATCGAGATGATCCAGATCGCCGGCGCGGTCGCCCGCCGTATCGTGCCCTACATCCCTCAGGGCACGAAGGTCGAGCAGGGCGACCGTATCGGTCTGATCCGCTTCGGCTCGCGTGTCGACCTCTACCTGCCCGAGGGCGTGGAGGTCGCGGTCGAGGTCGGACAGAAGACCGTGGCTGGGGTGACTCGCATTGACCGTGATTGATCCGGAGACCCAGGCGGGCTGGGTGCCCGAGGCCGACGAGGTGGACGACGAGGAGGAGATGCCCCTCTCGCTCCGCCTGTCGATAGCGGACACCCTCACCCTGGGGAACGCCACGTGCGGCTTCATGGCGGTGTACTTCACCACCACCGGCATCCTGATCCCGCACCTCACCGGTGACGATTCGGGCATGGCCCGCAACAGCGCCGCCACGGCTGTGATCCTGATGCTGTGCGCGGCTGTCTTCGACCTGTTCGACGGCCTCGTCGCCCGCAAGCTGCGCTCGTCGCCGATGGGTGCGGAGCTGGACAACCTCTCCGATCTGATCAGCTTCGGTCTGGCGCCCGCGTACTTCGTGCTCGTGTACGGCATGGTCGCGAGGGACGCGCATGAGCGGGTCGCGGCGGCGGGCGCGATCGTCGTACTGCTGGCGGTGGTGCTGCGGCTTGCCCGCTTCTCGTGCGTCACCGTGAAGGACGGCACCTTCCAGGGCATGCCCTCGCCCTTCGGCGCGCTCACGGTCGTCTCGATCGTGCTGCTGGAGCTGCCGTTCGAGGCAACCCTGCTGGCGGTCCTCGGTACCGCCTGGCTGATGGTGAGCCGGGTCGAGTACCCGAAGCCGCGGGGCATCCTCGCGGTGGCGGTGCTGTGCTGGATCGTGTCGGCCATGGGCATGCTGGCCGCGTGGGCGTTCGACGCGCCGGGCGGACAGGTGCTGCTGCAGACGGGCTGCGCGCTGCAGATCGTGATGGCGGCGACGATCCCGCTGTTCGCCACGGCGCGCCGGGTGAACACCTTCCGGGGCAACCGGCGTGAGAGCCGCGAGGCGCGGGCGGCGCAGATCCCGTAGCTTCGCTTGTACGTCGCCCGAGGGGCCCGGACCGAATCACGATTGGGTCCGGGCCCCTCGGGTTTTCCCGCAGTGGCTGGCCGCCGAGCACGGTGTGTCGCGGCATGCGCTCTGGAAGTCGTGCTTCGGGAGGATCTCGGCGTAGGCGAGGCGGGAGTGGTCGTCGACGGCGGCGGGGATGTAGTCGTAACTCAGGCCCCGCAGCGATCCGGGCCGTTCGCCGCGGCCTTGGGCGCGATGGCCGCCGCCGGCAGGGATCTTGCCGGGCTTCTTGACGTCGACATGGATCATGTCGCCGGGCCGGGAGTGTTCGTAGCGGCTGCTGCTGGCCCTGGTGGCGCGGATGACCTGGCCGGTCAGCGGGTCGCAGGCGGACAGAGGCGGCACCTGGTGGCGGCTGAGGATCCGGCTGACGGTACGGGCGGGAACGCCGGTGCGCTCGGCAGGTTGTCGGGCCCCTTGCGCAGAGTGCGGCGGGCTTTGAGTACGCGCTGTTCGACGGCTGCGGGTGGGCGGCGGTGCGGACTGCTGCTGCGGTCCTGCAGCCCGCTCCAGCCCTCGGCGCGGTAGCGGTGCACCCAGCGACGGGCGCACCGGCGGGAGACGCCGAGCTCCTTTGCCACGTGAGCCACCGGACGCCGGTTCACCCATGTGATGGCCGAGTACAACCAGTGCCCCGGCAGGCAACGCTTGCCCGTCGAGCAGCGGCGTCCGGTGAGTGCTCTGGGGTCCCCCCGGCCGAAGGCTGGGGGGAGTGCCGGCCGGAAGTCCTCGTACTGGACGTACTGGGGCTTTCGGCCGGTGCGGCGAGAGTGCCTGCCGGGCGTCGCGACGGGGCGAACGCTGCCTGTGGGGGCACTAGGCCCGCCAGTCGCGTGCCTGCCGCCCGGCGATCCGAGCGGCCCACAGCCCCATCACGACGGACACGGCGAGCACCATGGTGATGGCGGCCGCCATGAGGCCCCCGGGGACGAAGTAGGCCAGTCCCGGCCTGGCGACCGGTCGTGCGGTCCAGGCGGCGATGGCGCACCCCGCCAGCGCGGCGAGCGCGAGGGGGGCGACGATCGCCCAGGCCGCGCTGCTGCGAAAGACGCGGTATCCGCCGGTCAGCACGGTCAGCGGTGCCAGCGCCCGGCCCTGGCGCAGGAACTCGGCTTTGCCGCTGAGGCCGATGGCGAGCACGAGGATTCCCGTCCCCAGCACACCCAGGAGCCGAATCCAGCGGCCCTGCTCCCGGTCCGGAATGCTGTCCGCCAGCCACTCCTCCCCGGGGTAACGGACCTGGGCCCCGCGGGGGTAGGCCCGGTAGGAGGCTTCCTTGAGGGCCGCGACGGCGGGGGCGCCGCCATCGGCTCGCACCACCGCCAGGGTGTTGGCGCTCGGCACGGCCTGCTCGGCCAGCTCGGCCTGGCCGGCCCGGACCACCTTCAGATAGGTGCCGCCCTCCGTGTCCCAGTGGAGCAGCTGCTGCAAGCGCCGGTCGAGAGCGACATCGACGCGGGCCGGGGTGGGCGAACACGGCAGCCGAAGGCTTTCCAGGGCTACGCATCCTCCGCTGATCGTGATGGGGCCGTCGCCGGGGGTGCGGGGAGGCGCGATGACGACAGCCGCATGGCCCTCTGGGACGGACCTGAGATAGGCGGCGGCCTCCCGGCTGGAGACCGCCCCCCTGGGCCCGATCTCGGCCACGTTCCTGTCGACGGCGCTGAGGAGCTCCTCCATCTTGGCGTGGTAGGTCCCGATCACGGCCTGCCAGGCGAGGGCCTGCATGAAGACGATCAGCGCAACCGTCACAGCGGTCACCAGCCGGGCCGTAGCCGCCGGGTGGTGGCACATGCGGCGGCCGGCGATCAGCGCACCGGCCCACCCGCGCCGGCGCCCGGTCCGTTCCAGGCTTCCCCCGAGCTTTGCCACGACGACTGCCGCTCCGGCCGGCAGGGTGAGGACGACGAGGGCAAGGCCGATCCAGCTGATCCATGTCCGGTACTGCGTATTGTCGCCGGCGAGTTCCGGGCCCCGGCTGGCGAGCAGGATCGCCGGCACGCAGAGAACCGCGAGGTACCGGTGTCGGCGTGACCTGCTCGCGCCAGCGGGCCGGGTCCCCTCGGCCCGGCTGGACATCTGATCGCTGACGACGGCAAGAGCCAGCGCCGTCACCATGACGGCCGCCGGAGTCAGCAGGACCGGCCAGCCGTGCTGGCGCACATCGGCGGATGACATGACGTAGCCGACGAACGGGACCCGGATGTCGACGAACGCGGCCACGGCGAAGAACGGAGCCGCCGCGAAGGCTCCCCACGTCACCGGTCGTATCGCCTCGCCCACGGCGATCAGGGCGCGGTCGCGCCTCAGTCCTCCCAACGCGTCGACCAGGGCGCCTCTGCGGTCACGGCCATGCGCCCCCACACGGAGTGCGGTGAACAGGAGCACGAGACCCGGAACGAGCAGCAGGCCGATGACCAGGCCCTGGAACATCCACTCGGGCTTGTCGTTGTCACGCCCCATTCCCGGCTGCAGGCCTTCGGCCGGGATGCCTGCCTTCGGCCCGAAACCGACCACGGCCTCGATCGGCGCCTCGGCCTTCATGCCCTTGGCGGGACGGACGTAGGCGAGCCACTCTCCAGGGTCGTCCAACCCCTCCTGCCCGATCGTGCCCGCGAGCTTTCCGTAACGGTCGGCGATCCCCTCCGCGGCGCCGGCTTTCAGCAGAGCGGGCGACAGAACGGCCTCGCCCGGCCCCGGCCAGCGATCCACCCCTGGAGGAAGCGGGGCATGCGTGGTCGACGTCTGCGGCGCGATGAAGACGACGCTGAAGAGCCGCTTCCCCTTCAGCGCGTCCGAGCCGGCCAGCCACAGCGTGGCCCGGGTTGCCTGTGACGGCTCGGTCAGCCCGACCGGCGTCCTGGCTTCGCGCCGCAGCTCCTTGCCGGCATAGGTGGCGTGCACCATCGCCAGCAGGCCCAGGCACAGTGCGACCGCGAAGGCCGAGAGCGCCAGCGCCGCGGCCCTGGTTCCGGCCGCCTCCGAGCGTCGGCCCGCGTCACGCCCGATGCGCAGCAGCTGAAGTGACAGGCCGCTGTGTCTGCCCCCGCTCACGCCCGCACCGCCTCCGGCAGCCGGGCGGGAACCAGCTGACCGGCCTCGAGACGCAGCACCCGGTCAGCTCGTGCGGCGACCTCGACGTCGTGCGTCACCACCACCAACCCGCACCTGTGCCGACGAGGGAGATCGAAGAGCAGTTCCGCGATGCGAGCCGTGGCGTCAAGGTCGAGGGAGCCGGTGGGCTCATCGGCCAGGATCAGCTCGGGCGAGTTGATCAGCGCACGAGCCACGGCCGTTCGCTGATGCTCGCCTCCGGAGAGTTCCTCGGTCGTCTCGGCCGCCGGAACACCCAGTTCGTCCAGCAGTTCCTGTGCCTGGTGGTACCCGCCTGCGCGGTCGGAACGCGACAACAGCGCCGCCAGCGCCACATTGTCCAGCGGGCTGAGTTCGGGCAGCAGCTCCCCGAACTGGAAGACCGTGCCGATTGTTTCGCTGCGCAGCTTGGCGATCTGTCTGCCCCGCAGCTTCGTCACGTCCGCTCCGGTTACGCTGATGCTTCCGCCGTGCGGCTTGGTCAGACCGAGGATCGACGAGAGCAGTGTGCTCTTTCCCGAGCCGCTCGGACCCGTGATGGCCACTGACTCGCCGAGACCGACACTGAGCTGCAGGCCCTTGAACAGCGTCCGGTTCCGGACCGAGTAGTCCAGGTCCTGGATGTGGAGTACGGGGTCAAGTCCGGACCCGGTGTCGGAATTGCTCACGCGATGTGCCCTCGGGTAGTTGTTGCGGGCTCTTCCCGTGAGCATGCGACAGCGCCCCCGTGAATCGTCCCCCGTTGCACGAGAGAGGTCAGCCCCTCGCGACAGGTGCCGATATTAGGCCACGGTGCTCACCAGGCAAAGAAGGAGCCGGCACGCCCTCTCGGCTTTCACGCCGCACCGTAGAGACAAATCGGACCTAAAGAGCCCGATGGACTCGTGAGTGGCACATTTCTCTTTGCACTTGCCTTCCTTCGGCTTTGCCATATGATCTTGCACTGGTTCGCGAGGAAGGCCTTCCTCTCACTTCCATGGGGGATTCCACAACACAAGCCGCTGGGCGTGACCTGCCTTGCGTTGCTCCGCCATGGGCGCGTCATATCTGAAGGCCGTCATCGCATTAACCGCCAATCGCAGCCGTTGAGTTGCTGCGTCAAAGGGGAGAATCATGCAGATATCCAGGAACGCCAAGAGGGCGGCCGTGGCAGTTGTCCTGCTCGGTGCCGTCGCGGGGGTGTCGCCGGCCTTCGCCGACGCCGGCGAGGACGTGACGTCCAGGCTCAACAACCAGACGAACCCGAACGACCACATCTCTTACGCCTTCAGCTGGCAGTCGTCCGGCAACAAGAATGTCGGCGTGAAGGACGAGAAGGCGGACGGCAACGACGTCTACTCGGAGTTCGACCGCAAGAACACCAAGGGCCTGCGCCTCTGGAACAAGCAGGGTGCGGGTACGACCACGTGGAGCGACTCCTCCACGAGCAACTACGTTGTGAAGGTCACCGCCTGCGTGCACTTCGACTGGACCTTTGACAAGTGCGGCCCGGACGACCGGCCTGGCGACGGACGCTGATCACTGACGATCGTCCAGATCGTGCCGGGGCCCGGATGCTTCTCGCATCCGGGCCCCGCTCGCTGCGCTCAGGCGACGGTCAGGCCAGGAAGTCCCGGGCGATCCGCTCCGCGACCCGCTCCAGGATCGGCCCGGCATCCGCGATGCACTGGGCGACGTCGGGCTCGACGGACGTCAGCGGGTAAGCACGACCGATCCCGGCCCGCAGCAACGCCTCCTCCGGCAGAGCGAGCCGACCGCACACCGCGACGACGTCCTTCCCGGCGGCCCGAGCCGCCGCAGCGACCCCCGCCGGAGCCTTGCCGTGCAGCGTCTGCTCGTCCAGCGAGCCCTCACCGGTGACCACCAGAGAGGCCCGCTCCAGCGCGGGTGCGAAGCCGAGGACGTCCAGCATGACCTCGATGCCGGGCCGGAACCGGGCCCCCAGCAGCAGCGCGCCGTAGCCGATGCCGCCCGCCGCGCCCGCACCCGGCGCCGCCGCGTGCTCGGCGGCACGCGGACCCACGGCCGCCTCCAGCACCTTGGCGAAGTGGGCCAGCGCCGCGTCCAGGGTCTCCACGTCGTCCGGGGAGGCGCCCTTCTGCGGCCCGTACACCGCCGGCGCGCCCTTCGGCCCGGTCAGCGGATTGTCGACGTCGCTGGCGAGGACCAGCTCCACGGTCGACAGCCGCGCGTCCAGGCCGGACAGGTCCGCCCGCGCCAGACCGGCGAGCCCGCCGCCGCCCGGCGGGACCGGTTCCCCGTCCTCGTCCAGGAACCGCGCGCCCAGCGCCGCCAGCATGCCCGCGCCGCCGTCCGTCGTGGCGCTGCCGCCGACGCCGAACACGATCGTCCGCGCGCCCGCGTCCAGCGCGGCCCGCAGCAGCTCGCCGGAGCCGTACGTCGAGGCCGTCAGGGGCGCGAAGACGCCGACTGGCAGCCGCTGGAGGCCGCTCGCCTCGGCCATCTCCACGACCGCGGTGCCGCCGCGCAGCGCGAACGCGGCCGGCACCTCCTGGCCCAGCGGCCCGGCGACCCGGACCTCCCGCCGCTCGAAACCGGCCGCGACCGCCGCGTCCACGGTCCCGTCACCGCCGTCGGCCACGGGCAGCGCCTCGACCGCGAGGTCCGGCACGACCCGGCGCAGCCCGGCCGTCACCCGCTCGGCGACCTGCACGGCCGTCAGCGAGCCCTTGAACTTGTCCGCGGCGATGAGCACCCGACGGGTCTCGTTCACTGCAGCGTCCGCCACCTTGCTTTCCCCTTGCTCTCCGGGCCCCGCGCACGTCAGGGCCAGTCGCGCCGCTGCGACCTTAACCGGAGGAGACCCCGGTCGTCATGCCCCGACCGAAGGCTGGGAAGCGGCCGGGAGGAGCCCGGGGAAAACGGGTACACCCCAGCCATGACCAGCCGGCCCCCGCCGCCCGCCGCCCTCGCCGACCGCATCCACGGCGGCTGGCTCGGCCGGATCGCGGGCAACATGCTCGGCAAACCGGTCGAGCAGGGCGAGGTGTGGACCCGCGAGCGCATCGACCGCTATCTGCGCACGGCCGGGGCGCTGCCGCTCACCGACTACCTGCCCGAGCCCGCCGACGCGGCCGACGGCGCCGTACTGCGCCCGGAGTGGCGGGACTGCGTGCGCGGCCGGATCCACGGCAGCGTGCGCGACGACGACATCGACTACGCGATCCTCGGCCTGCACCTGCTGGAGACGTACGGCTTCGGCTTCAGCACCGAGCAGGTCGGCGACCTGTGGCTGCTGCGGCTGCCGTACCTGCAGACCTTCACGGCGGAACGGGCGGCGTACCGGAACCTCGCGAACGGTCTGAAGCCGCCGCTGACGGCGACGTACGACAACCCGTACCAGGAGTGGATCGGCGCGCTGATCCGCGCCGACGTCCACGGCTGGACCCGCCCCGGCGACCCCGCGGCCGCCGCCGGGCTCGCCCGGCGGGACGCGGTGCTGTCGCACACCGGGAACGGTGTGTACGGCGCCATGTGGGCGGCCGCGCTGATCGCCGCGGCGTTCACCGCCCCCACCGTGCGGGACGCCCTCGACGCGGCTCTCGGCGTGATCCCGGCGAGCAGCAGGCTCGCCCGTACCGTACGGCGGGTCATGACCCTCCACGAGACGCGGCTGCCCTGGGAGGAGACCCTGGCCACACTGTCCGCGGAGACCGCCGGACTCGGCTGGATCCATGTCGTGCCGAACGCCGCCGTCCTCACCGCCGGGCTGCTCTACGGTGACGGCGACTTCACCCGGACCATCGCGCTGACCGTGCGCGGCGGCCTGGACACGGACTCCAACGGGGCGACGGCCGGCTCGGTGGCCGGGGTCCGCACCGGCGCGGACGCGATCCCCGCCCAGTGGAAGGACCCGCTCCGGGACACGGTGCGGAGCGCGGTGTTCGGCTTCGACGGCGTACGGATCAGTGCGCTGGCGGAACGCACCGTGCGCCTGGCGACGGCCGCCCCGCAGCCGTACGGCGGCTGGTTACCCTTCCCCAATGACCACGACTGGTGACTTCGCCACGTACATCGCGAGCCTGCCCCGTGTCCTCGCCGGGGCCGCCGCGCTCTTCCGGGACGCCGGGGGCCGCGTGCTGCTGGTCGAACCGAACTACCGCGAGGGCTGGGCGCTTCCGGGCGGCACGATCGAGTCGGACGACGGGGAGACCCCACGCGCGGGCGCCCGCCGCGAGACGCTGGAGGAGATCGGGCTCGACCGGCCGCTCGGCCGGCTGCTGGCCGTGGACTGGGTGCACGGCGAGAGCCGGCCGCCCCTGGTGGCGTACCTCTACGACGGCGGTGTCCTCGCCGACACCGACCTCCATGCCATCCGCCTGCAGGAGGCGGAGCTGCTCTCCTGGCGCCTGGTCCCGCGCGAGGACATCCCCGCCCATCTGCCCGGCGCCGTCGGCCGCCGCGTCCTGACCGCCCTGGACGTCCTGGCGTCCGGCTCGGGCACGGCGGAGCTGGAGAACGGCCACCGGGTGGCATGACCGCCCCCTGCCGGGCCGACGACGACCGCGGCTGCCCGCGCCTGGTCCTCGCCGCGCCGCCGGCCCGGCTCACCCTCCTCGCCGGTCTCCTCTGCCGGGCGGCCCTGGCGACCCGCCCGTCGGGCACCTGGGACCACGACGCGGACGCCGCCGCCGCCATCCGCTCGCGGCTCCGCACCCGCCCGGCCTACCCTCGACGGCATGACCAAGCCTCTCGTGGCCGTGCTCAGCGGGGCCGGTATCTCCACGGATTCCGGTATACCGGACTACCGGGGGCCCAACGGGCTGTGGCGGAAGGACCCGGAGGCCGAGAAGCTCGTCACGTACGCGTACTACATGGCGGACCCGGACATCCGGCGCCGCTCCTGGCAGATGCGGCGGCAGAACCGCACCCTGCGGGCCGAGCCGAACGCCGCGCACCGGGCCGTCGCCGAACTGGAGAGGTCCGGCATCCCGGTGCGGGTGATCACACAGAACGTGGACGGACTGCACCAGCTGGCCGGGATGCCCGCCCGCAAGGTCCTCGAACTGCACGGCAGCGCGCGCAGTGTCGTCTGCACCGGGTGCGGGGACCGGGGGCCGATGGAGGACGCGCTCGCCCGTGTCGAGGCGGGCGAGGAGGATCCGGCGTGCCGTGCGTGCGGGGGCATCCTCAAGTCCGCCACCGTGATGTTCGGCGAGCGGCTCGACCCCGCGGTGCTGGGTGAGGCCGTCGCCATCGCCAAGGCCTGCACCGTCTTCGTCGCCGTCGGCAGCAGCCTCCAGGTCCAGCCCGCCGCCGGCCTCGTCGGCGTCGCCGCCGACCACGGCGCCCACCTGATCATCGTCAACGCCGAGCCGACCCCGTACGACGAACTGGCCCACGAGGTCGTACGCGAGCCGATCGGCACGGCGCTGCCCGGACTGCTGCGCCGCATCCGGTCCGAGAACAGCGCCCAGGACTCCCTCAGGAGGCGTCGCGGCTGAGGTGAGCCTCGTAGAAGTACTCGGACTCGGACACGATGACGAGTGCGTCCAGCGTCTGCGACAGGAACATCCACGGCTCCTCGATCGCCTCGCGGACCCGCGCCATCCACCCGCGTGCCGGAAGACGGCATTCCAGCCAGGGCAGGATCCCGAGATGACTGGCCACGAGGACGCGGCCGGTGACCCCCTGGGCGATCAGCAGCTCCTCGATCCACGTGTCGAGCTGCGCCGGCGGCGTGTCGTCGGGAAGCCGGTCGTACGGCTCCGTGCAGATGCTCCGGGACCGGCCGACCGACCTGCCCACCCATGCGGGCACCGCGTCGGCGAGCAGGGCACCTCCGCCGCGCAGCTCACCCAGGCGGTCCTCGGTCTCCGCCAGTGCGGCGGTCTCCCGGCGCTCCCTGAGCATCTGCTGCACCCTGCTTTCCACTGGCACCCTCCTGCGAGGCAAGATCTTCCCGGGGTGGCTGCGCCGGGCCGGGCGGCCGCCCATGACCGTGCTTCGCCAGCGCGATTCTCCGGGAGGAATGACATGCGATTCCGCTGCGCCCTGCTCGACGACTTCCAGAACGTGGCGGTCACCTCCGCCGACTGGTCGGTGCTGGGTGACCGCGTGGAGGTCGTCTCCTTCACCGAGCACCTCGCGGACGAGGACGAACTCGCCGCCGCGCTCGCCGACTTCGACTGCGTGGTGACCCTGCGCGAGCGGGTGCCGTTCCCGGCCGGCCTGCTGAACCGGCTGCCCCGGCTGAGGCTTCTGGTCGCCTCCGGAATGCGCAACTCGGTGATCGACTACGCGGCGGCGAAGGCGGGGGGCGTCACCGTGTGCGGGACGGAGAGCTCCGGCACACCTCCGGTCGAGCTGACCTGGGCCCTGTTGCTCGGGCTCGCCCGCGGCATCGTCGAGGAGAACAACTCCCTGCGCGCGGGCGGCCCCTGGCAGTCCACCGTCGGTGCCGACCTGCACGGCCGTACGCTCGGGCTGCTCGGTCTGGGCCGGATCGGCAGCCGGGTGGCGCGGGTCGGACTCGCCTTCGGGATGGAGGTCGTCGCCTGGAGCCAGAACCTCACCAAGGAGCGCGCCGACGAGGCCGGCGTACGCCTCGCCCCCTCCAAGGAGGACCTGCTCGCGGGCAGCGACTTCGTGTCCGTACACCTCGCGCTGAGCGACCGGACCCGCGGGCTGGTCGGCGCCGCCGAACTCGCCCTGCTCAAGCCGACCGCGTACCTGGTCAACACCTCGCGGGCCGCGATCGTCGACCAGGACGCGCTGCTCGCCGCGCTGCACGAGGGCCGTATCGCCGGCGCCGGCACAGACGTCTTCGACGTCGAACCACTGCCCGCCGGCCACCCGATGCGCAGCGCGCCGCGCCTGCTCGCCACCCCGCACCTGGGCTATGTGTCCCGCGCCAACTACGCGCGCTACTACGGCCAGGCCGTGGAGAACATCCAGGCCTATCTCGACGGCGCCCCGGTCCGGGTCCTCGGCTGACGTGCCGTCACGCCCTCCGGCGGGCCGCACCACCGCACCCCCGCCGGAGCCGTCCCCGCGTCGGCGGTCCGTCAGAAGAGGGCCGTTCCTCGTTCGAAGTCCAGCAGCCGGCGCTTGCGGTCCAGGCCGCCGCCGTAGCCGGTGAGGCTGCCGTCGGAGCCGATGACGCGGTGGCAGGGGACGATGATCCCGACGGGATTGCGCCCGTTGGCCAGGCCGACGGCGCGGGAGGCGCCGGGGCTGCCGAGCGCGTCGGCGAGTTCGCCGTAGGTGCGGGTCTCGCCGTAGGGGATGCGGCTGAGCTGAGCCCAGACGCTGCGCTGGAACGGCGTTCCCCGCAGGGCGAGTTCGACGGTGAACTCCGTCAGCTCCCCCGCGAAGTAGGCCGTCAGCTGCTCCTCGGTCGCGGCGAAGACGGCCGGCGTGTCGTCGCGCGGGCCGAATTCCTCCTCGGCCGGGCGGTGCCGCTGGCCGGCCATGTACAGCCCGCACAGGGCGCCGTCGGAGTCGGCGACCAGGGTGAGCGGGCCGTAGGGACTGTCGGTCACGGTGTGGCAGGCCACGGATGTCGCGGCTGTCATGGCAGCCACGGGTGTCATGGGAGTCACGGGTACAACCTTCTTATACCGGGAGGAAGTTGATCGGGTGGCTGTCGGTCGCCCACAGGTACTGCACCGCGTACGCCCGCCACGGCCGCCATGCCCCGGCGCGGGCGGTGAGCGCGGCCGGGGTGGAGGGCAGGCCCAGCTCCCCCGCCGCACGCCGGATACCGAGGTCGGTGGGGAGGAAGGCGTCGGGGTCACCGAGGGCGCGCATGGCGATGACGTCGACGGTCCAGGGGCCGAGGCCGGGGAGGGCGAGCATCCTGGCACGGGCCTCGGACCAGTCGCTCTCGACGCCCAGGTGCAGGGTGCCGCCGGCGAGTTCGCGGACGAGGGTGGTGAAGGTGGTGCGCCGGGTGCGGGGCATCGCCAGCGTCCCGGGGTCGACGGAGGCCAGGGCCTCGGGGGACGGGAAGAGGTGGGTGAGGCCGCCCTCGGGGTCGTCCAGGGGCTTGCCGTGCGCGGCGACCAGGCGGGCCGCGTGGGTGCGGGCGGCGGCCGTGGAGACCTGCTGTCCGAGTACGGCGCGGACGGCGAACTCGGCCTCGTCGACCGTACGCGGCACGCGGCGGCCCGGGGCCTTGTCGACCAGGGGCGCGAGGAACGGGTCCGTGCGCAGGTGGTCGTCGACGGCGACGGGGTCGGCGTCCAGGTCGAGCAGACGACGGCAGCGGCTGATCGCCACGGTCAGGTCGCGCAGGTCGCTCAGGGTGAGGCGGCAGGCGATGTGGTCGGGGCGGGGGGTGAGGGAGACGATCCCGTGGCCGTACGGCAGGCGCAGCGTGCGCCGGTAGGCGCCGTCGCACCACTCCTCGACACCGGGTACGGCCGTGGCGGCGAGGTGGCCGAAGAGGTTGGAGGGGTTGAGCGGGGTGCGGAACGGCAGCCGCAGGCTGATTCCGCCCGGTGTGCCGGTCCCGTGCTCGGGCGCCCGGGTGCGCAGTTCGCTCGGGGACAGGGCGAAGACCTCGCGAACGGTGTCGTTGAAGGTGCGGATGGAGGAGAATCCGGCCGCGAAGGCGATCTCCGCCATGGGCAGCGGGGTGGTCTCGATGAGCAGCCGCGCGGTCTGGGCGCGCTGGGCGCGGGCGAGCGCGAGCGGTCCCGCGCCCAGTTCGGCGAGCAGCTGCCGCTCCACCTGGCGGGTGCTGTAGCCGAGCCGGGCGGCGAGCCCGGGCACGCCCTCGCGGTCCACGACGCCGTCGGCGATGAGCCGCATGGCGCGGGCGACCAGGTCGGCGCGCTGGTTCCACTCGGGGGAACCCGGGCTGGTGTCCGGACGGCAGCGCTTGCAGGCCCGGAACCCGGCCTGCTGGCAGGCGGCCGCGCTCGGGTAGAACGTCATGTTCTCCGGCTTGGGCGGGACGACGGGGCAGCTGGGCCGGCAGTAGATCCGGGTGGTCAGCACGGCCGTGAAGAACCACCCGTCGAACCGAGCGTCCTTGGACCGCACGGCGCGTACGCAGTGCTCCCGGTCGAGGTGGGTCGCTGTCTGCATGCCTCCAGCATCGGTCAGCCGGCGCACCGTCCGCTGGCGGAAATCCGACACCAGCGTCCGCCGGCCTGGGCCTCCCTAGGCCTGGCCTGCCTGGCCTGCCTGGCCTGCCTGGCCTGCCTGGCCTGCCTGGCCTGCCTGTGGGGCTTACCCGGTCTGCCGGAACCCGGCGACCCACTCGGCGGTGGTGCCCAGTCCCCCGAACGTGTAGAAGTGCACCTTCACCGCGCCGTGCCGCTCGGGGTCGTAGCGGCGGGCGAGCGCGTGCAGGAAGCGGTCCGGGCCGGTCGTGCCCATGAGGTTGGTCAGCGAGAAACCGTACTTGCGGGCGACGGAGGCGCTGGTCGCGACGCCGAAGCGGGTGGCGTAGCCGAGCAGCCGGCGCACGCCCGCCGGCCCGGGCACGCCGATGCGGACGGGCAGGTGCACGCCACGGGCACGGGCGGCCTCCAGCCAGGTGAGGACCGGGTCGGCGTCGAAGCCGAACTGGGTGATGACGTCGCCGCCGAACCGGTGCGCCCCGATGGCCGCCGCCTTGTCGGTGAGCGCCGACCACAGGGTGCGGTCG
This sequence comes from Streptomyces sp. NPDC001851, assembly GCF_040297165.1. Lineage (NCBI taxonomy): Bacteria > Bacillati > Actinomycetota > Actinomycetes > Kitasatosporales > Streptomycetaceae > Streptomyces > Streptomyces sp. NPDC001851. The sequence goes on along the minus strand of NZ_JBEOYR010000010.1, from coordinate 147,409 downwards.
GCTATCGCGGGGTGGCCCTCCGGGTAGCCGCTGATGCCGACGTGGCGGACGCCGTGGCGCTGGAGCAGACCGGTGCGCAGGACGGCGAGGGCGTCCTCGTAGGGGCCCTCGGGGCGGGCGGGGTCGCCGCCGACGACGAAGACGTTCTCCGCGGTTCCGTCCGCGGACAGCCCGGCCAGGAACTCCTCCAGGGCGGCGCGGGAGGGCAGGCGGCGCGCGGAGATGTGCGGTACGGGGACGAAACCGAGCCGCTTGACCGCGCGGGCGGCCGCCAGCCGCATGCCGAGGTCCTCGCCGGCGAGGAAGGTGATGTTGATCCGGGTGCCCCGCGGGATGCTGCCCTGCGCCTCCTCCAGCCGCGACACGTCCTTGCCGGTCATCTCCAGGGAGAAGTCGTCCAGCAGAGCGGCACCGACGGCCGGGGGTGCGGTGAGAGCGGGTTTCATCGTGCTCCTCGTACGACGGCGTTCCTGACCTCGGCCGATGATGTCACGCGGGGGCGGAGCCGAGGCGGGGGGGAGGCAGCCGGGGCGGGGGGAGGCAGCGGAGCGGGAGGGGGAGGCAGCGGGGCGGGGCGCGGACGAGGGAGGCCGGTCGGCGGGTGCCGGGCCCCGCTCCGGCCCTCGTGGCAGCATCGGCAGGGTGAACGAGGGGACATCCACGCCCGTCACGGGCGAACTCCCGGGCCGCGGCTCGGACTTCCTGCAGCTGGCGGCCGGTGATGTGCCCGCCGGCCGGAAGGCGGAGTGGCTGGCGGGCCGGCTGCGGCAGGCGATAGCGGACGGCCGGCTCGCGGTGGGCAGCAGACTGCCGCCCACCCGGGTACTGGCCGCCGAACTCCGCGTCTCCCGAGGCGTGGTCACCGAGGCGTACCGGCGCCTCGCCGAGGACGGCCACCTGGAGGGCCGCCGCCGCGGGGGCACGGTGGTGGTCGCGGCCCCGATCCCTGCGGCGCCGTTCCCCCGGGCGCGGCGCGTCCCGGCGGGCGGGGCTCCGGAGTCCGGTGAGCCACCGGAGGGCCCAGCGCACCGGGGCGCGCCGCGCAGGCCCCTCCCCGGCACGTCCGCTGCACCGCCCGACCACCCGTCCGGACCGCCGGACACCGACGCACCCGGCACCGCGCCCACCGACCCGGCCGGCACCGCGTCACCCCCTCCTGCCCGGCCCCTCCCCGCCTCCGGGACACCGTCCCCTCACACCCCCGGGACGGCACCCCTCGCCCCGACCGACCCCGCACCCCACCCCACGTCCGGGACACCACTCCCTCACACCCCCGGCACCGCACCCCTCCACCCGGCCGACCCCGCACCCCACCCCACGTCGGGGGCGCCGGCGCCGCCGTCCCCTCGCGGTCCCGGTGCCCCGCCCTCCCGTGCGGCCAGCGTCCCGGCCCCTCGGGCACTCCGCGCCCCGCGCCCCGGCGTGGGCCACCGCTGTCCCGCCCCGCCGGCCCCGTTCGCCGGCGCCCCGGAGGGCGATGTCTTCGACGCGCTGCGGGACGCCCCGGCCCGCGTGGACTTCACCCCGGGGCGGCCCGACCTGGCGGCCTTCCCGCGTACCGCCTGGCTGCGTGCCGAGCGCGCGGTCCTGGCGGACCTGTCCGCAGAGCACCTCGGCTACGGCGACCCCCGCGGCGCCCCCGCGCTGCGGCGGGCCGTCGCCGAATGGCTCGCGCGGATGCGGGGCGTGCGGGTGGAGCCGGACGAGGTCCTGATCGTCGCGGGCACCGCCCAGGCGCTCACGCTGCTGCACCAGGTACTGCGGGCGGACGGCATCGGCACGGTCGCCGTGGAGGACCCCGGCTCGCTCGGGGCCCGCCGGCATCTGCGCAGCGGAGGCCTCGGCACCCCGCCGGTGCCGGTGGACGAGAACGGGGTGCGGGTGGACGCGCTGCGGGCGACCGGCGCCCCGGCGGTGCTGCTCACGCCGGCCCACCAGTTCCCGACCGGCGTGGTGACCAGCGGCGAGCGCCGGCGTGAGCTGCTGGGCTGGGCACGGGACGGCGGGCTGATCCTGGAGGACGACTACGACGCGGAGCACCGCTACGACCGCCCGCCGGTCCCCGCGCTGCGGGCCCTGCTGGCCGACCGGGTGTGCTACATGGGCAGTGTGTCCAAGCTGCTCGCCCCGGCGCTGCGCATCGGCTGGCTGGTCGCCCCGCCCCGCCATCGCGCGGCGCTGGTCGACGCCAAGCGGTTCAACGACCTGGGCAACCCGGTGCTGCCGCAACTGGTGCTCGCCCGGCTGATGGACTCCGGTGACATGGAGCGGCGGCTGCGGCTGGCGCGGCGCCGGCACCGCGAGCGCCGCGACGCGATGATCGCCGCCCTCGCCGAGCACCTGCCCGGCGGGACCGTGCACGGCGCCGCCGCCGGCCTGCATCTGACGGTCACGTACCCGGCGGACGTACCCGACACCGAGGTGGCCGCCGCCGCGCTGGCACGGGGTGTGAAGTGCCAGCCGCTGTCCTGGCACCGGCAGTTGCCCGGCCCGCCGGGGCTCGTGCTGGGCTACGCGGCCACCGCTCCGGGAGCGATCGCCGAGGGCGTGGCCCTGCTCGGCGGAGCCCTGCGTGCACTGTCCTGACCGGACGAAACCCTCTCTGCATTCATCGCATTGACACAAAATGCCGGCGGAGGACGACGGTCGCCGACGGCCTGCCGGCGGGCGTCTCCGCCGTGGCGCTGGACGGGAGGGGCAAGGCGTACGTCGGCCGGAAGGACGGCGGCGGCCGGCCGTACGAGGGCGACCTGGCCGACGGCACCCACCGCGTCGTGACCGGTCTGTCCGGGGCGAGCACCATCCGGGTGGAGTTCGACGGCGCCGGCCGGGCATACACCCTTGACCACGTGGGCGGGCGCCTGTACGAGGTCACCCTGCGGACGGTGCGCAGCGTGTCGTGGCCGGCGGTCTGGGGACGTGCGAGGGCCTCGCGTCGGACCTCCATGCCTGACGTGCATGGATGTGCCGCGAAAGGCATTTCCCGGCGAGTTCCCCGGTCACTACAGTCCGGCTGTGACCACATCCCAGGACGCCGACCAGGAACGAAGCACACACGCCACGCCTGCTTCCCGCGGAACCCCCATGCTGCGGAAGGGCTTCGGGCTGACCCAGGAGCTGCGGCCCGAGGACATGACGTCGTACCTGACCCCGGAGGCCGATGTGTTCTCGGTCTGGCACCTGGGCATCCCCGATGTCCCCACCGACACCTGGTCCCTGACGGTCGGCGGGAGGGTCGGACGGCGGCTGACCCTGTCCCTCGACGATCTGCGCGGCCTGCCGCAGACCGAGATCACGTCGGTGCACGAATGCGCCGGCAGCCCTCTCGCGCCCACCGTCCCGCAGCGGCGGGTGGGCAACGTCCGCTGGGGCGGTGTACCGCTCAGCGAACTTCTGGGCCTGGCCGGGATCGAGGACGGGTCGGCCTATGTCATCTCCACCGGTGCCGACCACGGTGTGTTCGACTCCCGGTACCACGAGCGCTACGAGAAGGATCTGCCCCTGGGCAAGGCGATGGACGGCACCGCCCTGGTCGCCCTGACCGTCAACGGATCCCCGTTGCCGGTACGCCGCGGAGGGCCCGTCCGCCTCGTCGTACCCGGCTATTACGGCACCAACTCGACCAAGTGGCTGACCTCCTTGACGGTTTCGGACCGGCGCAGTGCCGGCGCTTTCACCACGACGTACTACATGGACCCGCCGGGCGAAGGCTCCTCGGTGGCCACACCGGTGTGGGAGCTGGCTCCCAACTCGTGCCTCGTGGCTCCCGTGGACGGGCAGGTGCATCCCGGCCGGCCCGTGGAGATCTGGGGATGGGCCTGGGCCTGCGAGCCGGTCGCCCGGGTGGACGTCTCGGTCGACGGGGGCCACACCTGGGCACCGGCCGAGGTCGCGGCCCGTACCGGACACGCATGGCAGAGATTCGCCCTCACCTGGACGCCGTCCGCGCTCGGTGAACACGTCCTCGCCTGCCGGGCGACGACACACTCAGGGGCCACACAGCCCTCGACCCCGCGCCGCAACCGGGTCCATCAGCGGGTCGTCTTCGTCACGCCGGCGCCGTCCTGAGCACGGCCGTCACGGCCGGCGCCGCGCACGAGCGGGACACGGCGGTGCGCGGACGCCCGCACCAGGCACCGGCGGCCTCGGCCCTTGCCCGGCGGTGACCGGATCGGTCCGTCCCCGGACCCGATGAGGCCTGTCGCCGCTCCGGCCCCGCGGGTCAGGCTTGGGGCATGACCCGAGCACTGATCGTCATCGACGTCCAGGAATCCTTCCGCGCCCGCCCGCTGTGGGAGACCATCTCCAACCCGAAGATCGCCGACCAGGTGGACCGCCTTGTCCGGCTCGCCCGCCAGGCCGGGGACCTGGTGGTGTGGGTGCTGCATTCCGAGCCGGGCAGCGGCGATGTCTTCGACCCCGCCCTCGGCCATGTCCGCCTGATGGAGGAGTTGCGGCGCCGGGACACGGAACCGCTGGTCCACAAGACCTCGCACAACGCCTTCACCACCACCAACCTGCAGCAACTGCTCACCGAGCGCGGCATCCAGGAGCTCACCGTCTGCGGCATCCGGACCGAGCAGTGCGTCGAGACCACCACCCGCGTCGCGAGCGACCTCGGCTACCGGGTCACCTTCGTCATCGACGCCACCGCGACCAACCCCATCCCGCACCGTGACGCTCCCGCCGGCCAGAGCGTCGCCGAACTGCTGTCGGACCCCCGCACCCTGAGCGCCGAGGAGATCATCAGGCGCACCGAGTACGCCCTTGCCGGACGCTTTGCCACCATCACCACCGTCGGGCAGCTGGAGGCCGCGGCCGGGCCTCGGGCATGATGACCGGATCGTGAGCCACATCGCCTTTCTCCTGGTGCCCGGACTCCATCTGCTGGACCTGGCGGGCCCCGCGCAGGTCTTCTCCACGGCCTGCGGCCTCGGGCACCCCTACACACTCGGCTACATCGCCGAGCAGCCGCTGGTTCCCACCGCTCAGGGTGTGCCCCTGGTGGCCCGGCTCGACTGGCCCGAGCTCGGCCCCGAGGACCTGATCGTGGTGCCCGGCTGGCGGGCGCTCACCCTGGCCGGCGGTCCCGCCATCGGCGCGGCGTCCCTGCAGGCCCTCCGGGACCACCACGCCAGGGGCGGGACCGTCGCCAGCGTCTGCGCCGGCGCCGAGGCGCTCGGCCGAGCCGGCCTGCTCGACGGCCGCCGCTGCACCACCCACCACGATCTGCAGGACGAGCTCGCACGCCGCCACCCCAGGGCGACGGTCGTACGCGATGTCCTGTACACCGCCGACGACCGGGTGGTCACCTCGGCCGGCATCGCCAGCGGCATCGACCTGGCCCTGCACCTGATCGCCATCCGGCACGGCCCCGCCGTCGCCGCCCGGGTGGCCCGGGACATGGTCGTCTACGCGCGGCGCAACGGCCATGAACCGCAGGCCAGCGCCATGCTCCGGTACCGGTCCCACCTCGACGACACCGTGCATCACGCCCAGGACCTGCTCGACGCCCGCTTCGACCAGCCGTTGCCCCTGTCCGCCCTGGCCGCGACCGTGGGCGTGAGCGAACGCACCCTCACCCGCCTCTTCACCCGCGCCACCGGTGGCCTCACCCCCCTGCGCTATCAGCAGACCCTCCGTCTCGAACGCGCCGAGCACCTCATCAGCCACGGCGCCACGGTGGGTGCCGCCGCTCGCGCGGTCGGCTTCGAGGACCCCCGCATGCTGCGCCGCCTGCGAGCTCGCGAGCAGGTCTGAGGCGGCGTCCGGGCAGCGGCGGCGCGGATCACCCGGGGCAGCGCCTGCTGGACAATGACCGAGGGGCCGGAGTTCCGCCGGGCCCTGTGCGGAGCCTGCGCCGTACCGACAACCTGGAGGACCACGCCATGACCCCGAACCGGAAAGGCGACCGGCATGGACTCCACCGGCAGAGCGACGACTTCGGCGGCCAGGGCCAGAGCCTGTGAGGTCCTCGTCGCGACAGGTGTCACCCTCTCCTGTGACGACGTCGGCTCCCCCGCGGGAGTGCCGGTCCTGTTGATCCACGGGCACCCGTTCGACCGCAGCATGTGGCGTCCCCAGGTGGACGCGCTCGTCGACGCCGGGTACCGGGTGGTCGTCCCCGATCTGCGCGGGTACGGGCAGAGCACGGTCGTACCCGGTACGACGCTGCTGTCGGACTTCGCCCGGGATCTCACGCACGTGCTCGACCACCTCGGGGCGGAGCGTGCCGTGGTGGCCGGGCTGTCCATGGGCGGGCAGATCGCCATGGAGTTCCACCGCCGCCACCCCGAGCGGGTGGCCGCGCTGGTGCTGGCCGGCACCTCGCCGGTCGCCGAGACCGAACAGGGCAGGGACTTCCGCAACGCCCTCGCCGACCGGCTGCTGGCCGAGGGCATGGAGGGATACGCGGCCGAGGTGATCGACAAGATGATCGCGCCGCACCATGTGACCGGCCTGCCCGAGGTCGCCGGGCACGTCCTGGGCATGATGCGCGCTACCGCCCCGGCCGGGGCCGCTGCGGCCCTGCGCGGGCGGGCCGGACGGCCGGACTACCGCAGCACGCTGCGGGACGTGCGCGTACCGACCCTCGTGATGGTCGGCGCGGACGACACCTGCACGCCGGTGGCACAGGCCGAGCTCGTGCACGGGCTCGTCGCCGACTCGGCCCTCGTCGTCGTCGACGACGCGGCTCACTTGCCGAACCTGGAGCAGCCGGAGCGGTTCAACGCCGCACTGCTGGCGTTCCTCGACGCCCACCGGGCCGCACTCGCGCCCCCGCACCCGCTGCTGGAGTACCTCCTCGACGCCGCCGAGGGACGCTTCCCACCCGCCGACGGGGCCGTCACGGTGCTGCCCGCGCTGCCCGGCGGCCTGGAATGCTCGGTCGCCTTCACCGGCCACGCCGTCGTCGCCACCGCGCTGCCCGCCGCGCAGGTCCACGCCCACGCGCCCGACGGCTTCGGCGGCTCCCTGTCCCCGGACTTCCTGCGCGCCCTCGCCGGACCCGGGGGCTGGATCGGCGGCGTCGACGCCACCCTCGTGCACCTCGGCACCGGCGGCACACCGCGCCTGCGGCCGCTCACGGACGCCGACGGCCACCCGAGGGTCCTGTATGCCCGGGAACTGCGCTCGCACGTCCGGGTGTTCGGCGACGAGCGGGGCCTGGTCACGCTCGCGGCGGGCTTGGCCGGGCGTACGGAGCTCAGCATCGAGCTGCGTCAGCCCGCGGACGGAGGCCGCCGGCACGGCCGGGCGCTGCTCGCCGACGCCCTCACCCTGATCCCGGAGGGCGAGCCCGTCTACGCCGCCGTCGCCCCGGGAAACGCCCGCTCCCTGCGCGCCTTCCTCGCCGCCGGGTTCACGCCGATCGGCGCCGAGGCCCTCGTCCGAACCGACCGGAGCCAGACATGACAGCACCGCACGCGCATGCCGCGGCGTCCGCCGTGACACGCCGCAGCTACGACACGGTGGCCGACCGCTACGCCGCCGAGATCGGCGACGAACTCGACGGCAAGCCCCTCGACCGCGCCCTGCTGGACGCCTTCGCCGAACTGGCCTCCGACGGACCGGTCGTGGACGTGGGCTGCGGCCCGGGCCACGCGACAGCCCACCTGTCCCGCCGTGGAGTCCCCGCCTTCGGCGTCGACCTGTCACCTGCCATGTGCACCCTCGCGCACCGCGCCACCGCCCTGCCGTTCGCCGCCGCGGACATGACCGCGCTGCCGATCCGCTCGCGGACAGTGAGCGGCATACTGTGCTGGTACGCCGTCATCCACCTGTCCCGGACCCAACGAGCCGACGCGTACCGGGAATTCGCCCGGGTGCTGCGCCCCGGCGGCCATGCCCTCCTCGCCTTCCACACCAGCGACAGCGACACCCGCCCCGGACAGGCCACACACCTCACCGAATGGTGGGACCGCCCCGTCGACCTCACCTTCCGCTTCCTCGACCCGGTCTCCGAGACGGCGGCCCTCGCCCGAGCGGGCCTCTCCCTCACCGCACGGCTCGACCGAGCACCCCACCTCGGACATGAGCACCCCAGCCGGCGGACCTACCTCCTGGTACGCCGCCTCCCCGCCTGATCCCGGCCGGCCCGCCACGCGAGGAAGAGCCGACGCCGGCCGTGCCGGTGCTTGGCGAAGAAGATCAGGACAGCGACAGCCCTGAAGAGGGCGCGTCCAGCAGCTCGGTGCGAAACCTCATTCCGCTGGAGCCTGGTCAGCGGCACCGTTCCGGCCCGGTTCCCCTGACGTCGTGGCGTCCGTCGTCGCGCCCGGCGGGAGCCCGGAGGCGACCATGGCCCGTACGAGGCCGGCCAGGATCTCCGCACGCTGCTCAGCGCTCAGACCGGCATCGGCGATGAGCCGTTCCGCTGCAAGGAACCTCGAGAACTCCAGCGGCTGATCGAAGTAGGCACGTAGATGACTGGCGGCGTTTTCCTGCGACCGGACGAAGGTACGGCTGACATACCCGGCCAGCCCTGCCGACGTCACACCCAGCGCACCCGCCACGACACTGGCCGTCGGGGAACGCGCCACGATCGCCAGCACCGTAAAGCCGATCAGCAGCACGAACCCTGACCCCATCGCGATTTGCGCGTTACGGAAGGACTTGGATGCCTGGCCGGTGGCGATCCGGTGATAGAGGTCCAGCCGGGCATGCGTCACGTCCCAGAGATTGGAGAGACCGAGGCGATCCGAAGTCGAGCGCGACGACGCGTGGTCCTGCCGCCCTTGGTCAGGGGGATGCTCGTCGTCGGGGCCGGTTCGCTGGGCGGGTCGAGGTGGGGGTGCCGGCTGGCGGAGAGCCTCCGCCAGCCGGTCTTCGGCCACGCGAAGCCGGACCCGCGGTTCCCAGTCGTACGACCGTTCGCGCCGGGAACGTGACAGGCCGAGCCACACGGAGCGCCAGTCGAACCACAGGTAGCGCAAGAGGAAGACCGCCGCCGGAACCGTCAGCAGTGCGGAAACGCTTGCCAGGACGATGGCCTCGACGCTCACCGGCCCGCCAGAGCGGTCCATGACCCGGTAGGGCAGCACCTGCAGGTCGGTCCGGCAGTCGCCGAGCGTGGTGAGCCCGACGGACAGAACCACCAGATCGGACGGCTCCTTTATCTTCACGATCTGCGTGACGACGTCCGAGGCCCCGGTCTTCAGATGCCACTGGGGGTCGGCGGTGCCGGACACGGCGCGCAGGTCCACCGTTCCCGCTCCCAGGCATTCGGCGGGTCGCTGGTTGCGCAGGCCAAAGCGCAGCACGAGCTGTGAGTACCCCTTGGGGATCTTGAAACTGACCTGCACTGTCCGCCCGTTGGAGAGGGACGGCCCGCCAACGACCGTACTTGCGGACAGCAGCGGGGATTCACGGTTGCGGTAGGCCAACGCCATAGGCACAGCCAACGGGGCCGCCGCGACCAGGAGAGCGAGGCTGATCAACAGCAACTTGGGCCTGCTGTCCCATATCTTCCTGATGAAGCCGCCCGATGGGGCATCACTTCCCTCGGCCGTAGCACCCGTTCCGTCGGTGTCATTCGCCGATTCAGCCGCCATGCCCCCAGCATGCCGATCGCCCCCGGCCGTGTCTCCGGTTTCAGCAGACGCCTCTGTCCGCGACGCGGCCGCTTCACGCACAGCTTCCTACCGCGGGCGGGAGGGCTCCCTCGGCAGCAGCTTCGTCTGCCGGGCGAAGGCGGGTTGCACGCCGGGGGCGGGTGCCGGCGGCACCGGCCGCCAGAGGAGCGTGTCGCCTGCCTCGGCGGAGGCAGACAGCACGGGCGGCGCGAGGTCACTCTTCACCACGCGGATCATCCGCACGGTGTGCGGCCCGAGAACGTCGTTGAGCCTCGGAACGAGGTGCGGCGCGAGGATCCTGGCCCGGGCGAGCCACGCGCTGGAGGAACTGGTCAGCGTCAGACGACTGGTTCGTGAGCCACGGGTGAGCCGGAGCCGCATCGCCCGCCAAAGTCCGCCTGCACCCTGACTCGTGGTGGGCCGGCTGCGGTGCGGGCCCCGGCAGCGGGCGTGGTGAGCGACCCTGGCGGTGCCGTGGTCGCGAGGGTCCGACAGGCAACTCGCCCCCGCCACCGGCTCCGTCAGCGAAGCTGCGCGGCGAAGGCGTCGTACGCCCGGTCGTCGAAGAGGACGAACCGCACCTCTTCCACGGCGGTCGGCGTGTTCCGCACCGTCTCCAGCGCGATGCGGGCCGCGTCGTCCATCGGCCACCGGTACACGCCGGTGGAGATCGCCGGGAAGGCGACCGTCCGGGCGCCCAGCTCGTCGGCCACGCGGAGTGACTCCCGGTAGCAGGAGGCGAGCAGCGCCGGATCGCTGCCGGAATCCCGATACACCGGCCCTACCGTGTGGATGACCCAGCGGGCGTCCAGTTCGCCCGCCGTCGTGGCGACCGCCTGGCCGGTGGGCAGGCCCTTGCCGTACCGGGAGGCGCGCAGGGCGCGGCACTCCCGGAGGATCGCGGGGCCGCCGCGCCGGTGGATCGCGCCGTCGACCCCTCGGCCGCCGAGGAGGGAGGAGTTGGCCGCGTTGACGATCGCGTCGGCGCTCTGCCGGGTGATGTCTCCCTGGACGAGGGTGATGGTGGTCATGTCTGCCTCAGTCTCCGCCAGACGGCCTTGGCCGCGTTGTGCCCCGACATGCCGTGCACACCCGGCCCCGGCGGGGTGGCCGCGGAGCAGATGAAGACCGCCGGATGCGGGGTGTGGTACGGGAACAGGGACAGTTTCGGGCGCAGCAGCAGTTGCAGTCCGGACGCCGCGCCGCAGGCGATGTCGCCGCCGACGTAGTTGGCGTTGTGGGCGGCGAGCTCGGCGGGGCCGGCGACGGCGCGGGCGAGTACGCGGTCGCGGAAGCCGGGGGCGAAGCGCTCCAGTTGGCGTTCCATGGCGTCGGTGAGGTCGCCGGACCAGCCGTTCGGGACATGGCCGTACGCCCAGAAGACCTGTTTGCCCTCGGGGGCGCGGGTCGGGTCGACGATGCTCGGCTGCACGGTGATCATGAACGGTCTGCCGGGGGCGCGGTCCTCGCGGGAGGCGGCGCGCAGGGCGGTGGAGATCTCGTCCTTGCTCGCGCCGATCTGTACGGTCGTGGCGGTGCGGGCCTCGGGTGCGGTCCAGGGCACGGGGCCGTCCAGCGCGTAGTCGATCTTGAAGACGCTCGGGCCGTAGCGGTAGCTGCGGTAGTGGTCGCCGAAGCCGGCGATGCGCGCCAGCGCGGTGGGTGAGGTGTCGAAGACGTACGCCCGCGCGGGCGGCAGGTCGTCCAGCCGCTTGACCTCGTAGTCGGTGTGCACGGCGCCGCCCAGGTCCGTGAGGTAGGAGGCGAGGGCGTCGGAGATCGCCTGGGAGCCGCCGCGCGGCACCGGCCAGCCGCGGGCGTGCGCGGACAGCGCGAAGACCAGGCCGATGGCGCCGGTGGCCAGGCCGTTCAGCGGCGCGATCACATGCGCGACCAGACCGGCGAACAGGGCCTTGGCCCGCTCGTCCTTGAAGCGGCGCAGCAGCCAGGTGGACGGCGGCAGCCCGGCCAGGCCGAAGCGGGCCAGGGTGACGGGGTCGCGCGGGAGCGCGCTGAGCGGCAGGGACATGAAGTCCCGTACGAGGGTGTCCCAGTGGGGGAGGAACGGCTCGACCAGTCTGCGGTACGCGCCCGCGTCGCGCGGTCCGAAGGAGGCGGCCGTCTCGGCGACCGAGCGGGCGAGCACGGCCGCGGTGCCGTCGGGGAAGGGGTGCGCCATCGGCAGCTCGGAGTGCAGCCACCGAAGGCCGTAGCGGTCGAGGGGCAGGGCGCGGAACGCGGGCGAGTTGATGCCGAGGGGGTGGGCGGCCGAGCACGGGTCGTGCCGGAAGCCGGGCAGGGTCAGTTCCTCGGTGCGGGCGCCGCCGCCCACGGTGGACCTCGCCTCGAACAGCGCGACGGAGAAGCCGCGGCGGGCCAGCTCCACGGCAGCGGTCAGTCCGTTCGGTCCCGCACCCACCACGACCGCATCGAGCATCGACGGCACCTTCGGACCCCTTCGTCAGCCGATGGCCACTCGGGGCCAGGATATGCCGGAGGACTGACATGCCCTCGGGCCGGGTGGGCCGACGCCGGTGGGCAGGTGTCCCGGGCGGCCGACGTCCGCGACCCGCGGGCGCCCCCGAGCCGCCGTCGAGTGCCGGGCGGGCCGATTGCGCCGTTGGGGTGCGGACCGATGCCGCAGGGGCCTCGGGCGGGGCTCAGGGCGCCGACCGGAGCAGTGCGGCCACCCGCTCGGCGGTCGTGGCGTCCCGGGCCGCCGTGAACGGCAGTGCGTTGCCGCCGGTCACGCGGAACGGCTCGCCGGCGCGGGTGAGATGCGCGCCGCCCGCCTCCTCGACGAGGAGCAGGCCGGCCGCGTGGTCCCAGGCCGCCTCCCAGGAGAACGCGACGGCGTCCAACTCGCCCCGGGCGACGGCGAGATACTCCAGGCCGGCCGAACCGCAGGGGCGGGGGGCCAGGCCGTCGGTCCACAGGGCGTGCAGGGCGCGCTTCTGCTCGTCGGTGGTGTAGTCCGGGTGGGAGGTGGCGACGACGAGGTCGCGGCCGGGCTCGGGCCGGCCCGCGAGCAGCCGCTCGCCGTCGAGGTGGGCGCCCCGGCCGCGGACCGCGGTGGCGAGCTGGTCGCGCGCCGCGGCGTAGGTCCAGGAGGCGAGGACGACACCCCGGTGGGCGAGCGCGACCAGGGTGCAGAACCCGTCGTCGCCGTGCACGAACTGGCGGGTGCCGTCGACCGGGTCGACGATCCAGACCGGTGCGTCGCCCTGGAGCGCCGCGTAGGTCGCCGGGTCGGCGTGCACCGCTTCCTCGCCGACCACGACCGAGCCGGGCAGCAGGGCGCCGAGGTCCTCGGTGAGCCGCAGTTCGGCGAGCCGGTCGGCGTCCGTCACCAGGTCGTGGGGGCCGCTCTTCTGGTCCACCTCGTGCTCGGCGAGGCGGCGGAAGCGGGGCAGGATCTCGGCCGCGGCCGCCTTGCGGACCGCCTCCTCCACGTCGGCCGAGCAGCGGATGAGAAACTCGTCGATGGTTTCCGTGTCTTCGATCATGCGTCCATGAGAGCACGTCCCACTGACAATCCCCGCCCGCGGGGTGCACACCGGCTGGAATCGGGATGAAGAACGGGTGCCGGACGGCCGCTCAGCGGCCCACCGCGTACCCCTGCATCCCCCGCGGGTTGGCCGCCGCCGCCAGCACGCCGGTCTCCGGGTCCCGGGCCACCGCGCACAGGCGTCCCTCGGACCAGGCGGGGCCGACGGTGACGTCGTGGCCGCGCCGCCGCAGCTCCTCGATGACGCCGGGGTCCATGCGGGACTCCACGGTGACGCTGCCGGGGCGGCGGCCGCGTGGGTGGAAGGAGCTGGGGAAGCTGTCGTTGTGCCAGTTCGGGGCGTCGATCGCGCCCTGGAGGTCGAGTCCGCCGCGGACCGGGGCACGCAGGGCGGCGGCGAGGAAGAAGTGCAGCTGCCACTGGTCCTGCTGGTCGCCGCCGGGCGTGCCGAAGGCCAGCACCGGCACCCCGTCGCGCAGCGCGAGCGACGGGGTGAGGGTGGTGCGCGGGCGGCGGCCCGGGGTGAGGGAGTTCGGCAGGCCCTCCTCCAGCCAGGTCATCTGCAGGCGCGTGCCGAGCGGGAAGCCCAGTTCGGGCACGACCGGGTTGGACTGCAGCCAGCCGCCGCTGGGCGTGGCCGCGACCATGTTGCCCCAGCGGTCGACGACGTCCAGGTGGCAGGTGTCGCCGCGGGTCGTGCCGTCGGCGGTCATCCGCGGCTCGCCGGGGAGCTCCGCGACCGTCGGCTCACCGGCGCCCATCGGGTCGAAGCCGCGGTCGCCGGTCTCCACGCGCGCGCAGGCCTGCGCCGGCAGCCGCGGGGCGCGTCCGCCGGGGCTGCCGGGCCGCAGCTCCCAGGAGGCCCTGGCGCCGACCAGGGCCCGCCGCCCGGCGTTGTAGCCGTCCGAGAGCAGGTCGGCCACCGGCACCTCGGCCGCGTCCCCGTACCAGGCCTCACGGTCGGCCATGGCGAGCTTGCAGCCCTCGATCAGCAGGTGGACGTAGGCGGCGGAGCCGTGGGCGGGCAGCTCGGGCGGGAGCAGGGCGAGCTGCTGGAGGAGGGCGGGGCCCTGGCTCCAGGGGCCGGCCTTGCACACGGTCCAGCCGTTCCAGTCGTAGGTCACCGGGGTCTCGTAGGCGGCCGACCAGCCGGCGAGGTCGGCCCCGGTGAGCGTGCCGGTGTGCCGCCTCCCGCTGGTGTCGAGCGTGGGCCGCCCGCACTGCCGTACCAGGGCCTCGGCGATGAATCCGGAGCGCCACACCTCGCGCGCGGCGTCGATCCGGGCCTCCCGGTCGCCGGCGCCCGCGGTCTCGGCCAGCAGGCGCCTCCAGGTGGCGGCGAGCGCGGGGTTGCGGAAGAGCTCACCGGGCCGGGGCGCCCGGCCGCCGGGCAGGTACACCTCGGCCGACGAGGTCCACTCGGTCTCGAACAGCTCCCGTACCGCCTCCGCGGTGGCGCCGACCTTCTCCACGGGCGCGTGCCCGTGCTCGGCGTATCCGATGGCGTACCGCAGGACGTCGTCCAGGGACTTCGTGCCGTGGTCGCGCAGGAGCAGCAGCCAGGCGTCGAAGGCGCCGGGCACGGCGGCCGCGAGCGGCCCGGTGCCGGGTACGAGGTCCAGTCCGAGCCCCCGGTAGTGGGCGACGGTGGCTCCGGCCGGGGCGACCCCCTGGCCGCACAGCACCTTGACCGCACCGCCCGCCGGGGCGAGCAGGATCGGTACCTCGCCGGCCGGCCCGTTCAGGTGCGGCTCCACCACGTGCAGCACGAACGCCCCGGCCACGGCGGCGTCGAAGGCGTTCCCGCCGGTCTCCAGCACCGCCATCGCCGACTGGGAGGCCAGCCAGTGGGTGGAGGACACCATGCCGAAGGTGCCCTGCAGGGTGGGCCGGGTGGTGAACACGGACGCCTCCTCGGCTCGGGTACGTCTTCCGGGTGATCGTACGAGCGTGATCGCCGTCCGGGGAACACGGCGGCCACCTGCGACGTTGATCTCGTGCGGCAGGAAGGAGGGCCCAGGCGGTGCACGGTGAGTACAAGGTGCCCGGCGGCAAGCTCGTCGTCGTGGACGTGGAGGCCGAGGACGGCGTGCTGCGGCAGGTGCGCGTGGCGGGCGACTTCTTCCTGGAGCCCGACGAGGCGCTGGACGCGGTGAACGGCGCGCTGGAGGGCGCTCCCGCGGACACGGACGCGGCGGGCCTGGCCGCCCGGATCGAGGCGGCGCTGCCCGCGGGGACGGTGATGTACGGCCTGACGTCGGAGGGCGTCGGGATCGCGGTGCGCCGCGCCCTCGCGCGTGCCACGGACTGGACCGACTACGACTGGCAGCTGATCCACGAGCAGCCGCAGCCGCCCGCCCTGCACATGGCCCTGGACGAGGTGCTGACCGCCGAGGTCGCCGCGGGCCGCCGGCCGCCGACGCTGCGGGTGTGGGAGTGGGCCGCCCCGGCGGTGATCATCGGCAGCTTCCAGTCCCTGCGCAACGAGGTGGACCCGGAGGGCGCCGCGCGGCACGGCATCGAGGTGGTGCGGCGGATCTCCGGCGGCGGCGCGATGTTCGTGGAGCCCGGCAACACGATCACGTACTCCCTGTCGCTGCCCGAGTCCCTGGTGCAGGGCCTGTCCTTCCAGGACAGCTATGCCTATCTGGACGACTGGGTGCTGGGCGCCCTCGGCGACATGGGCATCCGGGCCTGGTACCAGCCGCTGAACGACATCGCGACCGACCAGGGCAAGATCGCCGGCGCGGCGCAGAAGCGGATCGTCGGCCCCGGCGGGGGCCCGGGCGCCGTGCTGCACCACGTGACCATGGCGTACGACATCGACGCCGGCAAGATGACCGAGGTGCTGCGCATCGGGCGCGAGAAGCTGTCCGACAAGGGGACGACGAGCGCGAAGAAGCGGGTCGATCCGCTGCGGCGGCAGACCGGGCTGCCGCGTGAGGCCGTCATCGACCGGATGGTCGAGTCGTTCCGCGCGCGGTACGGCCTGGCGCCCGGCAAGATCACGGACGAGGAGCTGGCGCGCGCGGAGGAGCTGGCGCGGAGGAAGTTCGCCTCCGCGGAGTGGACGGCGCGTGTGCCGTAGCTGCCACCTCGGACCCGATCAGCCATGCGACAGACGGCCGGGTCGGTCGTGGCCGCGGTCCGGGGATGGCCGGCAGCGCGCCGGCGACAGGAGAAGGCACGCCAGGACGCCGGTCGCGTCCTCTGGCTGGTCGCGGCACCCGCTCTGGCCGCCCTGGCCGCTCGGGCCGTCGGCTGGTCCCTCGCGTCCTTCACCGTCCGCGAGTACCCCGGCGAAGTCGGCGCCCGCCGCCGGCTGGAGGCACATAAGGGGCAGAGGGGGACGTCGTGAGCGCGCTGTCGTGATCGCGCGGGCACGCTGCGAGTTTTCGCTTCCGCCGCACAGGGACTCATGTGACACTGGCGTCCCCGTCCCCCCTGCAGACCCCTTCCGTACCCGCTCCCCCACGAGAAGTGCGCTGTGCGTTCTCTTCCTCTGCCGCTCGCCCTGACCGCGCGGATCTCGCCGGTCGCGGTCCTCGCCTGTGCCGGCTGGGCGCTGGCGTCCGGACCCGCCGCGCCGGCGGCCGCCGGGCACCAGGCGGCCCAGCAGACGTCCGCCCAGTCGGCCTCGGACTCCTCGAACTCCTCGGGTTCCCCGGGCTCTTCCGGCTCCGCCGACCCGGCGGCCGGCGCCGGGGCGAAGGCGTACTCCGCCGCGCCCTCCCCCTGCGCCAGCGTGCCCGCGGCGACCGTCAAGGCCCTGGTGCCCGGCGCGAGGACCGCGGGCAAGGAGATCCCGTCGACGGACCCCAAGCTGCGCCGCACCTGCTCCTGGAACGCACTGCAGGGCTACGACTACCGCTGGCTCGACGTGTCGTTCGAGATCAGCGCGTCGGAGCAGGAGGCGCAGCAGGAGTACCAGCAGCGGGTGGGCGAGAAGAGCGGCGGCGGGGCCGTACCGGGGCTCGGGAGCAGCGCCTACTCGGTGGTGAATCTGACCACGGAGGACAAGCAGCAGACCCGTGAGGGCGTGGTCATGGTCCGGGTGTCCAACGCCCTGGTGATCGTCACCTACAACGGCAGCGACTTCGAGACGAAGAAGGCGCCCGGGACGGACGAGATCAACAAGGGGGCCATCCAGGCGGCGCGGGCCGCGGTCGGCGCGCTCGGGGGCGGGCAGTCCGGGTGAGCGCCCGCCCCCGGGGATTCCGCTAGGGCGTGCTGTGCCTGCGGGCCGTCAGCAGGGTGAGGGCCAGGTAGAGGACCAGGGACGTGCCGAGGCCCACCGCCCAGCCGTAGTCGGCCAGGGCGGACAGGGCCGGGACGGGGCGGCCGTCGGTCAGGGGCCTGAGGTCGGCGCCGCCGATGGCGAGGACGCCGCCCGCCAGGAAGGCGGCGACCGCCCGCCAGTTCCAGCCGGCCGTGTACCAGTAACGGCCGCCCGTGCGGTAGAGGTCGGCGAGGTCCAGGCGGGTGCGGCGCAGGAGCCAGTAGTCGGCGACGAGGATGCCCGCGACCGTGCCGAGCAGGCCGCCGACCAGGCCCAGCCAGGTGAAGATGTAGCCCTGCGGGTCGGAGTACAGCTTCCAGGGGAAGATGAGGACCGCGAGGACGGCCGTGATGAGCGCTCCGGTGCGGAAACTCACCTTTCTCGGCGCCACGTTGGAGAAGTCGAAGGCCGGCGAGACGAGGTTGGCCGCGATGTTCACCGAGAGCGTGGCCACCAGGACCGTGACCAGGGCGTAGAGCAGGCCCACCACGTTGTCCGTCTTCGCCGCCAGCTGGACCGGGTCCCAGACGGGCTTGCCGTACACCGCCTGGGAGCCGGAGGTGACCAGGACGGACAGGAACGCGAACAGGGTCATCGTGGTCGGCAGACCGAGCGCCTGGCCCCAGGTCTGGGCCTTCTGGCTCCTGCCGTAGCGGGTGAAGTCCGGGATGTTCAGCGACAGGGTCGACCAGAAGCCGATCATGCCCATCAGGGAGGGCCAGAAGAGCTTCCAGAAGCTCCCGCCCCAGCCGAGCCTCGACGGCTGGCCGAAGAGCGGGCCGACGCCGCCGGCCTTGCTGCTCATCCACCACAGCATCACGAACGCGCCGGCCAGGACGAAGGGGGCGGCCCAGTTCTCGAAGCGGCGGATCGTCTCCATGCCCCGGTGGATGATCGCCACCTGGACCGCCCAGAACAGCGCGAACGACAGCCACATGGTCCAGGCGTGGCCGCCGATGTGCGCCGCGTTCGACCAGCTGTCGCCGATCAGCTTCCCGGCGAGGAAGTAGATGGCCTCGCCGCCGATCCAGGTCTGGATGCCGAACCAGCCGCACGCCACCAACGCCCGTACCACGGCGGGCAGATTGGCGCCGCGCACACCGAAGGAGGCGCGGGCGAAGACCGGGAAGGGGATGCCGTACTTGGGGCCGGCGTGTCCGGTCAGCAGCATCGGCACCAGCACGATCAGGTTGGCGAGGGCGATGGTGAACACCGCCTGCCTCCAGTCCATGCCGACGGCGATCAGACCGGAGGCCAGCGTCCAGGAGGCCGTGTTGTGGGCCATGCCGACCCAGAGCGCGCAGAAGTTGTACGTGGTCCAGGTGCGCTTCTCGACCGGGACCGGCAGCAGATCCGCGTTGGCGTAGGGGCCGCTGGGCCGCGGCGCGCCGGGGGCGATCGTCACGCGGCCGTCGGGGAGGGTGACTTGGGCGGAGGGCGGTATGGCCGTGGGGGCGGTGTCGGTCATGGGCAGGCCAATCGAACGAGACCAGTGGGTGGATCAGGCGCTGAGGGCCGGGATGATCTTGGTGCCGTAGGCGTCGATGGTGGCCTCCTGCGCGTCGTGCATGTCGTACACCGCGAACTGGTCGACGCCCAGCGCGCGGAGCGCGGTCAGCTTCTCGATGTGCCGCTCGGCCGGTCCGATGACGCAGAACCGGTCGACGATCTCGTCCGGCACGAACCGGGTGTCCGGGTTGCCGCTGCGCCCGTGGTGGGAGTAGTCGTACCCTTCGCGGGCCTTGATGTAGTCGGTGAGCTCCTCGGGGACCTGGGAGGAGTGCTCGCCGTACTTGGCGACCAGGTCGGCGACGTGGTTGCCGACCATGCCGCCGAACCAGCGGCACTGGTCGCGGGCGTGGGCGAGGGCCTCGGGCGAGTCGTCGGCGGTGACGTAGGCGGGGGCGGCCACGCAGATGGTGACCTCGGACGGGTCGCGGCCGGCGGCGACGGCCGCGTCCTTGACGGCCTTCACCATGTACTCGGTCAGGTAGAGGTCGGCCAGCTGCAGGATGAATCCGTCGGCCTCCTCGCCGGTCATCTTCAGCGCCTTCGGGCCGTACGCGGCCATCCAGACGGGGAGTTCGGCGCCCGGTTTGATCCAGGGGAACCTGATCACCGTGCCGCCGAGGTCGGCCTCCTCGCCCCGGCCGAGGGCCCGGATGACCTTCATGGCCTCGCTGATCCGGGCGAGCGTGTTGGGCTTGCGGCCCGCGACGCGCATCGCGGAGTCGCCGCGGCCGATGCCGCAGACGGTGCGGTTGCCGAACATGTCGTTGAGGGTGGCGAAGGTGGAGGCGGTGACCTCCCAGGTGCGGGTGCCCGGGTTGGTGACCATCGGGCCGACCTTCAGCTTCGTCGTGTTCGCGAGGATCTGGCTGTAGATGACGAACGGCTCCTGCCAGAGCACGGCGGAGTCGAAGGTCCAGCCGTACGTGAACCCGTTGCGCTCGGCCCGTTTCATCAGGCTGACGACGCGGGAGGCCGGCGGGTCGGTCTGCAGGACGAGTCCGAAGTCCATGTGCGCCACTCCTAGGTGAGGTACTGACAGGTGGAGCGCGGGGTGAAGACGCCGTGGCCGGCGTGTCCGGTGTACTCCCGCTCGGTGATGACCGGCTCGCCGCGCGAGAGCACGGTCTCGACCCGGCCGGTGACACGCTTGCCCTCGTAGGCCGAGTAGTCGACGTTCATGTGGTGCGTCCTCGCCGACATGACCTGCTCGGCGTGCGGGTCGTAGATGACGATGTCGGCGTCGGCGCCCGGCGCGATGGTGCCCTTCTTCGGGTACAGGCCGAACATGCGGGCCGGGGTGGCGCAGGCGATCTCGATCCAGCGGCGGCGGGAGATGTGCCCGTCGACGACGGCCTGGTGGAGCAGGTCCATGCGGTTCTCCACGCCCGGCAGTCCGTTGGGGATCCTGGAGAAGTCCCCGCGGCCCAGCTCCTTCTGGCCCACGAAGCAGAACGGGCAGTGGTCGGTGGAGACCACCTGGAGGTCGTTGGTGCGCAGTCCCCGCCAGAGCCTGGCCTGGTGCTCGCGCGGCCTCAGCGGGGTGCTGCACACGTACTTCGCGCCCTCGAAGTCCGGCTCGGCGAGGTTGTCGGTGGACAGGAACAGGTACTGCGGGCAGGTCTCGCCGAAGACGTTCAGGCCCTCGTCGCGGGCCCGCGCCAGCTCGGCCACCGCCTCCATGGCGGAGACGTGCACGACGTACAGCGGGGCGCCGGCGACCTGCGCGAGCCGGATGGCGCGGTGGGTGGCCTCGGCCTCCAGCAGCGCCTTGCGGACCTCGCCGTGGTAGCGCGGGTCGGTCTCGCCCCGGGCGAGCGCCTGCTCGACCAGCACGTCGATGGCGATGCCGTTCTCGGCGTGCATCATGATCAGGCCGCCGTTCTCGGCGGAGCGCTGCATGGCGCGCAGGATCTGCCCGTCGTCGGAGTAGAAGACCCCCGGGTAGGCCATGAACTGCTTGAAGCTGGTCACGCCCTCCTCGATCAGCAGGTCCATCTCCTTGAGCGTCTCCTGGTTCACATCGGAGACGATCATGTGGAAGGCGTAGTCGATCGCGCAGTTGCCCTCGGCTTTCGCGTGCCAGGTGTCCAGGCCCTCGCGCAGGGTGTGGCCGACGCTCTGCACCGCGAAGTCGACGATCGTCGTCGTACCGCCCCAGGCCGCCGCGCGGGTGCCGGTCTCGAAGGTGTCGGAGGCGAAGGTCCCGCCGAACGGCAGCTCCATGTGGGTGTGGGCGTCGACGCCGCCCGGGATGACGTACTTCCCGGTGGCGTCGATGACCTTCTCGGCGGAGAACGCCCCGGCCGCGGGGGTGCCGGAGGCGGCGAGGGCGGCGACGCGGCCGTCCTCGACCAGGACGTCGGCGTGGATCTCGTCCGACGCGGTGATGACGAGACCGCCGCGGATGACGGTACGGCTGCTCATGGTGCTCCCTCGGTCACTCGGTTCCGGTCAGGGTGCCGTCAGCGGCTCGTAGGCCCCCGGCGCCCGGTCCCGGTAGAACTGCCAGCGGTCGCGGACCTCCCGGAGCTTGGCCAGGTCCAGGTCGCGGACGACGAGTTCGGTCTCCTTGTCGCTCGCGACCTCGCCGACGAACCGGGCCTCGGGGTCCACGAAGTAGGTCGTGCCGTAGAAGTCGTTGTCGCCCAGGTCCTCCACCCCGACCCGGTTGATGGCGCCGACGAAGTACTCGTTGGCGACGGCCGCCGCCGGCTGTTCCAGCTGCCAGAGGTAGCGGGACAGGCCGCGCGAGGTGGCCGAGGGGTTGAAGACGATCTCCGCGCCGGCCAGGCCCAGCGCCCGCCAGCCCTCGGGGAAGTGGCGGTCGTAGCAGATGTACACGCCGATCCTCCCGACGGCCGTGTCGAAGACGGGCCAGCCGCTGTTGCCCGGGCGGAAGTAGAACTTCTCCCAGAATCCCCTTACTTGGGGAATGTGGGTCTTGCGGTACTTGCCGAGGTAGGACCCGTCCGCGTCGATCACGGCCGCGGTGTTGTACAGCACGCCCGGCTGCTCCTCCTCGTACATCGGCAGCACGAGGACGATGCCCAGCTCGCGGGCGAGGGCCTGGAAGCGCCGGACGGTCGGGCCGTCCGGGATCCGCTCGGCGTACTCGTAGAAGGCCGTGTCCTGCACCTGGCAGAAGTAGGGGCCGTAGAACAGCTCCTGGAAGCACAGGACCTGGGCGCCCTGGGCGGCCGCGTCGCGGGCCGCCTGCTCGTGGACCTGGATCATGGATTCCTTGTCGCCGGTCCACGCGGTCTGGAACAGGGCGGCACGGATCACTCGGCTCATCGGGACCTCCGGTAGCTCGGTGTGCCGTGAGCGTAGAAAGCCCGCGCGGGCCGTTCGACGGGCAGCGTGTCACGTCCGCGGGCTGTCGGCGTGCCACCGTGTCACGTCTGCCAAGTCCCATGTTTCACCGCCGTTTTCGCAGGTCGTCGCATGTTTCACCCCTGTTGCGCGTCATGCGCGAGGAGCGCGATGTGGACGGAGGCCGCCTGTTCGAAGTCGTCCAGGTCGACACCGAGGCGGGCCTGTATGGCCTCCAGCCGGCGGTAGAGGGCGGGCCGGGAGACATGGTGGAGCTGGGCGGTGCGGGACTTGTTGCGGCCGGTCGCGAGATAGGTCCGCAGGACGTTCAGCAGCTCGGGCTCGTTCTCGCCCAGCAGCCCGTCCAGTTCCCGCTCGGCGAAGGACTGCACCTGCGGGTCGTCGCGCAGCAGCCGGATCAGTCCGCGCAGGTGGACGTCCTTGAGGCGGACGACGGGCGGGAGGTCGAGGGCGGCACGGGAGCCGGCGACGGCGTCGGCGACATGCCGGGCCTCGCGCAGACCGGCGGGCACCTCGTCCCAGGCGGTACGGGGGCCGGCGGCGGCGACCACGGCCGGCGCCGGTGTACGCAGCCGGGCCGCGAAGTGGGCGGTGAGGAGGTCCGCGTCCTGGTCGCGGGCGAGGCTGAGCAGCACCGCGGCGACGCCGTCGGCGAGTGCGGCGACCAGTCCGGACAGGCCCAACAGGCGCAGCACACGGTCGAGTTCGGCCGCCGTGCGGTCCAGGACGACGAGCGGGACGAAGGTGCGCCGGTTGACCGGCAGCCCGGCCGCGCGGGCCCGGGGCAGCAGCCGGCCGGCGGGTACGGCACCGGAGACCAGGTCGGTCAGCAGGCTCTGCGCCGACTCCTCCTCCCAGGAGGGCGCGGAGCCGCCGCCGAGCATGCGGTGCAGGACCAGCGCCTCGGCCGCCCGGTCGGCGAGCAGCCGCCCGGTGGCCGCCTCGCCCCGGTAGCCGCACAGCAGCAGCCGGCCCCAGCGCTCCCCGCGCCCGCCGACTCCGGCGCTGATCCAGCCGCCGTCCGCGCCGGTGCCCGCCTGCCGGGCGATCCGCTCCCAGTCGCGCAGCACGTCGTCCACCGCGGACCGCTCCCCCGCCGTGGCGAGGACCCGGTGGGCGAGGTTGGTGACCACGACGGGGCAGCCGCTGTGCCGGGCGACCTCGTCCAGCAGACGCTGCAGGGGGGCGCCGGCCGTGATCAGGGCGGTGAGTTCGGTCCGTACGGCCTCCGAGAGGCTCACGGCGGCGAACTTGCGCCGCACCAGACGGGACTGGACCTCCTCGGTCAGCTCGGCGAACGGGAAGGGACGGTGCAGGACGACCATCGGCAGTCCGCACCGCTCGGCGGCCCGGCGCATCACCTCCGGCGGCGCCGGGAAGGCCCGCCCCAGGCCGAGCACGACGGCGGCGGCCTCCGCCCGGTGCAGCGACCGGATGTACTCGGCCTGTCCGGGCTCGTCGCCGGCCAGGAGCACGCCGGTGGTGAGCACCATCTCGCCGCCGCTGAGCATCACGCCGACGTCGGCGGCCTCGGCGACATGCACCCAGCGCACCGGCCGGTCGAGCTGCCCCGCCCCGGCCACCACCTCGGGCTCCCCGGCGAGCACCCGCTCCAGGGTGAGCACCTGGCGGACGGAGAGGGCGGGTTCCCAGGCGTACCGGGCCTGCGGGGTGGTGGTCATGGCCGTACCGCCGTTCTCTAGTACGTACTCCTGAGCGCCCGTTCCAGGATCGCCGCGCCCTCCTCGGCCTCCGCGACGGTGAGCGACAGCGGTGGGGCGATGCGCAGGGCGCTGGTGCTGTGGCCGCCGCCCTTGCCGATGAGCAGCCCGCCCTCGCGCGCCGCCTCCAGTACGGCGGCGGCCGCCCGCGGGTCGGCCTCGTCGGTGCCGGGCTTCACCAGCTCGACGCCGATCATCAGCCCGCGTCCCCGCACCTCCCGGACTCCCGGCAGCTGGGCGGCGACGGCCCGCAGCCGCTCGATGAGCAGGCCGCCGACCCGGCGGGCGTTGCCCTGGAGGTCGTGTTCGAGGAGGTAGGCGAGGTTGGCGAGACCGGCGGCCATGGTGAGCTGGGTGCCGCCGAAGGTGGAGATGCTGTTGGCGTCCAGGCAGTTCATGATCTCGGCGCGGGCGATCACCCCGCCGATCGACGTGCCGTTGCCGATGCCCTTGGCGAAGGTGACGATGTCCGGCGGGCCGCTGCGGGCATGCGCCTGCCAGCCCCAGAAGTGCTCGCCGGTGCGGCCCCAGCCGGTCTGCACCTCGTCGGCGATCCACAGGATGCCGTGCTCCTTGAGGACCTCGCGGAACGCGGCGTAGAGCCCGTCGGGCGGGGAGGTGAAGCCGCCGACGCCCTGGATCGGCTCGGCGATCAGCGCGGCGGGCGGCCGGGTGTGCCCGAGGATGTCCTTCAGGTCGGCGACACAGGCGTCGATGAACGCCCGGTCGTCCAGCTCGGCGAACGGACCCCGGGTGCGCACCCCGCCGTGCACGTACAGGGTCTGCAGCGGGGACAGCGAGGTCGGCGACCAGCTGCGGTTGCCGGTGATGCCGACGGTGCTGAAGGAGCGGCCGTGGTAGCTGTTGCGCATCGCCAGGACCGTGTTGCTGCGCCGGTGGGTGGTGGCGAGCAGCAGGGCGGTGTCGTTGGCCTCGGTGCCGGAGGTGGTGAAGAAGACCCGGGCGTCCGGGATGCCGCTCAGCTGGGCGATGCGCTCGGCCAGCTCGACCATCGGCCGGTTGAGGTACAGCGTCGAGGAGTGGATGATCCGCCCGGCCTGCTCTCCGACGGCCTTGGTCACCTCGGGCAGCGCGTGCGCGGTCATGGTCGTCAGGATGCCGCCGAAGAAGTCCAGGTACTTGTTGCCGGCGGAGTCCCAGACGTGGCGGCCCTCGCCGTGGGTGATCTCGATCGGCTCGTCGTAGTAGAGGGCGAGCCAGTCGGGCAGGACCTGGCGGTGGCGGGAGTAGAGGTCGTTCACGGCTGCACCAGTCCTTCGTAGGCGTCGGGGCGGCGGTCGCGGTAGAAGGCCCACTGCTGCCGCACATCCTCGATGAGGTCGAAGTCGAGGTCCCGGACGAGGAGTTCCTCGGACGTGTCGCTCGCGACCTCGCCGACGAACTGCCCGCGGGGATCGACGAAGTAGCTGGTCCCGTAGAAGTCGTTGTCGCCGTACTCCTCCTGCCCCACCCGGTTGATGGCGGCGACGAAGTACTCGTTGGCGACGGCGGCGGCGGGCTGCTCCAGCTGCCACAGGTGGGCGGACAGCCCGCGGTGCGTGGCCGACGGGTTGTAGACCAACTGGGCGCCGTTGAGGCCGAGTTGCCGCCAGCCCTCCGGGAAGTGCCGGTCGTAGCAGATGTAGACGCCGACCTTGCCGACGGCGGTGTCGAAGACGGGCCAGCCGAGGTTGCCGGGCCTGAAGTAGTACTTCTCCCAGAATCCCTCGACCTGCGGGATGTGGTGCTTGCGGTACTTGCCGAGGTAGGTGCCGTCGGCGTCGATCACGGCGGCGGTGTTGTAGTAGAACCCGGACTGCTCGACCTCGAAGACGGGAACCACGACGACCATGCCGGTTTCCCTGGCGAGGTCCTGCATCCGCCGTACCGTCGGCCCGTCGGGCACCGGCTCGGCCCAGCGGTAGTGCTCCGGCTCCTGGACCTGGCAGAAGTAGGGCGAGTTGAAGACTTCCTGGAACCCGATGACCTTGGCACCCCGACGGGCCGCCTCGCGGGCGTGCTCCTCGTGTTTCGCCACCATGGACTCGGTGTCGCCGGTCCAGGTGGCCTGGACCAGTGCGGCTCGTACGACGTGGGCCATGAGCTGCTCCTTCGACGGGACCGTCAAAGTCTCTACGCCCGTAGAGCAGGCGGTAGAGGGACGAACGTAAGCCTGGCCGGAGGCCCTTGCCAAGACCATCGTCGTCAACCCGCGGAGTCGATCACGTTTCACACCCCTGTGGGTGAGCGAGGAGACCGGCCGGAGGGAGGAGGCGGAGGGGCGGAGCGGGACAGACCGGGACGATGACACCCGCCGCCGGTCACACGGCGTGCCCGGCCACCCGCAGCGCGTGTAAGAGATCCCAGTGCCGCTCGTCGGAGACGGCCTGCGCGGCACGGAGCAGCAGCGGCACGAGCCGGCGCGGATCGGGTGCGGCGCCGCGGGCGGCGTCCTCGGCGGTGCGGACCCGCACACACGCGTCCAGCAAGGCTCCCGCCTCCCGCTCGCGGCCGTCCTCCGCCAGCCGCAGCACGGCCGCGCCGATCTGCTCCGGCGGGCGGGCGACGCCCTGCCGCAGCAGCTGCCGCCCGTCGGCGTCCCGTCCGGCGGCGGTCAGCGCGCCGGCGACGGCGACCAGCCGCTCCGCGGGCAGCGAGGCGGCCTCCCACAGCAGCGTCGCCCAGTCGGCACCGAGTCCGGCCCGGCCCAGCGCGTCCGCGAGCGCCGGGAACCGGCCGGCGGGCCACTGCGCGGCCTCGGCCAACAGCACATGCGCCTCCCCGCTGCGCCCCTCGGCCCGCAACAGAGCCAGCCGCTCCACGACCCCGGCGACGGCCGTCTGGGCCTCGACGTCCACCACCTCCCCGCCGACGCCTTCGCCTTCGCCCTCGACGCCCTCGGCGCCTTCCGCACCCCCGGCGAAGCGGGCCCCTCGCGGCACCGCCCGGGGCATGACCGGCACCTGCTGCACCGCCCCGGGAGCGTCCCCGTCCTCCACCCCGGCGAACCGGGCACTGCCGCGACGACGCTTGCGGGGCTTCGCGGGGGCGGGCGAAGGGGCTGCCTCCGGGGTGGACACTCCGGGGACCCCCGGAGGCGGCGCGGGCACGGCGCTGTACGGCATCGAAACGGATCCGCCGGGGGGCGGGGAGGGCCGGCCCGGGAGGGAAGGGTTCCCGGCGGGGCCGACGGGGCGGGAGTGCTCGCCGATGGCCGAGGGCGGGCGCTGGGGCGGTGGTGTCCCCTGGTGGGTGTCGTGGGGCCGCGGCGGGCCGGAGCCGGATGTGCGCCGCGGCCCGGGTGCGTGTCGCACCGACCGCCGGTCCACCTCCGCCAGGCGGCCCCGGAGTTCCGCGCACCTCGCGGTGGCGCGGGCGTGGTCGTCCTGGGCCCAGGCGAGGTCGAGGCGGAGGGAGTCGGCCTGGCCGGCGGCGGCCGGGGCGGACAGCAGACGGGTGAGTTCGGTCTGGCGCTCGGCGGCGCGGCGCTGTTCGCGGAGCATGACGTCGAGCCGGTCGAGCAGGGTGTCGCGCGCGCCCGGACGGGCGTCGTACGCCGTCAGAGCGGCCCCGTGCAGGGCGCGGGCGCGCTCCCGCTCGGCCGCCGCGGCGGCGGGGCCGTACGCGGCGGCGAAGTCCTCCAGCAGCGCCTCCACCACGTCCCACGGCGGCACTTCCGCGCCCTCCAGGCAGGCCCGCATGCCGTCGGGGTCGCGCTGCCAGAAGACCCCGCTCCAGCCCCCGCCCCGGTCCAGGCGGCCCAGCAGGCCGTCCAGGTAGCCCGCGAACTCCCGCACCCCGTCAGTGAGTCGATCCACCGCCATCGCTGCTCCCGCCCGGCCTCCGGCATGTCCACCGGGCAGGCAACACCAGTCGTGTTACGGCGCTGCTACGCAGAGTTTTCCGGCAGCGCGCGGACACCTCATCGCGGCCCCGGGGCCGTTGCGCGGACCGGGTGCCTCACGCGGCCACGGGCGCGCACCGCGCCACCAGCTCGTCCATCGACAGCCCGAGGACCTGGGCGAGCGCGGCGACGGTGAAGAACGCGGGGGTCGGCGCCCGGCCCGTCTCGATCTTGCGGAGCGTCTCGGGGGACACGCCCGCCTGCACGGCGACCTCGGTCATGCTCCGGCCGCCGCGCGACTCGCGCAGCAACTGCCCGAGCCGCTCGCCGCGTTCACGCTCTTCTGGGGTCAGGGGGGTGCGCACCATGGCACCCATTCTAATACCGGCCCCCGCATCACCCCATTAAAATACCGGTATAGTAATTGGCATGGTGGAACTGAAGACGGACACGTCGATCGACGCGATGCACGCGGCGGGCCAGGTCGTCGCACGGGCCCTGACGGCCGTACGGCGGGCCGCGGCCGTCGGCGTCTCCCTGCTGGAGCTGGACGAGGTGGCGCGGGAGGTGCTGCGCGAGGCCGGGGCGTCCTCCCCGTTCCTCGGCTACCGCCCCTCCTTCGCCCCGACCCCCTTCCCGGCCGTGATCTGCGCCTCGGTGAACGACGCGATCGTGCACGGCATCCCCACCCGGTACCGGCTCCGCGACGGCGACCTGCTCTCCGTGGACTGCGGCGCGGAGCTGAACGGCTGGGCCGGCGACTCCGCGCTCAGCCTCACCGTGGGCCGCCCGCGCGCGGCGGACCTCCGCCTGATCGAGACGGCCGAGCGCGCCCTGGCGGCGGGCATCGGGGCGGCCGTCGTCGGCAACCGCATCGGCGACATCGCGCACGCCGTCGGCCGGGTCTGCCGTACGGCCGGCTACGGCGTACCGCAGGGCTTCGGCGGGCACGGCGTGGGACGCCGTATGCACGAGGACCCCGAGGTCCCCAACGAGGGCCGCCCCGGACGCGGCCTCCCGCTCCGCCCCGGCATGGTCCTCGCCATCGAGCCCATGCTCATCGCGGGCGGCGGGGACGGCTACTACGAGGCATCCGACGGCTGGACCCTGCGCACGGCCGACGGCTCCCGCGCGGCCCATGTGGAGCACACCGTGGCCGTCACGGACGCCGGTCCCAGGATACTGACGGCAAGGGACACGCCCTGAAGGGACGCGGGACCGTGCCGGTGTGCGGCTTCGCCGCGGGGCGCGGGCAGCCGAGGCGCTCCCGCGGCCGCCGGACGGACACGAGCCCCTCCCCCCGCAGGCGAACATGCCCGCCCCCCTGGATCGTGTCATCGTGGGCATGAACGGCCCCCACCCGGTTACCCGGCGGAGCCAGTCGTCAGCGAAGGAAGCGCAACGCCATGACCAACGGCTACCCTCCTGACCCCTTCGGCGAATTCCTGGCCCGCTTCTTCGGCGGCGCCCCCAGCGGAGCGAAGCGTCATATCGACATCGGCCGCCTGCTCAGCCAGCCGGCCCGTGAGCTGGTCAGAGGAGCCGCCCTGTACGCCGCCGAGCACGGCAGCCGGGATCTGGACACCCAGCACCTGCTGCGCGCGGCGGTGGCGTCCGAGCCCACCCGGAGCCTGCTGAGCCGGGCGGGCGCCGACCCGGACTCGCTCGCCGCGGAGATCGACGACCGGGCCGGACCGGCGCAGCCGCCCGGCGAGGTGCCGCCGCCGACCTCGATGTCGCTCACCCCGGCCGTCAAGCGCGCCCTGCTGGACGCGCACGACATGGCGCGGGCGAGCGGCGCCGGGTACATCGGCCCGGAGCACGTGCTGAGCGCGCTGGCCGCCAACCCGGACTCGGCGGCCGGCCACATCCTGCACGCGGCCCGCTTCTCGGCCGGCTCGCTGCCGCCCGAGGTGCCGGAGAGCACGCCGGTCCGCACGGAGCGGCCGCGCGCCACCGGCACGCCGACACTGGACAAGTACGGGCGCGATCTGACCGACCTGGCCCGGCAGGAGCGGATCGACCCGGTCATCGGCCGGGACACCGAGATCGAGCAGACCATCGAGGTGCTGTCGCGGCGCGGCAAGAACAACCCCGTCCTCATCGGGGACGCGGGGGTCGGCAAGACGGCCATCGTGGAGGGGCTGGCCCAGCGCATCGCCGACGGGGACGTGCCGGACGTCCTGGCCGGCCGCCGGGTCGTCGCGCTCGACCTCACCGGCGTCGTGGCCGGCACCCGCTACCGGGGCGACTTCGAGGAACGCATGAACACCATCGTGGAGGAGATCCGCGCCCACTCCGACCGGCTGATCGTGTTCATCGACGAGCTGCACACCGTCGTCGGCGCGGGCTCCGGCGGCGAGGGCGGCTCCATGGACGCCGGAAACATCCTCAAGCCCGCCCTCGCCCGCGGCGAGCTGCACATCGTGGGCGCGACCACGCTGGAGGAGTTCCGCCGGATCGAGAAGGACGCGGCGCTGGCCCGCCGGTTCCAGCCGGTCCTGGTGCCCGAACCGACGGTCGAGGACACCGTCGAGATCCTGCGCGGGCTGCGCGACCGGTACGAGGCCCACCACCAGGTCCGCTACAGCGACGAGGCGCTGGTCGCCGCCGTGGAGCTGTCCGACCGGTATCTCACCGACCGGCGGCTGCCGGACAAGGCCATCGACCTGATCGACCAGGCGGGCGCCCGGGTACGGCTCGGCGCGCGGACCAAGGGCACGGACGTACGGGCGATGGAGCGCGAGGTCGAACAGCTGGTCCGGGACAAGGACCAGGCGGTCGCCGACGAGGACTACGACGAGGCCAAGCGGCTGCGCGACCGCATCGGCGAGCTGAAGCAGCGGATCGCGGAGGCGAGCGGCGACGAGAAGGTCGACGAGGGGCTGGACCTGGAGGTGACGGCGGAGGCCATCGCCGAGGTCGTGTCCCGGCAGACCGGCATCCCGGTCAGCCGGCTCACCCAGGAGGAGAAGGAACGGCTGCTCGGCCTGGAGGAGCACCTGCACCAGCGGGTGGTCGGCCAGGAGGAGGCCGTCGCCGTGGTCGCGGAGGCGGTGCAACGCTCCCGCGCGGGGCTGGCGAGCCCCCACCGGCCGATCGGCAGCTTCCTCTTCCTCGGCCCGACCGGCGTCGGCAAGACCGAGCTGGCCCGGGCGCTCGCCGAGGCGCTGTTCGGCAGCGAGGACCGGATGGTCCGCCTCGACATGAGCGAGTACCAGGAGCGGCACACCGTCTCCCGGCTGGTCGGCGCCCCGCCCGGGTACGTCGGCCACGAGGAGGCCGGCCAGCTCACCGAGGTGGTGCGCCGGCACCCGTACTCGCTGCTCCTGCTCGACGAGGTGGAGAAGGCGCACCCGGACGTCTTCAACATCCTGCTGCAGGTCCTGGACGACGGCCGGCTGACCGACTCGCAGGGCCGCACGGTGGACTTCACCAACACGGTCATCGTGATGACCAGCAACCTCGGCTCCGAGGCGATCACCCGGCGCGGTGCCGGGGTCGGGTTCGGGCCGGGCGGTGCGGAGGCCGACGAGGAAGCGCGGCGCGAGCAGGTCCTGCGCCCGCTGCGCGAGCACTTCCGGCCGGAGTTCCTCAACCGCATCGACGAGATCGTGATCTTCAGGCAGCTGACCGGTGAGCAACTGCGGCAGATCACCGGCCTGTTGCTGGAGGGCACCCGGCGGCTGCTGGACGGGCAGGGCATCGGGGTGGAGTTCACACCCGCCGCCGTCGACTGGCTCGCCGAGCGCGGCTACCAGCCGGAGTACGGCGCCCGCCCGCTGCGCCGCACCATCCAGCGGGAGGTGGACAACCAGCTGTCCAGGCTGCTGCTGAACGGCACGATCTCCGAGGGCAGCCGGGTGACGGTGGACGCGCGGGACGGCCGGCTGGACTTCCGCGCGCAGGAAGCCCGGCCGCCCGCACCGGAGTTGTGAGTCCCGCGGTGGGTCCTACGGCACCGGGTCCACCACCATCGCCGAGCCGCCGCCGCGTCGTACCTTCTCGGCGGCTGCCAGCCACCTGCCGTCCGGCAGCCGTTGCACGCCGGTGGCCGCGCCGATCTCGGGGTTGAGCTTGAAGCTGTGCCCGATGGCCTCCAGCTGCTTCCGCACGTCGCTGTTGTACAGGGCCGGTTCGAGTTCGGTCTGGGCGGCGTTGCGCTGGCTGGCGCGGGGTGCGGCGATCGCGTCGACCAGCGGCAGGCGCCGGTCCAGGAATCCGGTGAGCGTCTGCAGCACGGTGGTGATGATGGTCGCGCCACCGGGTGAACCGAGCGCCACCACAGGCCTGCCCAGCCCGTCCAGGACGATCGTCGGGGAGATCGACGAGCGGGGCCGCTTGCCCGGACCGGGCAGGTTCGGGTCGGGCACGGCCGGGTTGGCCGGGGTGAAGGAGAAGTCGGTCAGCTCGTTGTTGAGCAGGAATCCCCGGCCGGGCACGGTGATGCCGCTGCCGCCGGTCTGCTCGATGGTGAGCGTGTAGGAGACGACGTTGCCCCATCTGTCGGCCACGGTCAGATGCGTGGTGTTCTGGCCCTCGTACGTCGTCGGGGCGGCCGTACCGCCCTGTGCGCAGGCCGCCGGGTGGCGCGGGTCGCCGGGGGCCAGCGGGCTGGTGAGGACCGCGTCGTCCCTGATCAGGCAGGCGCGCGAGTCGGCGTACCGCTGCGACAGCAGCTGCCGCGTCGGTACGTCCTCGAAGGCCGGGTCGCCGACCCAGCGCCCGCGGTCGGCGAACGCGATCCGGCTCGCCTCGATGAAGTGGTGCAGGTACTGCGTCTCGCTCGCCTTCGACAGGTCGGTGTTCTCCAGGATGTTGAGGGCTTCACCGACCGTGGTGCCGCCCGAGGAGGAGGGCGCGATGGAGTACACGTCCAGGCCGCGGTACGACGTCCTGGTGGGCGCCTGGAGCTTGGCGCGGTAGACGGCGAGGTCCTTCTCCTCCAGCTTGCCGGGGCGGGCGTTCCAGCCGGAAGCCGGGTCCACGGGCGGGTGTTCGACCGTCTTGACGATGTCGTCGCCGATGTCCCCGCGGTAGATCGCGCCGATGCCCTTGCGGCCCAGTTCCTCGTAGGTGCGGGCGAGTTCGGGGTTCTTCAGGGTGGAGCCGACGACCGGCAGCTGTCCGTTCGGCAGGAACAGCTTCGCGGTGTCCGGGAAGTAGCGGAACCGGGTCTCGTTGGACGCCGTCTGCGCGCGGAAGGTGTCGTCCACCGTGAAGCCGTTCCGGGCGATCCGCTCGGCCGGCCGCAGGACGGTGCCGAGCCGTTCGCTGCCCCACTCGTCCAGCGCCTTCTGCCAGGTGGCGGGCGTGCCCGGGGTACCGACGCTCAGCCCGCTGCTGACGGCGTCGCCGAACGCGAGCGGCTTGCCGTTCTCCGTGAACAGGTCGGAGCCGGCGCTGAGCGGCGCCGTCTCACGGCCGTCGATGGTGTGCACGGTGCGGGTCTTGGCGTCGTAGTAGACGAAGTAGCCGCCTCCGCCGACGCCCGCCGAGTAGGGCTCGGTGACGCCGAGCGCGGCGGCGGTGGCCACGGCGGCGTCGACCGCGTTGCCCCCGTGTCTGAGCACCTCGATGCCGGCGGCGGACGCGTCCGCGTCGACGCTGGCGACCGCTCCGCCGTAGCCCACCGCCACGGGAACCTTGGCGGGCGTGCCGGTCGTTGTCGCGGCGGGCGGCGCCGCCGCCCCCACCGACACCAGTGCGGCCGAGACCGCCAGGACCGCCGTTCTCCGCGTGCCAGGACGACCCATCCGTACCTCCCGTCGGGACAGTCCGCGCAGCGTAACCAGATTGCCGCAGTACCGACAGTACGCCTGGGCGTCCTGCCACACGACCGTCACGTATCGAACACCCGGACGTGGCAGTGGCCCGCGCCCGCTACCATGCGCGGCCATGAACGACGACGTGCGCAACATCGTCCTGGGCCTGGTGGCGACCGGGATATCGGCCTCGCTGGGCTGGCTCGCCAGGACCTATCTGTGGCGCCGCAAACTCCGCCGCCAGCAGGCGTTCTTCGGGCTGCCGGACAACTCCGAGTCGCTCCTGGTGGTCAACCGTGACGCGGGCGGCCCGGAACTGACGGTGACGCGCCACGACGTGTTCGCGCTGCTGGAGCTCTCCGCGCTGATCAAGGACTGCCGCGCGCACGCCCGGGTCGTCGCGCACGACGCCGCGCAGCAGGGCTTCGGCGAACGCACCGAGTTCTGCCTGGGCGGTCCGGCCTCCAACCGCCGGATGGCCGCCCATCTCGCCTCGCTGGTGCCGGGCGTGCGGGTGAACACGGACGGCGAGCCCGGCCCGGACCGCGGCGCCTTCCGCATCGGCGGCGACAACTACCCGATGGAGAAGGGCCAGAGCGAGTACGTGCTGCTCGCCCGGCTCACCATGGGCCGGGACGCCCGCCCGGTCTTCCTCTTCTGCGGCCAGCGCGCCATCACCAACCAGGCCGCCACCCGCTATCTCGCCCGCCACCACGAGCGGCTGCGCCGCAGGTACGGCACCGGATCCTTCGTCCTGCTGCTGAAGGTGGTCAACTCCGAGGCGTACGGCCCGGATGTGGTGGAGCTGGTGGCGGACGTGACGCGGGCGGCGCGGGCGTCCCTCCCGGAACCGGCCGGCGCCGGCGGCGAGTAACCTCCCAACAATCTTTACTGGCACGTAACTTACCGACGGGTTACTTGCGGTAAGGAACAAAGGTTACCGTCGGGTCACTTTGCACTGTTGACGAGTGAAGGAGTGACCCATGGGACATGGTCGCACCGCGCTGCGCTCCACCGCCGCCACAGCGGTCTCGGCGGCGCTGGTCGCCGGCACCGTCGTCGGCCTGGCGCCCGCCGCCCGGGCCACCGCCCCGTCCGTCCGCTTCGTGGACATCACGGGCGACGGCGGCACCGTACTGAAGGGAAACGTCGTCACGCCCGCCGGCGCCGACGGCTCGCGCCGCTACCCGCTTCTCGTGCTGCCCACGAGCTGGTCCTTCCCGCAGATCGAGTACCTCGCCCAGGCGCAGAAGCTCGCCGACGCCGGCTATGTGGTGCTCACCTACAACGTGCGCGGATTCTGGCAGTCCGGCGGTCGGATAGAAGTCGCCGGTCCGCCGGACGTGGCGGACGCCTCCAAGGTCATCGACTGGGGCCTCGCCAACACACCGGCCGATCCGCAGCGCGTGGGCATGGCCGGGGTGTCGTACGGCGCCGGGATCAGCCTGCTCGCCGCCGCGCACGACAAGCGCGTCAGGGCCGTGGCCGCGCTCAGCGGCTGGGCGGACCTGATCGACTCCATCTACTCGGGCCGCACCCAGCATGTCCAGGCGGCGGCCGTGCTGGACGGCACGGCCACCCTCACCGGCCGGGAGAGCCCGGAAGTGCGGGAGATCTTCGACAACCTGTACTCCTCGAACCTCGCCAAGGAACAGGAGATGATCGACTGGGGGCGGAAGCGGTCCGCCGCGACCTATGTCGACCAGCTGAACAGCAACGGCGCGGCGGTGATGCTCGCCAACGCCTGGGGCGACACGGTCTTCCCGGTGAACCAGTACGCCGGCTTCTACGAGAAGCTGACCGGGCCCAAGCGGCTGGAGCTGCGGCCCGGCGACCACGCGACCGCCGAGCTGCCCGGCCTGTTCGGACTGCCCAACGACGTGTGGACGGACACCGGGCGCTGGTTCGACCACTACCTCAAGGGAGCCGACAACGGCATCGACCGTGAGCAGCCGGTCCAGCTGAAGTCCCGTAGCGCGGGGGGATACGAGGGCTACCCGGACTGGAAGTCGGTCGAGGCGACCCGGCGGAAGTTCGCGCTCGCCGGCTCCAGCACCATCCACGCGAACGTCGACTCCGGCGCGGACGGCGGGATCGTCTTCCTCTCCAGCCTCCTGGACCAGATCGCCCAACTGCCGCCGATGGCCTCGATCCCGCTGCTGCCGCGCCGCTGGGCGGCCGTGTGGCAGTCGGAGCGGTACGGCAGCGCCCAGCGGGTGCGGGGCACGGCCAAGCTGCACACCACGCTGACCCCGACGGCGGAGAGCGGCACGTTCATCGCCTACCTGTACGACGTGGGGCCGCTCGGTATCGGCAAACTGGTCACCAACGCGCCGTACACCTGGCACGGGCGGACGCCCGGCGAGCCGTTCGGCGTCGACCTGGACCTGTTCTCCACGGCCTACGACGTGCCCGCCGGACACCGCCTGGCGCTGGTGGTCGACACGGTCGACCCGCTCTATGCCGAGCACAACCCGTCCGGCGCGCAGCTGACCTTCTCCTCGCCCCCGGACGACCCGTCGTACGTGTCCGTCCCCGTGCGCGAGCAGTGATCTCCGGCTGCCGCCGGACGAGCCTGGCCCGTGAACTGCCGTCCCCCCAGGGTCTCGGGGTCATGGGGGGCTCCCCACCCGGCAGCAGCGCATCCCCGTGCGGATCGGCAAGATCACCATCGCCACAGGGATGAACCGCACATCGTAGTCGAGTTGGAGGCGCCGGGTCTCCCGGCGGGCAGTACCTGACCGAGGGTCATGCCGCGGCGGGAGGCCCCGGGGGGGGCTCAGGTCTCGGCGATCTCCGCGTACAGCTGGGAGAGTTCGGGGACACCGCTCGCCGCCCAGTCCTGCCCGGCGCCCACCACCTCGACCTCGCGGCCGGAGGCCAGCCGTACGACCGCCTCGCCGCCGGGGCGGATCCGCCAGGCGGCGCCGGGCACGGTGCGCACCACGACCGTGCCCAGGTACAGCCCCGCGTCGTGGCCCAGCCGGGGCAGGACCTCTGCGTCGTCGCGCCAGCGCGGGACGAGCTGGTCCAGGGCCTCAAGGGAGGCCGGGGTGTCGTCCAGGCGGACGCCCGCCCGGCCGGCCTGCGCGCGCAGCAGTTCGCACTCGGAGAGCAGCTCGGCGACCGCCTCCGGGTCGGCAGGCGGTGCCGCGTCACCGTTCTTCTTGTGCCGGTGGCCCAGGAACGGAAGGTCCATGGACCCAGCGTGGCATCAGACGTCGAGGTCGACCACCACCGGAGCGTGATCGGAGGCACCCTTGCCCTTGCGCTCCTCGCGGTCGACGTAGGCGTCCTTGACGGCCTTGGCGAACGGTTCGTTGCCGTACACCAGGTCGATGCGCATGCCGCGGTTCTTCGGGAAGCAGAGCTGGCGGTAGTCCCAGTACGTGAACGGGTGGTCGTACTTCAGCGGGCGGGGCACCACGTCGTCCAGGCCCGCCTCGCGCAGGGAGGCCAGGGCGGCGCGCTCGGCGGGGGTGACGTGCGTGGCGCCCTCGAAGGCGGCCACGTCGTAGACGTCGTCGTCGGTCGGCGCCACGTTGTAGTCGCCCATGACCGCGAAGGGGCGGCTGCCCTGTGCGTCGCCGTACACGGCCGCTTTGAGGGCCTCGAACCACTGCAGCTTGTACGCGTAGTGCGGGTGCTCCACCTCGCGGCCGTTGGGGACGTACACCGACCAGACGCGGACCGGGCCGCAGGTCGCCGAGATGGCGCGCGGCTCGGTGACACCGTCGAAGCCGGGGTCGCCGGGCAGGCCCTTGACCACGTCCTGGATGCCGACGCGGGAGAGCACCGCCACGCCGTTCCACCGGCCGGTGGCGTGGACCGCCGACTCGTAGCCCAGCTCGCGCAGCTGGTCGGACGGGAACTGGTCCTCGGCGACCTTGGCCTCCTGCAGGCAGAGCACGTCGGTGCCGCTGCTCTCCAGCCAGGCCAGCAGCCTCGGAAGGCGGGCGGTGATCGAGTTCACGTTCCAGGTGGCGATGCGCATGTCCCCCAACCTACCCGGCCCCTCTGACAACGGACTCAGATCTCGGTGGAGGCCCCCGGCGTCAGCCGCTGGTGGTCCGTGCCGCCGAGGGCGCCGATCTGGCGGTCGTAGATCGGGCGGGCGAGATCGGTGAGCAGGGCGTCGTGGACGTCGTAGGCGCGCTGCGGCCGCACCTCGCGGACGTAGTCGATGACCTCGGAGATCTTGTTCCACGGGGCCATCACCGGGAGCATCAGCGTCTCCACCGGCCGGCCGGGGACGGTGAGGGCGTCGCCGGGGTGGAAGACCCTGCCGCCGTCGATCAGGTAGCCGACGTTGGTGATGCGCGGGATGTCCGGGTGGATCACCGCGTGCAGCTCGCCGTGGACCTGCACGTCGAAGCCGGCCGCGGTGAAGGTGTCGCCGTGGCCGACGGTGTGCACCCGGCCGGGGAAGGCCGCCGAGATCCGGTCGGCGACCGACCTCAGCGTCCAGATCCCGGCGGCCGGGTTGTTCTCCATGGCGGCGCGCAGCCGGAACTCGTCGAAGTGGTCCGGGTGTTCGTGCGTGATCAGGATGGCGTCCGCGCCGAGCGCCGCGTCCTGTTCGCTGAAGCCGCCCGGATCGATGACGAGCGTCCGCCCGTCCTTCTCCAGGCGGACGCAGGCGTGGGACTTCTTCGTGAGCTTCATGGCTCACCATCCTGCCGGACCCGGCCCGCCGGCCGGGTCCGGCGGCGCGCGGCTCACTCGGCGGGCGTGGTCTCCTCCTGGATGACCTGCCGGGCCACCCGGAACGCGCCGGCCGCGGCCGGCACCCCGCAGTACACGGCCGTCTGCAGCAGCACTTCCCGTATCTCGTCCGGGGTGAGCCCGTTGCGCAGGGCCGCCCGGGTGTGGGCGGCCAGCTCCTCCAGATGGCCGCCGGCGACCAGCGCGGACAGCGTGACGCAGCTGCGGGTACGGCGGTCCAGGCCGGGCCGGTCCCAGATCTCGCCCCAGGCGTAGCGGGTGACGAAGTCCTCGAAGTCCCCGCAGAACGCGTCGGCCCCGGCCAGCGCCCGGTCCACGTGCGCGTCGCCCAGCACCTCCCTGCGGATCTTGAGCCCGGTCTCGTACCGGTCGGGCGGCGCGGCCGGCTGGGCCGGTACGGCGGCCGGCGCGATCTCGGCGACCGGCGCGGCCGCGGGAGTCACCGCCGGGACGGGGGCGGCCGACGGCGCCGGCAGGATCGTCTGGCCGGTCTCGTAGGGCTGCTGCCAGGCGGTGGAGAAGTGGTGCGTCAGCAGGTCGGTGACGGCCGCCGGCTGCTCGACCGGGACCAGGTGGGAGGCGCCGGGGACGACCGCGAGCCGCGCGTCCGGGATGCCGGCGACCAGGGTGCGGGCCTCGGCGGGGCCGGTGACCTGGTCGTCGGCGCCGACGAGCACGAGCGTCGGCACGCCCACCCGGCCGAGTTCCGCCCGTACGTCGAACACGGCGAGCGCCTCGCAGGCGGCGATGTAGCAGCCCGGGTCGGTGGTGCGGACCATCTGCACCGCCCACTCGGTGATCGCGGGCTGTGCCGCGGCGAACCCGCCGGTGAACCAGCGGTCGGGCGCGCTCCTGGCGACCGGGTCCAGCCCGTTCGTCCGTACGACCACCCCGCGCTGCCGGAACTCGTCGGGGGTCCCGAACCGGGGCGAGGCCGCGACCAGCGCCAGCGAGGCGAGCCGCTCGGGGTGGCGCAGGGCCAGCTCGATGCCGATCGCACCGCCCAGCGCGCAGCCCCCGTAGCCGAACCGCTGCACACCGAGCGAGTCCAGCGTGGCCAGCAGCCGGGCGGTCAGCTCGGCGACGGAACCGGCCGGGTGGGCGGGCGCCCCGCCGTGTCCGGGCAGGTCGAACCGCAGGACCCGCCACTGCTTGGTCAGCTCCGGCACCTGGCGGTCCCACATGTGACGGGTCGTGCCGAGGGACGGTCCGAGGACCAGGACCGGGGCGCCTTCCGGTCCGTCGAAGCCGTGTTCCAAAAGTTCAGTCGTCGTGCTCACCCGTTCACGCTCGCACATCTCACGGGCGGCACGGACGGCGGGGGCGCGGGGACGTCCGCGTCCTCGTCCCGCCGGGCTCGGTGATCAGAAGGCCAGGTCGGCCATCGTGGACTCCTGGAGTGAGGTCCGGTGGACACGGACGGTTCGGGGAAACCGCCCCGCCGACCGGATCCGGTCGGCGTTGCCGGCTCTCTTACGGCCGCCCGTGCGGCTTCGACGGGGCTCTTGCGGCTCACGGCAGCCGGAACCGCAGCCGGCAGATCACCGCGTCCGTCTCCCGGCGCACGGCATGCGCGATGACGGCACCCCGCTGGTTCTGCAGCAGCCGCTGCCACACCCGTTCGGGCTCGGTCTCCGGGATCAGCACGGTGACCCGGGTGCCCGGCTCGGTGGCGGCCACCTCACGCACATAGGCGGCGATCGGGCGGCCGAGGCTGCGCCGCTCGGAGGCCAGCCGCACCAGCTCGACGCCCGGGTCCCACTGGGCCCAGGCCCGCTCCAGGGCGCCCAGGTGGGCCCGGTCCTCGGAATCCGGATAGCACACGGTCACGGCCCGCACCTCGTCACCGAGCGAGCCGGCCGCGGTCAGCGCCTCCGACGTCAGCCGGGACAGGGACGACACCGGGACGACCACCAGCGAGCGCTCCCGGTGCGGGGCCTGCGGTATCCGGCCGAGGCCGAGCCGCTCGCCGATCCGGCCGTAGGCGCGGTGCACGGTCTCGAAGGCGGCCACCAGCAGGGGCAGCGCGATGAGGATCAGCCAGGCGCCCTCCTCGAACCTGCTCGCCGTGACGACCACGGCCGCGACACCGGTGAGCAGCGCGCCCAAGCCGTTGAGCAGCGCCTTCCCGCGCCAGTTCGCACCCCGCTCGCGACGCCAGTGCCGGACCATCCCGACCTGGGCGATCGTGAAGCCGACGAAGACGCCGACGGCGAACATCGGCACCAGGGTGTTGGTGTCACCGCCGGAGAAGACCAGCAGCGCGGCCGAGACCACCGCGAGTGCGAGGACGCCGTGCCGGTGCACCTGGCGGTCGGCCTTCAGGGCGAAGACATGCGGCGCGTAGTGGTCGCGGGCGAGCAGCTTCAGCAGGACCGGCAGCCCGCCGAAGGAGGTGTTCGCCGACAGCGCCAGCAGGACCATGGTCGCGAACTGGATGACGTAGAACGCCCCGTTGTGGCCGAGCGAGGCGTCCGCGAGCTGCGCGAGGACCGTGACGCCCTCGACCGGCTGCAGATGGAAGCGGCCGATCAGCACCGACAGCCCGATGAGCATCAGACCGAGTACGGCCCCGAGGGCGACCTCCGCGCGCTGGGCCCGGCGGATCCGCGGCACCCGGAAGGACGGGACGGCGTTCGCGATGGCCTCCACGCCGGTCAGTGCGGCACACCCGGCGGCGAAGGCCTTCAGCAGGAGCAGCGCGCCCACGGCGGAGGCGTTGTCCGCGACGGCCGAGGCGTGCCCGGCCGCCGTCGCCGTACTCACCGGGTGCGAGCGGCACAGGCCGACGGCGATGAGGACGAGGATCGAGCCGACGAACACGACCGTCGGCACGATGAACGCCTTCGCCGACTCCACGATCCCGCGCAGATTGACGCCCGTGACCAGTGCGAGCACCGCCAGGCACAGCCACAGCCGGTCGTCGTACAGGGCGGGGAAGGCGGAGGTCAGGGCCGCCACGCCCGCGGTGACGGCGACCGCCACGTTGAGGACGTAGTCCAGCACCAGCGAGGCGGCGGCCACCAGACTCGTGCGCGCGCCCAGATGCGTCCTCGCCACGGCGTAGGAGCCGCCGCCGTCCGGGAAGGCCGCGATCACCTGCCGGTACGACGCCACCAGCACGGCCAGCAGCGCGGCGATGGCCAGCGTCACCGGCATCGTGAAGCCGAGGCCGCGGGCGCCCGCGCCGGCCAGCACGAGGACGATGGCCTCCGGGCCGTAGGCCACCGACGCCATCGCGTCCAGCGACAGCGCCGCGAGGCCCGTGACGGCGGTCAGGCGGTGGTGTTCGCCGGTATCAGGGGGCTCCTCGTCGGCGGGGACGGCATCCGGCTCGGTGGTCAGGACGGACATGGGCGCGTGCTCCTTCTTTCTCGGACCTGCCCCCAGGTTCTGACCGTGTGCGACCGCTTCCGGCCCTTCTTTGCGTGATCTTCGCGTCCGACCTGCGGATCTTGACGGGGCCTTGACAGAGAGCGGCCTTGAGCCGTCCCGCCGCCGGTGCGCTCCACTCGGGGCCGTGCCGGCCAGCACCGACCCGGTGGCGGTCACCGCGCTCTGGCCGGCGACCACCTTCACATCAGTCGCTGCGGGCTGGACGTCGCGGCTCGGTCGGCGCCCCAGCCAGGGGGGTTCGTCCGGGCGGACCCGGGCTGATCCGAACGAGACCACCTAGCCCTGGGCGGTGGCCGCGGCGGTGCGCTCCTCGCCCCTGCGCCGTGCCCGCTTGCCGTACAGGGTCGTCCACAGGATGAGGCTGCCGAGGACGCCGTAGATCAGAACCGGGCTGAGCGTCACCATGGTGCCGGTGCTCAGCACGGAGGCCAGCGCGACGCGGACCACCGCCTCGGCGCAGTAGGCCACGCCCCAGACCGTCGTCATCGTCCGCACGGTCGCCCGGAAGCCTTCGTACTGCCACAGGCCGTTCCACCACGAGGTGCTCGCGGCGGTGCCGTCGGTGGCGAACTTGCGGCCGAAGTAGAACATGAGCGGTCGCGGCGCCAGCAGCGTCGCCAGGCACAGCAGGCCGAACAGCCCGGTGACGGCCGAGTCCTTGAGCAGCAGGGCCCGGGTCGAGTGGGCGCCGAGGAGGGAGACGACAGCCGTGATGACCAGGAACACCAGGGTCACGACGGCGAACTCGTCGAGGCGGCGCCGCCACACCAGGTGCACGACGCTGTCGAGCACCGGCCAGACACCGCTCGCCAGCAGCGCGGCGAACTCGCTCCACCCGTGATCGCTCAGGGCGTTGTACGTGAGGATCGGCGCCGCCACGTTCAGCGCGATGGTGAGGAACCAGCCGCCCATGGCACTGCCCCGGGACCGTGCGGGCGGCAGCGGGCGTTCCTCCCCCTGCGCCGCACGCGCGTCCGACGTTCTTGATGTGCTCATGGCATCCTGAGCAGACATGGTTCCCCCCTGAAATTCCTGCTGATGAAAGCGGTCGCCTCACGATGCGGCGGATGTGCGGCGGTGAGACGGGCCAGAGGCAACCGTCGGCCGGCCCGCCCGCCGGCCGTGATCATTCACGAACAAGATCCGTTTTGGCAAGCACGGGGCGGGCGCCGGTCCGCTCGGCGAGGTGCCGAGGACCGGCTTGGGCGCTCCCTCCGCACCCTCGTACAGCGGCCGCATCTGCCGGGCCGGGGCCGCCCGTGCGGTCATCGCTCCTCGGTCAGGTGGCGTCCGGGGTGCCGAGCCCCGTCAGCGCGCCCACGGGGTCGAGGTCCGGGGTACCCCGGGGCCACCAGTCGTCGTGGCCGGGCTCCGACTCATAGGCGTACCACAGGCCGTCGCGGCCCAGGCGGAGCTGGACATGGCCGCGCGGGTGCGTGAGGCGGTTGCGCCACGGGCGGAACACCGGCAGGTCGGCGGCGAGGAGCAACGGGCGGGCCCGGTCGAAGCGGCCGGCCGGCGGATCCCACGGCTCCTCCAGCACGGCCAGCCCGGCGAGCCCGCCCTGGCGCCAGGCCGCGACGGCACGCGCGAGGTCGGCCGGGGTGCGGCCCGCTGCCGTGGCGAGTGCGGCGTACAGGGTGCGGGTGGTGGCGGTGAGACCGGAACCGGGGCGGGCGGCGGCCAGGCGCACCGCGTCCTGCCACAGCGTCAGTTCGCCCACCGGATCGCGTCCGGTGCCGAGCAGCGCATGCGCGCGGGCGGCGGCGTCGGTCGCCAGCTGGTCCAGCGCGAAGGGGTCCGGACCGCCGGGCGCCGCCGGATACACCGGGGGCTGCTCGGGGTGCGGGGGTGCCGGCAGCGGCGGCGGCAGCGGCGGGAGTGCGCGCGGGGCCAGGGCATCGGTGGCCCGTACGCCGGGCAGGGACTGCGGCTGCCGTTCATGGGCTGCGCGGGCCGCGCGGGCGGCGCTGCGCCGGGACAGCGCGTCGAGCAGGTCCTTCTCGCCCCGGCCGCGCAGCAGGAGCAGCACGAACGGGTCGGCGTCGATCAGCCGTGCCGTCTGGTAGCAGAGCGCCGCCGCGTGCTTGCAGGGGTGCCCGGAGTCGGGGCAGCTGCAGCGCGGGACGAGGTCGCCGGGGCCGGGCAGCAGGGGGACCCCGCAGTCGGCGAGCGAGTGCGGCAGCTCCTTGTCGAGCAGTGCGGCGATGTGCCCCGGCAGGTCGGCGGCCGCGTCCAGGAACCGCTCCCAGTCCTCGTCCTCCAGCGTGCGGACCCGCACCTGGACCCGGTACGGCCGGGGGCGGCTCCCGCGCACGTACGC
The DNA here is from genome assembly GCF_040297165.1 of Streptomyces sp. NPDC001851. Classification (NCBI taxonomy): domain Bacteria; kingdom Bacillati; phylum Actinomycetota; class Actinomycetes; order Kitasatosporales; family Streptomycetaceae; genus Streptomyces; species Streptomyces sp. NPDC001851. The sequence continues at coordinate 103,428 of NZ_JBEOYR010000010.1, read as the reverse complement.
CAGCACGAGCCCCGGGGTGACAGTGATCGCGTCCACGTGGCCCTGGTCGGCGTACCCGCGTCCGCGGGCCAGCCGCTTGGGATCCAGCGCACCCTGCTCCAGCGCCTCCGCCCAGGCGTTCCCCCACCAGGTCGCCGCGAACGGCCCCTCCTCGGCCCCGGCCTCACGGGACGCGAACGCCGCGAAGGTGCGCCGCAGTTCGGTGTCCCGGTGGGGGGTGGCCATGGTGGGCGGCACATGCGGGGACGCGGGGGCGGAGCGACCGCGGGTGGTGGGGGTGGCTGTCGCGGGGGGCGTGTGGGGGGCAGCCGGCCCGGTGGGCATGGGACACCCGGCGGGGTCGGCGGGCGCGGGACGCGGCTCGGCGGAGCCGGCGGTGGTCCCGGCGGTGTCGCCGGTTCCGATGGTGCCGGTGTCGTCCTCCGGGGTGTCCGACCACGTCGGCATCCGGAAGGCGTTCGCCAGGTAGTGCCGCATCTCCTGGGCAGCGTTGAGCCGGGCGGCCCGCGAGGCGGCATCCGGACCGGACACGGACCCGGTACGCGGCGCCGGCGAGCCGGGGGCTCCCGTGACCCGCGCGTGGCGTCGCACACGCGGCTCCCCCGCCGGCGTCCCGCGTCCGGCGCTCTCGTCCGCCTCTGCACGCAGCGCCTCCCGCCGGGCCGCACGCAGCGCTTCCCGGGCGATGTCGGCGGGGCGCCCGCCTGCCGGGTCTGCGGAGCGGGCCTGCGGCACGGTCCCGACGTGGTCCGGGGCGCCGTCCTGACCCGGGCTCCTCGCGCCGGCCGGTGCCGGAGCGGCGACGGGGGGCGCGGAGGCCGGCTGTACCCCGTCGTCGCGCCGGTCTCGGGGCACGGCAGCCGTCGTCGGAGCTTCGCGCTCGCTCCGCCGCGCGGACACCGCGGCCCGGAGCGCCGCGCGTGCCACGTCGCCGGGCCTCGGGCCGGTGCGCGCGGGGTGTCCCGGCGCCGCTTCGGCCGGCGCATCCGTCGTCCCCGCCGCGCCGGAGACGGTCGCCCCGGACACACCGGCCGCTCGCCCCACGGCCCCCTCCAGCGCCTCCCCACCGCGCGGAACCGGCCCGCCGGACAGGGGCGACGCGCGCTTCACCGGCTTCTCGGGCGCCCCGTCCCCCGGCTCGGCGGTGCCGCCGAGCCCTCTCTCCCCTGACTCCGCCCACTCCTCCGCCGCCCCCGGCCCACGCCGAACCGACCTCTCGACCCCCCTCCCCACCAGCTCAACCAACTCCTCCAGCCCCCTCACCCCGCGCTCCGCCGACCCCTCCGCCGCACCCGGCCCACGCCGAACCGTCCTCTCGGCCCCGCTCCCCACCGGCACCACCGACTCCTCGGCCGCCCTCCCCACCAGCTCAACCAGTTCTTCGGAGCCACTTACCGATCGCTCCGCCCACTCCTCTGCCGCAGCCGGCGCGCCCGGTGCGTCCGCGGCCCGCTCCGGGTGCTCGGCCCCGGTCCGTTCCCGTGCTGCCCGCAGGGCGCGGCGGGCGGCGTCGCCGGGGCGGGGGGTGGGGGCTGTCATGCGGTCCTCCGCAGGGAGACGAGGTCGGACAGCTCGCGGTCGGTCAGTTCGGTGAGGGCCGCCTCGCCGGAGCCGAGGACGGCGTCGGCCAGGGCCCGCTTGGCGGCGAGCATCTCGGCGATGCGGTCCTCGACCGTGCCCTCGGTGACCAGGCGGTGGACCTGGACGGGCTGGGTCTGGCCGATGCGGTACGCGCGGTCGGTGGCCTGTTCCTCCACGGCCGGGTTCCACCAGCGGTCGAAGTGGACGACATGGCCCGCGCGGGTGAGGTTCAGACCGGTGCCCGCCGCCTTCAGGGACAGGACGAGGACCGGGGTCTCGCCGTTCTGGAAGCGGTCGACCATGCGCTCGCGCTCCGGGACCGGTGTGCCGCCGTGCAGGAGGTCGACCGGGACCGCCCGGGCGGACAGGTGGGCGGTGATGAGGCGGGCCATGCCGACGTACTGGGTGAAGACGAGCACCGAGCCGTCCTCGGCGAGGACGGTGTCCAGCAGCTCGTCCAGCAGGGCGAGTTTGCCGGAGCGGGCCACGAGCCGGCCGGGGTGTGTCTCCTCCTTCAGGTACAGCGCCGGGTGGTCGCAGATCTGCTTCAGCGCGCCCAGCAGCTTCAGGACCAGGCCCCGGCGGGCGATGCCCTCGGCCGTCTCGATCGCCAGCATCGACTCGCGCACCACCGCCTCGTACAGCGCGGCCTGTTCGCGGGTGAGCGGCACGGGGTGGTCCGTCTCGGTCTTGGGCGGCAGTTCGGGGACGATGCCGGGGTCCGACTTCCTGCGGCGCAGCAGGAACGGCCGTACCAGGCGGGCCAGGCGCTCCACGGCCTCCTCGTCCTCGCCGTTCTCCACGGCCCGTGCGTGCCGGGCGCGGAAGGACTTGAGGGGGCCGAGGAGTCCGGGGGTGGTCCAGTCGAGCAGGGCCCACAGTTCGGAGAGGTTGTTCTCGACCGGGGTGCCGGTCAGCGCCACGCGCGCGGGCGCCGGGATGGTGCGCAGCGCCCTGGCGGTCGCGGAGTAGGGGTTCTTCACGTGCTGGGCCTCGTCGGCGACGACCATGCTCCACGGCTGTTCGGCCAGGCGGGCCGCGGTGGAGCGCATGGTGCCGTACGTGGTGAGGACGAATCCGCCGGCCAGCCCGTCCAGGGTGCGATCGGGGCCGTGGAAGCGGCGGACGGGCACGCCGGGCGCGAACCGGGTGATCTCCCGCTGCCAGTTGCCGAGCAGGGAGGCCGGGCAGACGACGAGCGTCGGCTCGGTGCGGGCGCGCTTGAGGTGCAGGGCGATGAGGGTGACGGTCTTGCCGAGGCCCATGTCGTCGGCGAGGCAGCCGCCGAGGCCCAGGGAGGTCATGAGGTCCAGCCAGGCCAGGCCGCGCAGTTGGTAGTCGCGGAGGGTGGCGGCGAGGCCGGCGGGCGGGTCGGCGGGGCGCAGGCCCGCGGTGAGCCGGTCACGGAGGGCGGCCAGCGCGCCGACCGGGACGGCCTCGACGGTCTCGCCGTCGACGTCGGCGGTGCCGGTGAGCGCGACGGCCAGCGCGTCGACCGGGTCGAGCAGGCCCAGTTCGCGCTTGCGGGCCTTGCGGACGAGGGCCGGGTCCACCAGCACCCAGCGGTCCCGCAGCCGTACGACCGGGCGGTGCGCCTCGGCGAGGGTGTCCATCTCGGCCTCGCTGAGCGGGTCCCCGCCGAGCGCCAGCTGCCAGCGGAACCGGAGCAGCTCCTCGCCCTCGAAGAAGCCGGTGCCGTCGGTCGCCGAGCCGGGTGCCGGGCGGACCACGGCGGCGGCCGTGAGGTCGCGGGCGAGGTCCCGCGGCCAGTGCACGGCGACTCCGGCGGCGGCCAGCCGGGTGGCCGCGACGCCGAGCAGTTCGCCCAGCTCGTCCTCCGAGAGCGGCAGGACGTCGGGCACGTCCTGCTCGGCGAGCCGGTCCAGGGGCGGCCACACCCGTGCCGCGCGCCGCACGGCGAGGGCGGCGTCCACCCGCGCGCGGGGCCCGAACGCCAGGTCGGCCTCCCCCGCCCACAGGGCGCCCGCGTCAGCCACCAGGGTGGGGTCGGCGAGGCTGTGCACCTGCACGACGGCCGCTCCCGCGGAACGCGTGCCGTCGCTCTCACCGGCGTCGAAGACGTCGGACGCCGACAGGTCCAGGCGGAGCGAGATCCGCACGCCCGCGTCCATGCCGGCGGCGACCTCGGCCGCCCACTCATGGGCCTGCGGCAGCGCCACCGGCTCCCGGGCGGCGAAGGGACGGCCGCAGGTGAACGGGGCGGCCGGGGTGCGGGGCAGGGTGTCGGCGACCGCGTCCAGGAAGTGGCGGACCAGGGCCTCCGGCTCGGGCAGCCGCAGCGGCCCCGGGTCCGGGAGGGGCACCGCGTGGCCCTCGGGGGGAAGGGCGGCGGCGATCGCGCGGGCGTGGGCGATGTCGTCGGGCTCCAGCGGGCCGGCCCGCCAGGCGTCGTGCCCGTCCGGGGTCAGGCCCGGCAGCAGGCGGCCGCGCGCGGCCAGCCGCAGCGCGTGCAGCGCGGCGGCGCCCCAGCAGGCCGTGGCCGGATGGGCGGCCGGGTCGCGGCGGGCCCGGACCAGCAGCGGCAGGGCCGCGGTGAGCGGCAGGGTCAGCGCGGGCACCCGCCGGCGGCGCACACCGGCGCCATGGCGTCGTACCACCGTGAGCTCGGCGGTGCCGCCCTCGACGGGGCCGCCGTCGGGGTCCCAGAAGGCAACGCGGCTCTCGCGCGGGAGGGGCGCGGGCAGGTAGACGGAGGCGAGGCGCAGCGGGACCGGTTGCCCGGCCGGGACGGAGCCCGCCGTGTGCCCGGCCACCGCGGCCGAGCCGCCGTTCATCCGTTCTGCCATACGTCCTGCCACCTCCCGCCCGTGTGTCGGATCAGACGTCTTCGACTCTACGGGCGGGGTCTGACAATCGGCCCCGGCCACCGGCCGGGGCCGGTGGTCACGGCACCGTGCGCGAGACGACGTAGACCATCGGGTTCTTCGGGTCGGCCAGGTTCACGATCACGTCCTGGGTCGGCGCCGGGTTCTTCTGCGTGTGGGTCAGTCCCCACCAGGGGCCGGGTCCGGTGAACTGCCAGCCGCTGACCTTCTGGTCGCGGGTGCCGATGGCGATGTCGCCCTTCCTCAGCTGGTCCCGGCGTACGCCCATGGTCTGCAGGAAGCTGTCCAGGCCGGCGTCGTTGGTGCGGAACTGCACGTAGAGCCGGCTGGTCTTCCAGTTGTTCGTCTCGTAGGAGGCGATGTCGTCGGCCGGGCGCGGGACGGGCACCTGGTAGAGGCGGGCCTGCACCTTCGACGGCCAGCCCGGGGTCAGGCCGGTCGCCGAGTACTTCGCCTCCTTGTCCTTGCCGCTGTCGCGGCTCAGGTTGGCGGCGATGACCAGGTAGCGCGCGGGCATGCCGATCAGCAGCCCGATGATCAGCAGGGTGAGCACGCGGCGCCGGACCTTGTGCCGGGGCCTGTCGGCGGTGCGGTACGGCCGGTTGGGCGGGGCGGCCTGGCGCGGCAGCGACGCGGTCATGCGGTGTCCCGGGCGCGGCGGGCCTGGGCGTACCGCTCGTAGCGCTCGTAGCGCTCCACCCGGCGGCGCTTGGCCCGGCGGAACCGGCGGGCGACCAGCCGGGCCAGGTCGGCGGCGCCCACCATGCCGGCCTCGGGGCCGAGCTGGGCCCGGGTGATGCGGGCCTCGGGGCGGTAGCCGCGGCCGGTGAGGTGGCGCTTGAAGGCGTCCCGGGCCGGGCCGATGAGCAGGTCGTCGGCGGCCGAGACGCCACCTCCGACGACGAAGCAGGACGGGTCGAGGGCGGCGGCGAGGTTGGCGATGCCGACGCCGAGCCACTGGCCGATGTCCTGGAGCAGCTCGATGCACATGGCGTCGCCGTCGCGGGCCAGCTCGGTGATCATCGGGCCGGTGATGTCGTCGACGTTGCCCTTGACGTGCTCGATGATGCCGTAGGCCACCGGGGAGTCGGCCGCCGCCAGCTCCTTGGCCTCGCGGACCAGCGCGTTGCCCGAGCTGTACTGCTCCCAGCAGCCGCGGTTGCCGCACGGGCAGCGGTGCCCGCCGGGCACGACCTGCATATGGCCGAACTCGCCGGCGACACCGAACTTGCCGCGCTTGACCTGGCCGTCCTCCAGGATGGCGCCGCCGATGCCGGTGCCGAGCGTGATCATGACGAGGTGGTCCTCGCCGCGTCCCGCGCCGAAGCGCCACTCCGCCCAGGCGGCGGTGTTGGCGTCGTTGTCCACGAGGACCGGCACGGACAGGCGGCCGCTCAGGCGGTCGCGCAGCGGTTCGTTGCGCCAGGACAGGTGGGGGGCGAACAGCACGCGGTTGCGGTCGGCGTCGACCCAGCCAGCCGCGCCGATGCCGACCGCGTGCACGTCGTGCCGGTCGGACAGGTCCAGGACCAGTTCGACGATGGTGTCCTCGACGACCTTGGGGCTCTTGGACTTGTCCGGGGTCTCCGTGCGGAGCTTCTCCAGGATGTTCCCGTCGGCGTCCACGACGCCCGCCATGACCTTGGTGCCGCCGATGTCGATGCCGACCGTGGGGACTCGGGGGGCGGTCAGGTGTGACCGGCGTTCCCTGGTACCCACGGTTCGCAGGACGGGGGCTCGGCGGGAGCCGATGGGGGCGGTGAGGTCGCGGTAGGTGCTCATCGGGCTCGATTGTGCCGCACCCTCATGGTGAGTGCTGCGCGGGGCAGGGGCAGGGGATGCGCGTGCGTCGCCGGGTGCGGCATGCGTGGTGGCTGCTCGCGCCGTTGCCCGCGCCCCTCAACCGCGCTGCAGTTCATGGCGTAGAGCGTCCAGGTCGGACCCTCCCGCCATCTGCTGGGTCAGCTCGTCCAGGGTGATCTCGTCCCGTGTGTGATTGCCCACCATCGTGCCCCGGCGAAGCAGCACGAACCTGTCCCCCACCAGGTATGCGTGGTGCGGGTTGTGGGTGATCAGGACAACGCCCAGGCCCTCGTCACGTGCCGCCGCCACATACTTCAGCACCACGCCGGACTGCTTCACGCCCAGTGCCGCCGTCGGCTCGTCCAGGACCAGGACCTTCGCGCCGAAGTGGACGGCGCGGGCGATCGCCACGCACTGGCGTTCGCCGCCGGAGAGGGTGCCGATGGGCTGGTCGACGTCGCGGAGGTCGATGCCCATGCGGAGCAGTGCCTCGCGGGTGGTGCGGCGCATGAGGGCGGTGTCCAGGCGCTTGAAGGGGCCGACGCCCTTGCGGGGTTCGGAGCCCAGGAAGAAGTTGCGCCAGACCGGCATCAGCGGGACGACGGCCAGGTCCTGGTAGACCGTGGCGATGCCCCGGTCCAGGGCCTCGCGCGGGGAGGCGAGGTGGGTCTCCTCGCCCTCGACGCGCAGGGTGCCGCCGTCGTGGCGGTGCAGGCCCGCGATCACCTTGATCAGGGTCGACTTGCCCGCGCCGTTGTCGCCCAGGACGCAGGTGATCTCGCCCGCGTGCACCTCAAGGGAGACGCCTTCCAGGGCGCGGACGGTGCCGTAGTGCTTGCTGACGTCGGTCAGCTCCACGAGTGTCACTTGCTCGCCTCCGCGCGCTTGCGGACCCAGGCGTTGAGCAGGGTCGCGAGGAGCAGCATCGCTCCGAGGAAGAACTTGAACCAGTCGGGGTTCCACTCGGCGAAGACGATGCCCTTGCTGGTCATGCCGAACAGGAGGGCGCCCACGGCGGAGCCGATGGCGCTGCCGTAGCCGCCGGTGATCAGACAGCCGCCGATGACGGCCGCGATGATGTAGATCAGCTCGTTGCCGACGCCCTCGCCGGACTGGACGGCGTCGAAGGAGAAGAGCAGGTGCTGGCCGGAGATCCAGGCGCCGAAGGCCACGCCCATGTAGAGGGCGATCTTGGTCTTGGCGACCGGGACGCCGACGGCGCGGGCCGCGTCCTCGTTGCCGCCGACGGCGAAGATCCAGTTGCCGGCGCGGGTGCGCAGCAGGATCCAGGAGGCGAGGGCGACCAGGCCCAGCCACCACAGGATGGTGACCTTGAAGTCGACGCCGCCGAGCGTCAGGGTCGAGGCGAAGACGGCGTGGGCGCTCGGGAAGCCCTCCATGTCGGCGATGGTCTTGGTGGAGACCGTGCCGTCGATCAGCTTGGTGAAGCCGAGGTTCATGCCGGTCAGCATCAGGAAGGTGCCCAGCGTGACGATGAAGCTGGGCAGTTTCGTGCGGGTGAGCACGAAGCCGTTGAAGGCGCCGACGGCCAGCGTCACGAGGAGGGACACGCCGACCCCGACCCAGGTGTTGGCCGTCATCTGGTAGCTGGACATCGACGAGATCAGCGCCGACGACGTCACCAGGACACCGGCCGACAGGTCGAACTCGCCGCCGATCATCAGCAGGGCCACGGGTACGGCCATGATGCCGATGGTCGAGGAGGCGTACAGGACCGTGCTGAGGCTGGCGGCGCGCAGGAAGCCGTCGGCGGCGAGGGCGAAGAAGACGAAGACGGCGAGTGCGCCGACCACCGAGCCCAGTTCGGGCCGGGCGAGCAGCCTTCTCGGCGGCGAGGCCTGCAGAATCCTTTCATCAACGGATGTGCTCATCGGGTGCCCCGCTCGGTGTACGCGGCCAGCGCGGAGGCCTGGTCCTTGGTGATGATCTGCGGGCCGGTCAGCACGGGCTTGCCGCCGCCGAGCACGTCGCCGTTGTACTTGTAGGCCCACAGCAGGTCGACCGCCTCATACCCCTGGAGGTACGGCTGCTGGTCCACGGCGAAGCCGAGGGTGCCGCTCTTCAGTGAGGCCGCGACCTTGGCGTTGAGGTCGAAGGTGTCGATCTCGGCCTTGCTGCCGGCGTCGGACCTGGCCTTCACGGCGGTGTCCGCGTAGGGCGCGCCGAGGGTGACGACGGAGTCGATGGAGCCGTCGGCCTGGAGCTTGGCCCCGATGGCGGACTGGACGTCGGGCATGTTGGTGCCGTTGACGTAGAGCTTCTGCAGCGTGCCGCGGAAGGTCCTGGCGATGCCGTCGCAGCGCTGTTCGTGGCCTACGTTGCCCTGCTCGTGCAGCACGCACAGGGCCTTCTTCTTCCCGCGCTTGTTCAGTTCGTCACCGACGGCCTCGCCGGCGATCGTCTCGTCCTGGCCGATGTGGGTCAGGGCGCCGAAGGCCTTGGACTCGGCGGAGCCGGAGTTCACGGTGATGACCGGGATGCCGGCCTTCTCCGCGCGGGCCACGGCGGCCTTCATGGCGTCCGGCTTGGCGAGGGTGACGATGATGCCGTCGACCTTCTTGTCGACCGCCGCGTCCACCAGCTGCGCCTGCTGCTGGGCCTCGTCGTCGTGCGAGTAGAGGAAGTTGATGTTGTCCTTGACGGCGGCCTGCTTGGCGCCGCTCTGCACGATGTCCCAGAACGTGTCACCGTCTCCCGAGTGGGTGATCATCGCGAAGGTCCAGCGCGGGGTGTTCACCGCCGCCCTCCCCTGGGCCGCGGCGGCCTTGCGGGCGTCCTCGGCCCGCTTTCCTCCGGTGCTGCTGCACGCCCCCAGGGACAGCGAAAGTGCCCCTGTCAGCGCGATGACTGCCCAGGTCCGAAACCGTGCCACGAGGCAGTGCCCCTTCTGTGTTCTTGCTCCGACGGACGAGAGGGACCGCCGGTCGCCCCGGCAGCCCCAAACGCTCCAGTATCAAACACAGCGAACACCCGTGACGCGGCAGGGAGCACCCACCCCGTCCGCTTGTCCGGACATTGCGACGAAGCGCCGGGGGTCGTCAGGGCCGGACGAGCAGCTGGAACTCGAAGGAGTAGCGCGTCGGACGGTAGGTGTGGTCGCCGAACTCGACCGCGCGGCCGGTGTCGTCGAAGGTGGTGCGCTGCATGGTGAGCAGCGGGGCGCCCTCGGTCTCGCCGAGCCGCTCGGCCTCGGCGGCCGTGGCCGCGCGGGCGCCGATGGACTGGCGGGCGCTGTGCAGGGTGATCCCGGCGGAGCGCATCAGCCGGTACAGGCCGGTGGCCTCCAGCTGGCCGGTGTCCAGGTCGAGCAGGCCCGGCGGGAGGTGGTTGACCAGGTACGCCATCGGCTCACCGTGCGCGAGGCGCAGCCGCTCGATGCGGTGCACGTCCCCGCCCTCGGGGACGCCGAGCGCCGCGGCGACGGCGGCGGAGGCCGGCAGGACGGTGTTGACCAGGACCTTGGTCGCGGGGCGCTGGCCGGCCGCCTCCAGGTCGTCGTAGAGGCTGCTCAGCTCCAGCGGGCGCTTGACCTGGCTGTGCACCACCTGCGTGCCGACGCCCCTGCGGCGGACGAGGAGGCCCTTGTCGACGAGGGACTGGATGGCCTGGCGGACGGTCGGCCGGGACAGGCCGAGCCGTGCGGCCAGCTCGATCTCGTTGCCCAGCAGGCTGCCCGGGGTCAGGCTGCCGTGCTCGATGGCGGCCTCCAGCTGCTGGGAGAGCTGGAAGTACAGCGGCACCGGAGAGCTACGGTCCACGCGGAGGTCGAGCGACACGGTCGGGTCCACATCTGGTTTCGGCACGAGCCCGAGCGTAGCCCCGTGATCGGTTGACGGGAAGTTGTGTAGTCCGATTGTCCGGACATACGCATTGACAGGGTACGGGCTCCGCCCTCACTTTGTTTCCATGCGCATCGGGGTCATCGGTACGGGCCGCATCGGCACCCTTCACGCGAGAACGCTCAGCCGCCACCGTGAGGTCGGATCGCTCATCCTGACGGACGCGGATCCGGCGCGGGCGCAGGCGCTGGCGCACCGGCTGGGTGAGACGGCGGCGCCGGGTGTGGACGAGATCTTCACGTGGGGCGTGGACGCGGTGGTGATCACCACGGCGACACCGGCCCATGCCGAACTGATCGGCCGGGCGGCCCGCTCCGGCCTGCCGGTCTTCTGCGAGAAGCCGATCGCGCTCGACCTGCCGGGCACGCTGCAGGCGCTCGCCGAGGTGGCGGCAGCCGGAACGGTTCTGCAGATGGGGTTCCAGCGGCGCTTCGACGCGGGGTACGGCGGAGCCCGGGAGGCCGTGCGCTCGGGACGGCTCGGCCGGCTGCACACCGTGCGCGCGATGACCTGCGACCAGTCCCCGCCCCCGGCCGAGTGGCTGCCGCTGTCCGGCGGACTGTTCCGGGACACGCTGATCCACGACTTCGACGTGCTGCGCTGGGTGACGGGCCGCGAGGTGGCCGAGGTGTACGCCACCGGCTCGGACGGGGGCCTCCCGCTGTTCCGCGAGGCCGGGGACGTCGGTACGGGCGCGGTACTGCTCACCCTGGACGACGGCACGCTCGCCACGGCGACGGCGACCCGGCTGAACGGCGCGGGCTACGACGTGCGCATGGAGCTGGCCGGGGAACGGGACACGGTGGTGGTGGGCCTGGACGACCGTACGCCGCTCGCGTCCACCGAGCCGACCGGGCCACCGCCCGCGGACAAGCCGTGGACCGGCTTCCTGGAACGCTTCGGGCCCGCGTACGAGGCCGAACTGAACGCCTTCGTGGACGTGATCCGCGGCGAGCGCCCCAATCCGTGCGACGGCCACGAGGCCCTGCAGGCCCTGCGGATCGCCGAGGCCTGCGAGGTCTCCCGGCGGGAGCGGCGCCCGGTGCCCCTCACTGACATCCCGGACCATCCACACCCGTCCGACGACTGACCACGACAGGACCACCGGGCGGGCGTGGGCACGGTGACGACCGCCACCCGCGGGCGACCCACCGTCCACCCTGCCCACCGCCCTCCGGCACGACGCGGACGACCAGACCGCCCACCCCCCAACGCACAACAGCAGCACTGCCACCGGCGGCCGGCAGCCGCCCCTGCTGGGCCTCCTCCGCGGCGGGTTGCCCGAGTGGCCCCGCATGACCCCGCCGGCCCCGGGGTCATGCGGGGCGTGGGTCACCAGCGCACCGGCAGGTTGCGTACGCCTCTCATCAGAAGGCCCGGGAGCCATTCGCCCGGGTCGCCGTCCAGGGCGAGGCCGGGGGCGCGGCGCAGCAGGGTGCCGATGGCCGTGCGGCCCTCCAGGCGGGCCAGGGGTGCGCCGAGGCAGTGGTGGATGCCGTGTCCGAAGGCGAGGTGGCCCCGGGTGTCGCGGCGGATGTCGAACCGGTGCGGGTCGTCGTAGTGATCGCCGTCGCGCTGGGCGGCGGTGAGGCTGATCATCACATGGGCGCCCTGCGCGATGGCCGCACCGGCGATCTCCAGGGGCTCGGCGGCGAACCGGTAGGTGGCGGTGTGCACCGGGCCCTCGTAGCGCAGCATCTCCTCGACGGCGCCGTCCAGGAGGCTCATGTCGGCACGCAGGTCGGCGAGTTGGGCCGGGTGGGTCAGGAGGGCCAGGACGCCGTTGCCGATGAGGTTGACGGTGGTCTCGTGGCCGGCGATCAGCAGCAGGAAGGCCATGCCGCGCAGTTCCTGCGCGGAGAGCCGGTCGCCGTCCTCGGCGGTGGTGCGGATCAGGTCGCTGAGCAGGTCGTCGGTGGCGCCGGAGCGGCGCTTGTCCTCGATCAGTTCGGTGAGGTACGCGCCGAGGGCGACGACCGCGTCGTATGCCGTCTGCTCGTTGGTCGGCGCGACCACCTCCGTGGACGTCTTGCGGAACTCCTCGCGGTCCATGTCGGGGACGCCGAGGAGTTCGCAGATGACGGTGATGGGCAGCGGGTAGGCGAGGGAGGCGATGAGGTCGGCGCGGCCGGCCGGGAGCATCTCGTCCAGCAGTTCGTCGGTGATCTGCTGGATGCGCGGGCGCAGTTGCTCCACCCGGCGCATCGTGAACGCCCGGGTGACGAGCGCGCGCAGTCGGGTGTGCTGGGGCGGATCGGTGGCGAGCAGGTGCTGGCCGATCATCTCCTGGTCCATGACGGTCACGCCGAGCTTGCTGGCGTCCTTGGCCAGCCGGGTGTCGGCGAGGGCCGCACGCGCCTCCTCGTACCCGACGACCAGCCAGGCCGGGTCCTCCCAGTCCGGCAGCCGGACGCGGTGGACGGGGCCCTGCTCGCGCAGCCGGGCGTACACCGGATGAGGATCCACGCGCAGGGCGTCCCCGAACTCCCCCAGATCGATCAGCTGTTGCCTGTCCATCGCTCCCCTTCCGGACTCCCCCGAGGCTCTCCGGGCACCTCCCGGTACAGGGACAACGCGCGGTGCACCGGCTTAGTGCCCGTCCTCCTCAAGGAGTCCGGCGTCGTAGGCGAGCAGGGCGATCTGCACGCGGTTGTCGAGGCCGAGTTTGGCGAGGATGCGGGAGACGTGGGTCTTGACAGTGGCCACGCTCATGAACAGTTCGGTGGCGATCCGGGCGTTGGCGAGGCCGCGGCCGACGGCGACGGCGACCTCGCGTTCGCGGTCGTTGAGGGCGGCGAGCCGCTCACGCGCGCGTGCCTGGCGTGCGTCGGCGGCACCGCCGGCCGCGTGCCGCATCAACTGCCGGGTGACCGCGGGCGACAGGACAGGGTCACCGGCGGCGACCCGGCGCACGGCGTCGACGATCTCGGCGGGCGGGGTGTCCTTCAGGACGAATCCGGCGGCGCCCGCGCGCAGGGCGTGCAGCACCTGCTCGTCGGCGTGGAAGGTGGTGAGCACCACGACCTGCGGCGCGTCGGTCCGGGCGCGCAGCCGCCCGGTCGCGGTGAGCCCGTCCACCGCGGGCATCCGGAGGTCCATGAGGACGACGTCCGGCCGGGTGCGCGCGACGAGTTCCTCGGCCTGCGCGCCGTCCGCGGCCTCCCCGACGATCTCGATGTCCTCGGCCCCGCCGATCATCAGGGCCAGTCCGGCGCGCACGAGCGGGTCGTCGTCGACGAGGAGGAGTCTGATCGGTGTCATGGGCCCTACGTAATCACGGTGCGGGCGGCGGGCGAGGGCCCTGCCGGCGGACGACGGCATCGTCAGGCCGCCGGTCCGGTCCGGGCCCACGGCAGCCAGGCCCGTACCGCGAACCCCCCGTCGGCCGTGCTGCCGTGCTCCAGCCGGCCGCCGGTCAGGCTCGCGCGTTCGGTGAGGCCGATCAGGCCCTGGCCGGAGCCGGGGACGGGGGCGGGCTCGGTGGTGGGCGGCGGGTTGGTGACCGCGAGAGTGAGGCCGTCGCCGGGTGTGCCGGTGAGGCTCAGGGTGACCTCGGCGCCGGGGGCGTGTTTGCGGGCGTTGGTCAGGGCCTCCTGGGCGATGCGGTAGGCGGTGCGGCCGACGGAGGCGGGGACGGCGGCCGGGTCGGCGACGCGGTGGTCCAGGGTGACCTTCATGCCCGCCTCGCGGCACTCGGCGACGAGGGCGTCCAGCGCGGCCAGCGTCGGGCGCCGCTCGCCGGCCGTCTCCTCGGACTCGCCGGCCCGCAGCACGCCGATGATCTCGCGCAGATCCTGCAGCGCCTCGTGCGCGCTCTCCCGGATCACGCCGGCGGCCCGGGTGATCTCCTCGCGCGGTGCGTCCGGGCGGAACTCCAGGGCGCCCGCGTGCACGCTGAGCAGTGTGAGCCGGTGGGCGAGGACGTCGTGCATCTCGCGGGCGATGGCCTCGCGGGCCAGGCGCTGGGCCTGCTCGGCGCGCAGCTGTGCCTCGGTCTCCGCGCGGTGGGCCCGGTCCCTGAGGCTCAGCATCAGCATGCGTTTGGAGCGGACGAACATGCCCCAGCCGATGACCGACACGGTGAGCAGCGTGGTGAACGCGACGGTCCCGGCGTAGGGCAGGTCGGGGTCGGGCCGCAGCCAGTAGAAGAGCGGGACCAGCGCGAGGTCGACGCCGCCGATCCAGGCCACGTAGCGGAAGGGGCGGTGCACGGCGAGCGTGAACAGGGCGACCATGGCGGCGCCGCCCGAGGTGTCCGACAGCAGGCCGACCGGGATCATCGCGGCGGCGAACCCGACCGGCCACCGGCGCCGCAGCCAGACCGCCGCGCAGGCGACGGCGCCGAGCACCTGGTCCAGGACGGCGAGGGAGTCCGGCAGACCGGGTTCGTCGGACACGGACGACGCCGCCGCCAGACCGATGACCGAGGCCAGCAGGAAGCAGGAGATGTCGACGACCCAGTCGCGCGCGGTGCGCCGCGGCCGCCGGCCGGAAGCGCGGGCGTCCGGGTCCAGTTCGTACACCAGGGCCGAGGGGAACAGCCAGCGGCGGCCCGCGAACCCCTGTGCCACCCGTATCGGTTCGTCCTTGCTCACGGTCGGCAAATCTACGCAGGATCGGCCGCCGGGGCCGAGCCGTGCCCCCGATCGGCGACCAAAGTCGCACGCCGGTGGACTTTCGGCGGCGGGGCACCGGGGGGCGCAGTCGTGCGGCGCGACGAGGCCCGCCCCGCGGCCGATGCGTGGGGCAGGGCCGCGGGGCGGGGACCGGAGCGGTGGATTCGGCTCAGCAGCCGAAGTCGATCAGGTTGAACGTGGCGTAGTGGTCGGAGGTGTAGTAGTCCTCCCGGGACTCCTCACCGGTGACGATCCGCCGGGCACCGCGCGTGGGCGAGCCGGGGGTGACCACGGTGTACTCGTGGTAGTAGCCGTAGGACTGGCTCGGCAGGACGCCTTCCTTGTTCGAGAAGACGGTGCCGTCCTGCGAGTACGGGAAGGGCCCGCCCTGGTCGATCAGGTTCAGGGTGTCGTGGGCCTGCGAGGGCAGGTCGCCGTAGCAGATGCTGCCGGCCGACGCGGCTGCGACGGCGGTCGTGGGGGCGGCGTCCGCCGTGGTGGCGGAGACGGTGCCGCCCACGAGGAGGGCGGACAGGAGCGCTGCTGCGGCGCCGATACGAGTGGCGCGTGGGGGGAATCTCATGCCCTCATGATGACGCGCGTAGACGTTGGCATGTCAACGACAAAGTTGAAGATTCTCCCGTCAAGTCCGAGGAGTTTTCCCGAAGTTAACCTGCCGCCCGGCGCCCCCACGCGGTCCCCACCAGCACCAGCACGCCCCCCGCGAGCCCCGGTGCGCCGAGCCGTTCCCCGCCGAGCGCGATACCGGCGGCGGCTGCCCACAGCGGCTCGGTGCCGAGCAGCAGACCGACCCGGGACGGGGAGGTGCGGCGGACCGCCCACATCTGCACGAAGAAGGCGAACACCGTGCACAGCACCGACAGGAACACCAGCCCGGCCCAGTCCCGCGGGCCGAAGTCCGCCGCGGCCGTCCAGGGCGCGGGGCCGCCGCAGACAGGGGACAGGAGGGCGAACACGGCGACGGACGCGCCGAGCTGGACCGTGGTGAGCGGCAGCGCGTCGGCGCCCTGTACGGCCCTGGTCCGGGACATCGCGAGCACGTGCAGC
Organism: Streptomyces sp. NPDC001851; assembly: GCF_040297165.1. Taxonomy (NCBI): domain Bacteria; kingdom Bacillati; phylum Actinomycetota; class Actinomycetes; order Kitasatosporales; family Streptomycetaceae; genus Streptomyces; species Streptomyces sp. NPDC001851. The sequence continues at coordinate 87,654 of NZ_JBEOYR010000010.1, read as the reverse complement.
GTGCGGGCCAGCGCGGCGAGCAGCATCAGCAGGTCGCCCGTGCTCGGCCGGGTGAAGCCGCCGCCCTGGATGAGCAGCACGACGCCGAGCACGGACAGCAGCGCCGCGCCGAGGAAGCCGGGGGCGGGCCGGGTACGGGTGGCGGCGGCCTCGGCGAGCGGGGTGAAGACCATGGTGAGGCTGATGATGAGCCCCGCGTTGGTCGCCGAGGTGTGCACCACCCCGTAGGTCTCCAGCAGGAAGATCCCGCTGAGGATCAGGCCCAGGAGGGCGGCGCCGCGCCACTGGGCGGCGGTCAGTGCGCGCAGGGCGCGGCGTGCGGCGACGGCCAGGACGGGCAGCGCGAGCGCGAACCGCAGGACCAGGACGGCGAGCACCGTACGGGCGGTGGTGATGTCCTTGGCCGCGAGATAGCTGGCGCCCCAGCAGACCGCGACGAGCAGCACGGGCAGATCGGTGTGCCAGGCGCGGCGGGGCGCGAGGGCGGCTCCCGGTGCGGCGATCGACGTCATGGGTGCGGGACTCCCGGTCTCCGGAGGGGTGCGGAGACGTCGGCGGCTCGCAGGTGGCGCGATCACCGTACCGGCGGCGACGATCTTCGGCTAGGCGTTTTCCGGGAGCTCGTAGGAGCCGTACCGCGGCCTTCCGGCCAGGTCGTAGGAGTGGATGGAGACACCGGCGGCGGTGACGCGTCCGGCGGTGTGGGTGAAGGCGGTCGGTACGGCGCCCTCGGCGAACAGGCGCAGGCCGGAGCCGAGCACCACCGGGAAGGTGACCAGGTGGAGGGTGTCGACGAGGCCGAGGTCGAGCAGGGAACGGAGCAGGGCGCCGCTGCCGTGCACCTGGAGTTCGCCGTCGGTGCGCTCCTTGAGGGCCGTGACCTCCTTGGCGAGGTCGCCGCCGATCACGGTGGTGCCGGACCAGGCGGGGTCGGTGAGGGTGGACGAGGGGACGTACTTCGGCAGGGCGTTCAGCCGGGACGCGATCGGGTTGCCGGGGTCGGTCACCTTGGGCCAGTACCCGGCGAAGATCTCGTACGTACGGCGGCCGAGCAGGAACGCGCCCGCGCGGCCGAACACCTCGGTGACGAACCGGCCGAAGTCGTCGTCGCCGTAGGTGAAGCTCCAGCCGCCGTGCTCGAAGCCGCCCCGGGTGTCCTCCTGGGGGCCGCCGGGCGCCTGGTAGACGCCGTCGAGGGTGACGAAGATGGTGGAGACGAGCCTGCCCATGGCGGGTGCCTTCCTTCCGGGTGCGGGGTCTGTGTCATCAGCTCAGACCCCGCGGGCACCCGCAACTCATCGGTTCAGCCGGCGTGAGTGGAGAACAGGCCGCCCGTCGGGCCCTGCTTGTCGCCGCCCTGGGCCTTCTTCAGGGCGTTGGCGAGGGACTCGATGGTGAGGGACTGCAGGATGACCCGGCCGTTGCCCTCCAGGGTGGCCAGGGACAGGCCCTCACCGCCGAACACGGCGTTCATGATCCCCTGGCGGTTGAGGCCGCCGACGCGCTGGACGCCGTACTGGATGCCCTCCTCGAAGGCGACCACGCAGCCGGTGTCCACCTCGATGCGGCCGCCGAAGTCCGCCGGGTTGAGGTCGATGAAGTTGCCCGCGCCGGCGATGATCACCGTGCCGTAGCCGGTGAACTTCTCCAGGACGAAGCCCTCGCCGCCGCTCATGCCGGTGCGGGCGCCGGCGAAGGCGATGCCGAAGTCGACGGTGGACTCGGCGGCCACGAAGGCGTCCTTCTCGGCGAACCACGCGCGCGTGCCGTCGAGTTCCAGGGCCCGCATCTCGCCCGGGAGCACGCCGGCGAAGCCGACCGTGCCCTCGCCGCCCTGGGAGGTGAAGTACTGGAACGCCAGCGACTCGCCCGCGAGCATGCGCTGGCCCACCTGCATGGCGGTGCCCATGGCCTGGCGCAGCAGCCCGCCCATGCCGCCCCCGCCGCCCTGGCCCTGCTGCCCGCCGTTTCCGGACGGGCCGGACAGGCGCGTCTCCATGGTCACGTTCGTGGTCTTGAACAGGAACTTTCCGGCCTCGCAGTACACGGTCTGGCCGGGCTGCAGGTTGACGACCGCCATCTGCATGGCGTTGCCGACGATCTCTTGCTGAAGGGTCACGCGGGAAGAACGCGGGAGACGGACCCGTAAGTTCCGGCCCCCCGGAAACGGGTCCTTGCGGGTGACACGCGGGGCGCCCCGGTGCTGTCCGGGCCGGGGCGCCCCACGCGGCTGCGGGGTGGGTCAGCCGCCCAGTTCCTGGTGGCGGGCGGCGAGGCCGGCCGCGCCCTGCTCGGTCAGCGAGCCGAACAGGCGCAGGCGGGAGATGCCGCCGTCGGGGAAGATGTCCACGCGCGCGTGCGTGCCGACAGCCGGCTCCGGGAGCACGAAGCGGTGGTTGGTGTCGGGCTGGAGGCGGGTGCGCGGCAGGATCTCCGTCCAGTCGCCGTTCCCGCCGTCCTTCACGGACACCGACGCCCAGCCGGCGCTGTTGCCCTTCAGGTAGGCGGTGTCGATCTCGATCGCGCGGATCTGCGCCTGGGCGGCCAGCTGGTAGCGGATCCAGTCGTTGCCCCGGTCACGGCGGCGGCGGGTCTCCCAGCCGTCGTCCATCTTGCGGGAGCGGCCCGGCTGGATGGTGTTGGTGGCCGGGGAGTAGAAGAGGTTGGAGGCGTCCTCGACCCGGCCGCCGTTCTCCAGCGCCACCACGTCGAAGGTGCCCAGCACCGACAGCCACTCGGGGTCGGGTACGACCTCGCCGTACACGCGCAGGCGGGCGATGCCGCCGTCGGGGTGCTGGTTGACGCGCAGGTGCGTGAAGCGCTGCTCCACCGACACGGGGAAGCCGTTCGCCGCGTGACCGCCGACCGCCGTGCGCGGGACGATCGCCGTCCACTTCACGTCGTCGCCCAGCAGCTCGTCCGGGGACGGCGCGCCGGGTACGGACGCGGCCTCGATGGACACCGCCTGCGGGTAGTTGCCGCGGAAGTGGGCGGTGTCGACGACGATCCCGCGGATCACCCCGGGCGCGCCGAGCCGGACCAGCGCCCAGTCGTGGTCCTCGGCGGTCGGCCAGGGGTGCTCGGCGGAGACTCCGCGCCGGCGGCGGGTCTCCCAGCCGTCCATGAGCTTGCCCTTGTGCCCGAAGTGCTCGGGGTCGAACTCGGCGCGCTCGGGCACCAGCAGGTTCTCCCGCTGGGCGAAGAACTCGTCGTTGGCGGCGATGACCCCGGCGCCGAGCTGCCGGTCGGCGAGGTTGGCGTACTGGGTGAAGGGGAAGTCGGCGGTGCGGTAGTCCGCGTACGGGTCGCCGCCTCCGTAGGGGTTCGCGTCGCCGGTGAAGGTGGGTATCGCCGTCACGGTGATCAGGGGGTCCTTTCTGGAGCCGGCCGGGTGCGGGTGCGGGGGTGCTTACTGGGGGCGGGCGAGCAGCGTGCCCTTAGGGGCGGTGAACTCGCCGTCCGCGACGATGCGTTCGCCGCGCAGCCAGGTGGACTTCACGACGCCGTACAGGGTCTTGCCGGCGTACGCGGTGACCCGGTTGCGGTGCTGGAGGCCGGCCGGGTCGACGGTGAAGGTCTCGTCGGGGGCGAGGACGGCGAAGTCGGCGTCGCGGCCGGGTGCGATCGCGCCCTTGGAAGAGTCCAGGCCGACGAGGGCCGCCGTCCGCGTGGACATCCAGCGCACGACGTCCTCCAGGCCGTGGCCGCGCCGGCGGGCCTCGGTCCATACGGCGGACAGGCTGAGCTGGAGGCCGGATATGCCGCCCCAGGCGGTGGCGAAGTCGGCGGTCTTCAGGTCGGCGGTGGAGGGCGAGTGGTCGGTGACGACGCAGTCGATGGTGCCGTCGGCCAGCGCCGCCCAGAGCAGGTCCTGGTTGGCGGACTCGCGGATCGGCGGGCAGCACTTGAACTCGCTCGCGCCGTCCGGGACTTCCTCGGCGGTCAGGGTGAGGTAGTGCGGGCACGTCTCCACGGTGACCTGCACGCCTTCGGCGCGTGCGGCGCGGATCAGCGGCAGCGCGTCGCTGGAGGACAGGTGCAGCACGTGCACGCGCGCGTTCAGGCGGCGGGCCTGCGCGATGAGGTTCGCGATGGCCGTGTCCTCGGCGTCGCGCGGGCGGGAGGCGAGGAAGTCGGCGTACCGGGGGCCGCCGTGCTGCGGGGCGGCGGCGAGGTGGTGCGGGTCCTCGGCGTGCACGATCAGCAGGCCGCCGAAGCCGGCGATCTCCGCCAGGGACTGGGCCAGCTGGTCCTGGCCGAGGTGCGGGAACTCGTCCACGCCGGACGGGGACAGGAACGCCTTGAAGCCGAAGACACCGGCGTCGTGCAGCGGGCGCAGGTCCTTGGTGTTGTCCGGCAGGGCGCCGCCCCAGAAGCCGACGTCGATGTGCGCCTTGTCGGCGGCCACCCGCTGCTTGGTCCGCAGGTTCTCGACGGTCGTGGTCGGCGGGAGCGAGTTGAGCGGCATGTCGATCAGCGTGGTGATGCCGCCGGCCGCCGCCGCGCGCGTGGCGGTCCAGAAGCCCTCCCACTCGGTGCGGCCGGGGTCGTTGACGTGCACGTGGGTGTCGACCAGGCCCGGCAGCAGCACGTGGTCGCCGACGTCCTCCAGCCGCGCACCGGCCGGGACCCGGGCGTCGTACGGCAGGACGGCCGTGATCCTCCCGGCGGACACGGTGACCGTGGCGGCCCGCGTCCCCTCCGGAGTGATGACGCGCGTCGAGCGCAGGACCAGTTCAGCGTCGGACACCCGGACCCCTCTCTGTATCGCCGTTTTACGCCCGGAAAACGGGATTTACACCCACGTAACGGATTTCAACGTTCTGTTGAAGGAGTCTTCACTCCCGCTCCCCCGCCGTCAAGGGGCACACTTCCGGGCGGCGCGCGGCGGCGCACACTCTGGACGTTTCCACAAAGCGGAATTAGAATTCCAGCAAGCAGAACGTAGTTACGTACGAGCAAGGAGTCAACCGGCCGCCGGGTAGGCTTCTGCCCTCCCGTCAGCCCCGAAAGGAACGCGCCGTGCCGACGTCCAGCGCCAGCACCACCGACTCCGCCAAGCCCTCCGCCGGCGGCGTCCAGTCCCTTGAGCGCGCCTTCGACCTGCTGGAGCGGATGGCGGACGCCGGCGGCGAGGTCGGCCTGAGCGAGCTGTCCGCGACCAGCGGGCTGCCGCTGCCGACCATCCACCGGCTGATGCGCACGCTGGTGGCCTGCGGATACGTCCGCCAGCAGCCGAACCGGCGGTATGCGCTCGGACCGCGCCTGATCCGGCTCGGCGAGTCGGCGTCCCGGCTGCTCGGCACATGGGCGCGGCCGTACCTCGCGCGGCTGGTCGAGGAGACCGGTGAGACCGCGAACATGGCGCTGCTGGACGGCGACGAGATCGTGTACGTGGCCCAGGTGCCGTCGAAGCACTCGATGCGCATGTTCACGGAAGTGGGCCGACGGGTGCTGCCGCACTCGACCGGCGTCGGCAAGGCACTGCTGGCGAGCGCTCCCGACGAGGAGGTTCGCGCACTGCTGTCCCGTACGGGCATGCCGGCCGCGACCGAGAAGACGATCACGACACCCGAGGGCTTTCTGGCGGCCCTGGAGGACGTGCGGCGGCTGGGATACGCCGTCGACGACAACGAGCAGGAGATAGGGGTTCGGTGCCTCGCGGTGTCCGTGCCCGACGCCCCGACGGCTGCGGCGATCTCCATCTCCGGGCCCGCCGGGCGGGTGACGGAGGCGGCCACTGACAAGATCGTGCCGGTGCTGCAGCAGATCGCCCTTGAGCTGTCTCAGGCTTTGGCCAGTTCGGGCGCCTGATCGGGGGGGGGTGCCCCCGGTGCGTGGGCGAGTGCGGGTGCGCGGGGGTTGTTCGCGCCCACGCGGCGGAGCCGCATATCGGTACAGCCCCGCGCCCCTGGGCAGGTCGGGCCACCCCCGGCCTTCAGGATCGCGGCGCTTCCCCGAACAAGTCCACCGCCTGCCGGACCTCCCCCAGCCCCCTCGCCAGGGCACTCACCGAGCCGATGGCGCCCGCGATCAGTAACAGGGAGCTGCGCAGGCGCGGGATCTCCGGCGCGCCGCCCACGGCCATCGCCGCCAGTGCCGCCAGCTCGTCCTCGGCTATGGCGCGGTCCGGGAAGTCGGTCGGGAGCGCGGCGAGTTCACGGCGCAGCCGGGACACCGCGGTCCGCAGTTCCGCCACCCTCGGGTCCTCGCCGCTGCCGGTCACTGGCCTCTGCCCCAAGCTCCGCAACACAGCCCTCCCCCTCACACTCCGTCGTGCGCGGGCCAGTAAACGCCACCGCGTCCGGGAGCGCCACCGCCCGGACCGAAATTCAGCCCAAGGAAACGGGCCGCCGCGCCTCGCATCAGGTATGCAGGACGCATGACGGACAAGCATCACGAGGAGGTCGCCGGGCTGCTGCTCGCCGCCGGCGGGGGCAGACGGCTCGGCGGGCACCCCAAGGCGCTGCTCCAGCACCGGGGGCGCCCGCTGGTCGAGCACGCGGCCGGGGTGCTGCGCGCGGCCGGCTGCGCCCGCGTGCACGTCGTCCTGGGCGCCCGCGCCGACGACGTACGGGCGCGTGCCGACCTGACCGGCTGCGTGCTCGTGGACAACCCCGGCTGGGCCGAGGGCATGGGCTCCTCCCTGCGCGCCGGACTGGCCTCGCTCGCCGGTACGGGGGCGCACGCGGCCCTGGTGAGCCTCGTCGACCAGCCGGGCATCTCAGCGGCGGCCGTGGCGCGGGTGCTCGGTGCGTACGAGGACGAGAAATCGCTGGTCTCGGCCGCCTACGACGGCACGCGCGGGCATCCGGTGCTGTTCGGCGCGGCCCACTGGCCGGGCATCGCGGCGACGGCCACCGGGGACCGGGGGGCCCGCGCCTACCTGAAGGAGCACGCCGGGCGGATCCGGCTCGTGGAGTGCGCGGACGTGGCCGAGCCGTACGACATCGACACGGAGGCCGACCTGCGCCACCTTGAGTGAGGGGGGTGGCACTGGGCGCCACCTTGCCTCGACTCAGAGAATCTCGACATCAACAAACCATTGAAGTTCCACAATGAGGAAACTACTATCCACTGTTCAGAAGCGCCTGCCCGCACAGTCGGCGCTGTTTGCCCTATTCGTGCCACTAGGCACCCGGTGCCACCGCTGAAGGAAGTGACAGCTCATGTCCGCACCAGCGCCGTCCCCGCTGGCCATCGTCGACGCCGAGCCCCTGCCCCGGCAGGAGGAGGTCCTCACGGACGCGGCGCTCGCCTTCGTGGCGGAGCTGCACCGGCGGTTCACCCCGCGCCGTGACGAACTCCTCGCCCGCCGGGCCGAGCGCCGCGCCGAGATCGCCCGCACCTGCACGCTCGACTTCCTGCCCGAGACGGCCGCGATCCGCGCGGACGACTCCTGGCAGGTCGCCCCGGCCCCGGCCGCGCTGAACGACCGGCGCGTCGAGATCACCGGCCCCACCGACCGCAAGATGACCATCAACGCGCTCAACTCGGGTGCGCGGGTCTGGCTCGCCGACTTCGAGGACGCCTCCGCGCCCACCTGGGAGAACGTCGTCCTCGGCCAGGTGAACCTGATCGACGCCTACACCCGCCGCATCGACTTCACCGACCCCGGGTCCGGCAAGTCGTACGCCCTCCGCCCCGACGAGGAGCTGGCGACCGTCGTCATGCGCCCGCGCGGCTGGCACCTGGACGAACGCCACCTGACCGACGCCGACGGCCGTGCCGTCCCGGGTGCGTTCGTCGACTTCGGCCTGTACTTCTTCCACAACGCCCAGCGGCTGCTGGACCTCGGCAAGGGCCCCTACTTCTATCTCCCGAAGACGGAGTCGCACCTGGAGGCCCGCCTCTGGAACGACGTGTTCGTCTTCGCGCAGGACTACGTCGGCATCCCGCAGGGCACCGTCCGCGCCACCGTGCTGATCGAGACCATCACGGCCGCGTACGAGATGGAGGAGATCCTCTACGAACTCCGCGACCACGCCTCCGGACTGAACGCGGGCCGCTGGGACTACCTGTTCTCCATCGTCAAGAACTTCCGTGACGGCGGGCCCAGGTTCGTCCTCCCGGACCGCAACACGGTCACCATGACCGCCCCGTTCATGCGGGCGTACACCGAACTCCTCGTCCGCACCTGCCACAAGCGCGGCGCGCACGCCATCGGCGGCATGGCGGCGTTCATCCCGTCCCGCAAGGACGCCGAGGTCAACAAGGTGGCCTTCGAGAAGGTGCGCGCCGACAAGGACCGCGAGGCGAACGACGGCTTCGACGGCTCCTGGGTCGCCCACCCCGACCTCGTCCCGATCGCCATGGAGTCCTTCGACAGGGTCCTCGGCGACAAGCCGAACCAGAAGGACCGGCTGCGCGAGGACGTGCACGTCGAGGCGGCCGACCTGATCGCGATCGACTCGCTGGACGCGAAGGCGACGTACGCCGGTCTCGTCAACGCCGTCCAGGTCGGCATCCGTTACATCGAGGCCTGGCTGCGCGGGCTCGGCGCGGTCGCCATCTTCAACCTCATGGAGGACGCGGCCACCGCCGAGATCTCCCGCTCCCAGATCTGGCAGTGGATCAACGCGGGCGTCGAGTTCGAGAACGGCGACAAGGCCACGCCCGAACTGGCCCGCAAGGTCGCCGCCGAGGAGCTGTCCGCCATCCGCCAGGAGATCGGCGAGGAGGCCTTCGCGGCCGGCCACTGGCAGGAGGCACACGACCTGCTGCTGACGGTCTCCCTGGACGAGGACTACGCCGACTTCCTGACCCTGCCGGCATACCAGCAGCTCAAGGGCTGACGTTCGCACGGTGGTGACTGGCCCCGGGGACTCCCCCGGGGCCGCTCGGCGTTCAGCCCAGGTGCACCGACCAGTCCTGTTCCGCCGCCGGCTCGCCGTGCAGGTCGGGGACGCGCTTGAGCCAGTCCGGGCGGCCCGCCTGCGTCTTCTCGGCGCGGGCGGCCTCCTCTGCCGCGAGCTGGGCACGGCTCGGGAAGTCGGTGGGCAGCCACTCGTGCGACAGGCGCACGCGGGCCAGGAGGTAGTCGACGTAGGCGGCGCGGACGTCGTCGGGCGCGGCGAAGCCGGCGTCCTCGGCCAGCCAGGCGTCCGGGACCTCGGCGACGATGCCGCGCAGCAGCTCCTCGGTCACCCGGGGGGCGAGTGCGGCGTCCGCGGCGCGGACGTCGGGGCCGTAGTGGCCGAGGGCGTGGTGGCGGAAGTCGTACCTCTTGCCCGGCGTCGTGGTGTCCCAGCGGTGGTGGAAGACGAGGGCGGCGCCGTGGTCGATGAGCCACAGGCGCGGCGGCGCGGTGCCGAGCGTCGGCCAGACCATGAGGTTGGAGCTGTGGACCGTGCGGTCCACGTTGGCGGTCAGCGCGTCCAGCCAGACGATCCGGCCGGCCTCCAGCGGGTCCACGGGGAAGGTCTTCGCGATCTCGGGGGTGAAGTCCCGGGCGCCCGGCAGATAGTCCATGCCGAGGTTCACGCCCGCGCTCGCGCCGTGCAGCTCCCGCACCTCCTGGTGCGGTTCGCCGGCGGCGATGGCGGGGTCGAAGTGGACGAGGACCAGCTCGGGGAAGCGCAGACCGAGGGCGCGGGCGAGTTCACCGACGATCACCTCGGCGACCAGGGCCTTGTGTCCCTGTGCCGAGCCGGTGAACTTGACGACGTAGGTGCCGAGGTCGTCGGCCTCGACGACTCCGGGCACGGAGCCGCCCGACCGCAGCGGGGTCACGTATCGAACAGCAGTCACGTCGCGCAGCACACCAGCCACCCTAAAGCAGGCCGGCCCGGTGACATCCCTCACACCCCGGACGGCGACTAAGCAGGCCGGGTAGTAGGTGCCACCCAAGGGACATAGAGGACTTGTCCGTCTTGCCATGGATTCGAGCCGCCCGGCGGGCGAGCGCGCGCCCACCGCACGGCGACGTCCCCTATCCCTCGCGCACCGCGCGTTTCTGACAGCACGACAGCATCGAGCAAACATCGCGGATGCGAAGTCGGCATCTCCTGGCCCGCCTGGCAAGACCCTCCGCGGTCTACGAGGCGCGGTAGTAGAACGGGGCGGAAGAGACCTTTGCGCTCTCTGTGACGCCGTCCTGAAAATGACCACTCGGCGATCACCGAGTGAGGTTCACGCATGGGCAAGCACCGCAGGACGCAGCACTACCGGCGGATAGTCATCGCCGCCGTCGCCATCGGCGCCGTCGGCGTACCATCCGTCGCCCTGGCCTGTTCCGACTGGCCGTACGGCCCGGACGACCCGTCCCAGGCCGCCGTGACACCCGCGGCCCCGTTGCAGTGGCAGCAACCCCACCGGCACCACCACCATCACCACCGCAACGGCCACCCCACCGGCACCGCGCCGTCCAGCGCGCCGTCCACGCCCCGGGCCACCGCTCACCCGAGCGCCCCGACGAAGGCCGCGGCCCCCCGGCCCGCGACGACCCGTGCTCCCCGGCCGACCGCCGCCGCCCCCTCGGCCCCTGCCGCACCGAGCACCCCGAAGGCCGCGCCGAGCACGCCGAAGGCCACCGCCACGGCGTCCGCGGTCGTCGCGCGCATCGTGCAGCTCGTCAACGCCGAGCGCGCCAAGGCCGGTTGCCAGGACCTGACCCTGAACCCGGCGCTGACCAAGGCCGCGCAGGCGCACAGCGCGGACATGGCGGCCCACCAGAACATGTCGCACACCGGGTCGGACGGCTCCGCGCCGGGCGACCGGATCACGGCCGCCGGCTACGCCTGGAGCGCCTACGGCGAGAACGTCGCCTACGGCTACGCCACGGCGGACGAGGTCATGGCGGGCTGGATGTCCAGCCCCGGGCACCGCGCCAACATCCTCAACTGCTCGTTCCAGCAGATCGGCGTCGGTCTCGCACAGCCGGGCAGCTACTGGACCCAGGACTTCGGCACGGCCCGGTGAGCCGCACCGGGGGTCAGCGGGCCGCCAGCGGGTTGGGCACGGGCAGGTAGCGGGCGTCCGCGCCGTCCGCGCCGGTCCAGCGCAGCAGCAGGTTGGTCTTGCCGGGCAGGGTGGGCGCGGTGAGCAGGGCGGGGATCTCGGGCAGGTCGTGCCGGGCCAGTTCACGGCGGGCCGCGGGCCAGGGGTCGAAGCCGGGGTGGTGTTCGGCGAGGGCCGCGGCGATCTCGGTGAGCTGGTTCACCACCAGGCAGTACACCAGCCGCTCCCAGCCCGCGGCCCGGCTCACCTCCGGCAGCAGCTTGACGCCCTCGGCGTCCCGGAACAGCGCGGCCACGGGGGTGCCGGCCGCGTCCACGGCGACGAGGGTGTTCTGGAGGTGGGCCTCGGCGACGACGCCGTGGTCGCCGAAGGCGGTGAGGGCGGGAGGTACGACCTGGCGCAGATACGCCTCCCACCAGCCGGCCGGGTCGGCCGCGGTGGCCAGCGGACTGCCGTCGAAGCCCTCCGCGAGTCCGGCCGCGAGCAGGGGGGTGGCGCCGGGCGGGAGATGGCCCCGCAGGCCGTCGCGGACGAGGACGGCCAGCTCCTCGTAGGCGAAGGCGGCGGTGCGGTGACCGCGGTCGCTCAGCCAGGCCGCGGGCGGACCGACGGCCGCGAAGGCGTGCCGGGCGGGCGGGTCGGTACGGCGCACGGTGCGCAGGTCGTGGCGCCACAGCCGGCGGACGTCATTGGTGATGCGGACGTCCAGGCTGAACTTCAGGAACAGGTCGCGCTCAGGCTCGTACACCGTGCGGACGGCCGCCGTCGGCCAGGTGTCGAAGCCGGTCGTGCCGAGACGGAGCAGACGGCCGTCCGCGAAGGCCTCCGCCAGCTCCCGGCCCACCAGCTCCAGCTGCCAGGGGTGAGCAGGCAGCAGCCGGTAGCCGGGCGGGGCCGAGCCGAGCGCGTCCAGGGCGCCGGTGTCGCCCTCCTCGGCCACCTGGTCCTCGCGGACCCCGAGCAGCACCAGCGGGAAACGGGCGTGCGCCTCCGGGGCGTACGGCAGCCAGGACGCGACCGGGCCGCCGCCGCGCGCCTTGGGGGCGGGGTGGCAGGGATGACCGGTGATCAGGGACTGCTCGGAGAGCAGATAGGGGTCCGCGGGCGGTGTCGCCCGGGCGCGGGCGGTGAGCAGCGCGGCGACCGCGTCCCGGCTGTCGGCCATCTCGGCGGGCACGTCGCCGCCCGCCAGCCCGGTGTGCCGGCGCAGTTCCTCGGTCACGAGTTTGACCAGTTCGGTGTGGCCGACGCGGTGCCAGGCCCCGGCGGCGCGCACCTCGGGGTCGGCGGGACGGCGGCCGGGACGCACCCGCAGCAGCCGCCCGCTCGGCAGCCGGTGCACCCGCGGGTCACCGGGATCCGGCTCGGCCACCTCGCGCAGCAGGCAGTTCAGCACGGGCGCGGCCGCGTAGGCGTCGGCGCGGCGGCCGACGGCGTCGGCGTCGGCGGGGGCGGGGGCGGGGGATGTCAGCTCCACGCGATCCCTTCGTTTCGTCGGGGGCCGTCGCGCCCAGTATGTCTGTGGTCCCCGACCATCGTCCTGCGTGCAGTGTGCAACCGAGGAGCCGACCATGCACCGTCCCCCCACCACCGAGGCCCGGGTCGCCGAGGAGCTGGCGGCCGTCCGGCCGGCGCTGCTGCCCCGGTACACGGCGGAGCTGCCGGGCGCCCGCGCCGCGGTGCTGACCCGGCTGTGGCGTGCGCTGGCCCACGAGCCGCTGCCGTGGATCACCGGCCGGGTGCGCGGCGCGCACAGCCTGGCGCTGCGGCTCGCCGACGGCCGGACGCTGCACGGGCCGCACGCGGACCCGTACGCCACGAGCGCGTACGTCACCGGCGTCCGCCTGGACCGCGAGCGCCAGGTGGACCCGGCCGCGCTGATGACCGCCCTCGCCGTGCCGCACGGCGCGTCCTTCGCCGCCGAACTGGCGGACAGCGTCGCCTCGTTGGCGCTGTCACGGGCCGGCGCGGACCACCCGAAGGAGTGGCCCGGGCAGGACTGGGAGTGGGAGCAGCGGGTGACCGACGGGCATCCGTACCACCCGGGCTGCCGTGCCCGTCCCGGTTTCTCGGTGGCCGAGCAGCTGGCGTACGGCCCGGAGCACCGGCCGGTGGTGCGGCTGGGGACGGTGCCGGTGCCGGCGGCGGACTGCCTGGTGAGCGGTGACTGGCCGGAGGAACTGCGCGACGGCGCACGGCTGCTGGTGCCCGTGCACCCCTGGCAGGCCGACCACGTCCTGAAGCGGTCGTACGGCCCCTGGCACCCCGCCCGTCCCCTGCTGTCGCTGCGCACCCTCGCACTGCCGGGCGGCGCGCACGTGAAGACCGCGCTGAGCGTCCGGCTGACGTCCTCCGTGCGGGACATCTCCGCGTACTCGGTCCAGGCCGCCGCGCCGCTGACGGCCCTCGGCGAGGAGCTGACGGCCCGCACCGACGGCCTGCTGCACTTCACCCGCACGCTGGGCGCGGTCTCGGCCCACTCCCCCGACCTGGCCGCGCTGCTGCGCGAGTCGCCCGAGGTGTACACGGGCCCGGGCGAACGGGTCCTCCCGGTGGCCGCGCTCGCCACCACCGGCCTGCCGGACGCGCCCGCCTGGATGGCCGCGTTCACCCGCCTGGCCCTGACCGTGGGGCTGCGCCTGCTCGACCTCGGCGTGGCCCTGGAGGCGCACGGCCAGAACCTGCTGGTGGTCCTGGCGGCGGACGGCACCCCCCGACGGCTGGTCTACCGCGACCTGGCCGACATCCGGATCAGCCCGGCCCGCCTGACCCGGCACGGCATCGTCCCGCCCGCGCTCACCGGCCGCCTGGTCAACGACGACGAGACGGTCCTGCGCCGCAAGCTGTTCGGCTCCCTGGTGGCGGGCGCGCTGGCCGGTACGGCGGGGTCCGCCGCGGCGCTGGGGGCGGCCCTGTCCGCCGCCGTACCGGACCTCGCGGACGGCCCCGGCCTGCGCGCCCTGCGTGAGGGCCCGCTGCCGGCGAAGGCGTTGACCCTGATGCGGCTGTCTCCGGGGACCCCGGGCGACCAGTGGACGGCCCTGCCCAACCCGATGAGCTGAGCACGGGGAACCCGTCGGCGGACCGGCGCGTCCGGCGCGGGGCGGTGATCCGGGCGCCGCTCGTTTTGGAGCCCGGACGGTCCGCTCCATAAGATCCGGCGATGATCACAAGACAACGGCTGGCGGCGGGAGTCTGCGCCCTGCTCGCCGCCCTGGCGGCCGGGATCGCGTGCCCCGGCGGAGCCGTCGCCGACGAGACACAGGCGGCCGCCCCGAAGGTCGAACTCGTGCTGGACGTCAGCGGTTCGATGCGGACGCGGGACATCGACGGCGGCTCCCGGATGGCCGCGGCGAAGCAGGCGTTCAACGAGGTGCTGGACGCGACGCCGCAGGAGGTCGAGCTCGGCATCCGCACCCTGGGCGCCAACTACCGCGGCAACGACCGCAAGGAGGGCTGCAAGGACACCGCGCGGCTCTACCCGGTCGGCCCGCTGAACCGGACCGAAGCGAAGACGGCGGTGGCCACGCTGCAGCCGACCGGCTGGACGCCGATCGGGCCCGCGCTGCTGAAGGCGGCGGACGACCTCAACGGCGGCGCGGGCAGCCGCCGTATCGTCCTGATCAGCGACGGCGAGGACACCTGCCAGCCGCTCGACCCGTGCGAGGTGGCCCGCGAGATAGCGGCCAAGGGCATCGGGCTGACCATCGACACCCTCGGCCTGGTGCCGGACGCCAAGACCCGCGACCAGCTCAGCTGCATCGCGGACGCGACCGGCGGCACCTACACCGACGTCCGGCACAAGGAGGAACTGTCCGACCGGGTCGGGCAGTTGGTGGACCGGGCGGCCGATCCGGTGGTGACGCCGGTGGCCACCGAGGGCGCCGCGCAGTGCGAGAAGGCGCCGACGCTGAAGTCCGGGCTGTACACGGACCGTGCGGAGTTCGGGCAGCAGCGCTGGTACAAGGTCGAGGTGGCTCCCGGCAAGGAGCTGCGCGCCTCGGTGAGCGTGGCCGACGACCGCGCCGTGAACCCGGACTACGGGGTGCTGCTGCGGGCGGTGACCGAGCGGGGACGGGAGATCGTGCGCGGCGAGGCCGCCGGCACGGGCCGTACGGACGTGATCTCGACGGGTCTGCGCTATCCGAAGCCCGGGAGCGATGACGACAACGCGCCCGCGGAGACGGTGTGCCTGCAGGTCACCGACTCCTTCTCGGCCGCGGCGGGCGTCAAGACCACGCCGGGTCTGCCGCTGGAGCTGACGGTCGACGTCGTGGACGGGCCGTCCGGGCATCACGACGTGGCCTCCTTCGGTCTCGGCCGCGGCTGGTGGCTGCTGGGTGCGCTGGTGCTGACCGGCTTCCTGGCGGGTCTGCTGTGGGGCTGGCTGTCGCGCTGGCGGGTCGCGGTCTGGAGGACGAACTGATGCGGATCACACGTGTGATGGGTGCGGCGCTGCTGGCACTCGGGCTCGCGGCCGGACCGGCCGCGGCCGACTCCTCCCCGTCTCCCGGCGCCTCCGCCGACGGCAAGGCCCCCACCCGGGCGGGCACCTCGTTCCGTACGGCGACGGAGATCCGGCAGGGGCAGCGGGCCACGGCGTCCGGTTCGACGGGTGACTACCTGTACTGGTCGTTCCCCGCGGACACCGGGCAGCAGCCCACCGTCGAGGCGAGCGTGAAGCTGCCCGCCACGCACGGGGCGCAGACCTGGCAGATCGATGTGTACGACGGGCTGCGGCGCCGCCAGGCCTGCCAGTACGGGGCGGCGACCCGTACGGCCGGGCAGGGCGCGCCCTCCGTCGAACTGGCCTGTGTGCTGCGGACGGTGCGCTCCTGGTCCGAGCCGTGGGCGGGCGATCCGCTGCCGGGCACGTACTACATCCGGCTGACGGTCGTGGACCTCGGCTCCGCCGACCTGGGCAAGCCGGTGAGCGCCGAGGTGCGCGCCGGCTCCCAGGACATCGGCGGCGCGGCGGCGGTGGACGGCTCGCTGGGCAAGCCGCTGGTCCCCGGGATCGCCGTCAGGTCCGCGGCGGACGGGGACGGTTCCAGGACGGCGGTCCTGTCCAGCTTCGGCTCCGACGACGGCTGGTCCTCCGGCTGGTGGTCCGACCGGTGGGTGTGGACCGCGATCGGCGGTGTGCTCGCGGCGCTCGCCGGTATCGGCGGGTACGCGCTGACCCGGGGGTCGGGACGGCCGTCCCGGGTGCCGCCGGACGTGTGATCGGACGTCGTCGAAGGCCCGCCCGCCGGGCGGGCCTTCGCGCCGTGCCGGACGGCCGCGGCGGACCCGCCGGGGTCACGCCTCCCGCAAGGCCTTGGCGAGGGTGCCGTCCCCCGTCACCGTCACCCGGCCGGCCCGTACCGCGTCCGGCAGGCCCGCTTCGCCCCGCGCCACGGCCTCGCAGGTCGCCGCGTCCAGCTCCAGCCGGGCGTCGGCCCCGCCGGGCGCGGGCCCGTGACCGTACACCGGACCCTCCTCCGCGCCGGCACGCAGATGGAACTCCCCTTCCGCCAGGCGCACTTCCACGGTCCCCTCCCCCTCCAGGGCCCGCAGCAGGGGCAGCGCGAACCAGTGGGCGCGGACCGCGTCGGTCGGCCGGCGCTCGCCCAGCTCGGCCTCGCCCCAGCTGCCCAGCGCCTGCAGCACGGGAAGCAACTCGCGCCCCCGCGCGGTGAGTTCGTAGACGTAGGCCGCTCCCGGCGGGGGCAGCCGGCGGCGGGTGGTGAGGCCGTCGCGCTCCATGTCCTTCAGCCGGGAGGCGAGTACGTCCGTGCTCACGCCGGGCAGGTCCGCGTGCAGGTCCGTGTAGCGACGGGGGCCGGCCAGCAGCTCCCGGACGATCAGCAGGGTCCAGCGGTCGCCGACGAGATCGAGGGCGCGGGCTGCGGAGCAGTACTGGTCGTAGCTTCGGCGAGGTGACATGACCCGCAGTCTAGACATGTCATTGGACTTTCCAAGCTCCCACTTGGTAAAACCAAGCAACACGAGTTTCCGGAGGGGCGCATGGAGTTCCGGCAGTCGAACAAGCTCAGCGAGGTCTGCTACGAGATCCGCGGCCCGGTGATCGAGCACGCCAACGCGCTGGAGGAGGCCGGGCACAGCGTGCTGCGCCTGAACACCGGCAACCCCGCCGCCTTCGGGTTCGAGGCGCCCGAGGAGATCGTCCAGGACATGATCCGGATGCTGCCCAAGGCGCACGGCTACAGCGACTCCCGCGGCATCCTCTCCGCCCGCCGGGCGGTCGCCCAGCGCTATCAGCACCTCGGCCTCGATGTCGGCGTGGACGACGTCTTCCTGGGCAACGGCGTCTCGGAGCTGGTCTCCATGGCCGTACAGGCACTGATCGAGGACGGCGACGAAATCCTCGTCCCCGCACCGGACTACCCGCTGTGGACCGCCGTGACCACCCTCGCCGGCGGCAAGGCGGTGCACTACCTGTGCGACGAACAGGCCGACTGGAACCCGGACCTGGCCGACATGGCGGCGAAGATCACGGACCGGACGAAGGCCGTGGTCATCATCAACCCGAACAACCCCACGGGCGCGGTGTATCCCAAGGAGGTCGTCGAGGGCATCCTGGACCTCGCCCGCCGGCACGGCCTGATGGTGTTCGCCGACGAGATCTACGACCAGATCCTCTACGACGACGCGGTCCACCACTCGGCCGCCGCCCTCGCCCCCGACCTGGTCGTCCTCACCTTCTGCGGCCTGTCGAAGACGTACCGGGTGGCGGGCTTCCGCTCCGGCTGGCTGGTCGTGACCGGCCCCCGGCAGCACGCGAAGGACTACCTGGAGGGCCTGACCATGCTGGCCTCCATGCGCCTGTGCCCCAATGCGCCCGCCCAGTACGCCATCCAGGCCGCGCTCGGCGGCCGTCAGTCCATCCGCGAACTCACGCTGCCCGGCGGCCGGTTGTACGAGCAGCGCAACGTGGCCTGGGAGAAGCTCAACGAGATCCCCGGCGTGTCCTGCGTGAAGCCCAAGGGCGCCCTGTACGCCTTCCCGCGCATCGACCCGGAGGTGCACCGGATCCACGACGACGAGAAGTTCGTGCTGGACCTCCTCCTCCGCGAGAAGATCCAGGTCGTCCAGGGCACCGGCTTCAACTGGCCCTCCCCCGACCACTTCCGCATCCTCACCCTGCCGCACGCGGAGGACCTGGAGGCGGCGATCGGCAGGATCGGACGGTTCCTCGGCGGATACCGCCAGTAGCCCGTTTCGTGTATTCGCGCGCCTGTGCGAAGATCGCCCCGCACGAACCGGGGGGAATCTTCGCGCCCTGCCAGCGCCGCGCCGCCGTTTCCCCGGGCCGGTTCCGACAGACCCGCAGCAGACCAGGGGGAGCACCGTTGTCCACGTCCAGAAGACCGTCCTCGTCGCGCATACGCCGGACGACCGTCGCCGTGGTGTGCGGCGCGGCCCTCGGCAGCGTGGTCGCGCCCGCGCAGGCCCGGGCCGCCGCGTCGCCGGCGCCCCCCGCCGGGCAGGAGGCGCAGCAGGCCGCCCGCTTCTGGACCGCGCAGCGGATGGCGGACGCGGCGCCGCTGGACGGGGACCGGACACAGCCGGACCGGCCCGGCCCGGGGGTCGCGACGGCGGGCCGGCCGCAGGGCACGCCCTTCCAGGGGACCCGTGTCGTCGGGACGTTCTTCGGGTCCGACGGGCCGGGCGGCACCACCTGGCACTGCACGGGCAGTGTGATCGACACCACGGCACGGAACATCGTGCTCACCGCCGCCCACTGCGCGCTGAGCATGAAGGGCGACTACATCTTCGTCCCCAGGTTCGTGAAGGGTGCCAGCCCCGACCGGCAGCCGTACGGCATCTTCCACATCCAGCGGGTCTTCACCGACCCCCGCTACGTGCCCGACAAGGGGTCGACGACCACCAAGGGGCCCGCGTCGGACCTGGACACCGCGTTCGCCAGGGTCTCGGCCAACCAGCGCGGCCAGAGCCTCCAGGACGCGGTCGGCGGCGGACTGACCTTCACCCCCGCGAACGGCTACACCCACCAGAACGTGACCGTCGTCGGCTATCCCTCCTACGGGCACAACAGCGCCGGAAGCGCCGTCAAGTGCACCGTGCCGACGCGGCAACTACCCGGCTACCGGCAGATGTCGATGACCTGCGGCGGCTACTACGGCGGCGTGTCCGGCAGCCCGTGGATCACCGACTACCAGGACGACGCGGGCACCGGCCACGTCATCGGCAACCTCGGCGGCTACAACGGCGGCGGCAACGACGCGAACGTCGACTACATCAGCTACGCCCCGGCGTTCGGAGCCGACGCCCAGAACCTGCTCGCCAACGCGGTCGCGAACCAGGGCCCGTCCGCCGGTCTGCCCGCGTACCAGGGGCTCCAGCTGCCGGGCGGCGCGGCCCGCTGGCAGAAGGCCGCGCTGATGGCCTCCGCGGACTACACCGGCGACCACCTCGGCGACCTGCTCGTCGTCTGGTCCAACGGCGGGGTCACCCTGTACCCCGGGGACGGCAACGGCGCGTTCGGTGCCGAGAAGCAGCTGCTGAAGGCGAACACCACCTGGACGCACGCCCGCAACATCACCGGCGGGACCTTCACCGGCGGCCGGCCGGGCCTGCTGGTGCGCTGGTCGGACGGCGAGGCCACCCTGTACCCGGACCTCAGCCCTTCGGGAGTGGGCCGCGAGATACAGATGGCGAAGCCCAACTCGGTCTGGAAGAACGTCGTACAGCTCACCGCCGGGCAGTTCCACGGGGCCACGGGCGCGACCGATGTGCTGGCGCGCCGCTCCGACGGCAGCCTGGTCCTCTACACCGCGGTCCGCGCCGGGTCCTTCGGCACCGGCAAGCAGATCCTCGCGGCGAACGGCACCTGGACCAAGGCCACGCTGCTGAGCGGCGGCGCCCTGCGCGGCACGGCCGGCGCGGACCTGCTCGCGGTCTCGTCCGACGGCACGCTCGACAGCTACGCCGGTGTCTCGGCCGGCGGACCGGGCACCCGGTCCCGGCTGCGCGGCCCGAACGGCACCTGGACGCACGCCCAGGTCATGACCACCGGCGACCTCACCCCGGACCACACGGGCAACGACCTGCTCGTGCGCTGGTCCGACGGCGAGACCTCGCTGTACGCCGACTCCGGTGCCCAGAAGCTCGGCCCCGAGAGCACACTGGTCCCGCCGGGCACCTGAGCCACCGGGAATGCCCGGCCGCCACCGGGTGTTTACGGTCCCTGCCGGTGATCAACGGACAGGGGGAACGACACATGCGGATCGATGTGCACGGCACGGTGGCGGAGGGATTCGAGGGCGTACGCGAGGAGTTCGCGGCGGTGCTCGCCGGGGAACGGGACGATCCGGGCGCACAGTTCGTGGTGTACCGGCACGGGCGGCGCGTGGTGGACCTGTGGGGCGGCGACGGCATCGACGGGGACTCCCTGACGACCCTGTACTCCCTCGCCAAGGGAGCCGCCCACCTCGTCGTCGCCCTGCTGGTGCAGGACGGGGTGCTCGACCTGGACCGTGAAGTGGCCGCCTACTGGCCCGAGTTCGGCGCCCACGGCAAGGACCGGCTGACGCTGGGCGAGCTGCTGGAGCACCGTGCCGGACTCGTCAACGACGCAGAACAGGCCTTCACCGTCGAGGAGTTGGCCGACGACCGGATCACCGCGGCCCGGCTGGCGCAGCGCCGGCCGCTGTGGGAGCCGGGCACCGCCTGGGGCTACCACGCCTTCGTCATCGGCGCCCTCACCGGCGAGGTGGTGCGCCGGGCGACCGGCCGGTCCGTCCAGGAGCTGTACGAGGAGCGGATCCGGTCGCCGTACGGGCTCGACTACTACCTGGGGCTGCCCGCGGCGGCGGAGCCGCGCTGGGTGGACGTGCAGCCGCTGGTGCCGACCCCGGAGGAGGCCGTACTGCTGAAGGAGCGGGCGGCGGCCCCGGACAGCATCCGGGGCATCGCGTTCGGCGCGCACGGGCCGGCGCCGATCGACCTCGTGGCCTTCGGCAACCACCCCCGGGTGAAGGCGCTCGGGCCGGCGTCCTCGGGCGGCGTGGGCAACGCCCGCGGGTCGCCGGGATGTTCGCGGCCGCCATCAGCTCCGTGGACGGCAGGCCGCCGCTGCTCACGCCCGCGACCGCGGCCCTCTTCGGCGAGCTGCGCACCCCGGGCGGCCCGGACCTGGTCACCGGCAGCGAGGACCACTTCGCGCGCGGCTTCGAGCACACCCCGGCGCTCTACCCGTTCCTCGGCGCCGGCACCTTCGGGCACAGCGGCGCGACCGGTTCGCTGGGCTTCGCCGACCCGGCGAACGGCATCGCGTACGCCTACACCCGGCGCCGGTTCTCCTTCCCTTCCGGGGTGGGCGCGGCCCCGGAGAACGGCCGACTGGCCGAGTCCGTCCTGCGGGCGGCCGCCGCCCTGTGACACGGTGCTGACAGGCGAGCGGGAAGGGCGCTGACGTGGCTGACCTCTTTCTCGTCCGGCACGGTGAGACCGAGTGGTCGCGGTCCGGACGGCACACCGGCTGGACCGACGTTCCCCTCACCGAGCACGGGCGGGAGGAGGCGCGCCGGCTGGTGCCGCTGATCCGCTCGCACCGGATCGGGGCCGCGTTCGTCAGCCCCCTGCGGCGGGCCCGGGAGACCGCCGGGCTCATCGGGATCCCGGACGCCCGGGTCGACGCCGACCTGCGCGAATGGGACTACGGCGGCTACGAGGGCGTGACCACCGTGGAGATCCAGCGGAGCCGCCCCGGCTGGTTCCTGTTCACGGACGGGGTCGCACCCGGGCCGCCGGAGCATCCGGGCGAGACCCCGGAGCAGGTCGGCGAGCGCGCCGACCGGGTGCTGGCCAAGGCCGATGCCGCCCTCGCCGGCACCGAGGGCGGCGTCGTCCTGATCGCCCACGGCCACTTCCTGCGCGTCCTGACCGCCCGCCGCCTCGGTCTCCCGCCCCGGCAGGGGGCCCTGTTCCAGCTCGCGACGGGGGCACTGTGCCGCCTGGGCACGGAGCACGGGCGGCCGGTGGTGGCGGGGTGGAACATCCGGCCGCCGCAGTAGCGGAACCCCGTTGTCGGACCCGGACCGTACTCTGCACAGGAGGCCGTCCGGCAGACGGCCCGGACGGGGAACGGTACCGGAAGGAGCGCGCTGTGACGCGACCGCCGACCGCCGCGCAGCGGCGTCTGATCGAGGCCGCCGATCCGGTGACCGGACGGCTGCGCGGTACCGGGGCGCAGCTCGCGGCGCTGGTCGCGCGGGGGCTGGCGTTCCGGCATCCGCGGCCGCCGCACGAGCACTTCCTGACCCCGGCCGGGCATCGGATACGGGAGGCGCAGCCCCCGGCGCCCGAGGAGCCCACGCCGGCCACGGGCGTGTTCGCGGCGCGGGCCGGTGGCGAGGAGTCGCCGCCCGCGGACGGTCCGGCGCGGCTGCGTGAGGTGCACAGCGCCTGGCAGGGGCTGCTGGAGCTGCGCCGCATGACCAACCCCGACGGCGCGGCGGACCGGCCGTGCGGCTGGGAGCGCACGCATCTGGTGCGGGCGGCGGCACTCGCCCTGGAGGCGGCCGGGCACCGTCCCGCGGGCGGGGACACGGACGGCTACCGGGTCCGCGCGACCCCGCAGCCGGAGGCGGTCGCCGTGTACGCGCAGGACGCGCGGGCCCTCGCGTCCTGCGCGGCCACGCTGGCACGCGCGGGCTGGCAGGCCGGCGAGTACACCGAACCGCGGACGAGGGTGCGGTACCTGCTCGCCTCGCCGCGCCGGATGTGAGCGGCGTGCGAGGATCGGCGGGTCAGTGTGCCGTACACGAGAAGGGGAACCCGTGAGCGAACCGTTTTCCGTACGCGTGACCGTCCGCGGCTACGAGACGGATGTGCAGGGCCATCTGAACCAGGCGGTGTACGTCAACTACGCGGAGCACGCCCGCTGGTCCCTCCTGAAGGCGGCCGGAGTGACCCAGGCCGAGCTCATGGGCCGGGGGGTGGGACCGGTGTCGCTGGAGACGACGATCCGCTACCGGCACGAGCTGCTCGCCGGTGACGAGGTCGACGTGACCTGCGCGTTCGAGTGGGGTGGGGGCAAGACCTTCCGGGTCCGGCAGGAGATCCGCAAGCCGGACGGCACGGTCGCGGCCGAACTCACCGCGGTCACCGGCCTGCTGGACCTCAAGGAGCGCAGACTGGTGGCGGACCCGGGCAAGGTCTTCGAGGAACTGGCCGTCGACCCGGGCCTGTTCGGCCTGTAGCCCCGCACGGAGCCTGCGCGTCGAGCGGCCCGGGTGTGAGCGCCCCCGCCGTGCGCCCGGGTCCGGGACGTGCGCGGCCGGCCCGCTCGGCCTCGCCGCGCCGAGCGCTCGCGATGGCCGGTCTCATGGCATGGCCCGGTCGCGGCGGATCGGCACCGGGACCTGGTTGAAGCCGTAGTAGAGCGCGAGCAGGCCGTGGGCGGCCAGGGTCAGGGGTGCGGAGACGAAGGCGAGGCCCACCGTCAGGGGGTAGCCGAGGGACCCGAGGGCGAAGCGGGCGCGGGTTCCTCGGGCCGCCGCGGTGTCCACGCGCGCGTCGAAGAGGTGGCCGGTGCGGGTGAGGTGCCACCACAGAGCCTGGAAGGCGAGGGCCATGGCCACCATCACCAGGCTGTAGACGGCCGCCGCCGCGTGCGAGGCGGTGCCCTCGCGCAGGTACTCGGCGAGCATGGCCGTCGGCCAGGGCACGACGGCCACGACCATCAGCACCATCAGGTTCAGGAACATCAGCGGCCGGTCGACCCGGGCGACATAGCTGAACAGCTGGTGGTGGTTGACCCACATGATCCCGATGACCAGGAAGCTGACCACATAGGCGGCGTACGACGGCCACTGCGCGCCGATGGCGGCCCACAGCCCGCCGTGGTCACCCGTCCTGGGCACCTTGATGTCCAGGACGAGCAGGGTGATGGCGATGGCGAACACGCCGTCGCTGAAGGCCTCGACACGGCCGGACTCGTTCATGGCGTACTCCCCCGTCGGCGCTCGGTGCCTCCCTATCGTGCAGTACGCGCCGCACCGCCCTCACCGCACGCCACGCCGCGCCGCCCAGCCGGATCGCCACGACGATCGCGTCCTGGTGCTGGTGGACCAACTCGATGATGTGCACGGTCCGTTCCCTTCGTCCGCCGGCGGGTCCATGCCGCCGGCCGGTGTTCCAGCCGGTGCGCTCCCGGTGTACGCGGCGGTTGCGGGTGGCCGGCAGCGGCTGCGGACAGGAGCCGGACACCACGACCGTGAGCTGCGGTGACGTCGGCTGTCCGGGTGTCCGCGGGTGTCCGGGTCCGGACACTTCCGGAACCCGCGCGGACGGGGACGCCCACCCCGTAGGCTCGTTCGACGGCACCATGGGGGTGGAGGAGCACATGAGGACGGGCAGGGAGCAGCGGCCGTGCGCGGGACTGGCGTTGACGCCCGTCGATCCGGAGGCCCCGGAGCCGGTACGCGCGTTGGCCCTCCGGCTGCGGCGGGTCCTCTCCACGGCCGGGTTCGGCAGTCTCCGGGAGATCGCCGCCGCCTGCGGGGTGGGGCGTACGACCGTTTCGGACGCCCTCTCCGGCACCCGCGCGCCGACCTGGGCCACTGTCGCGGCCCTGCTCAAGGGCAGCAGGGTGGTCCCGGACGTGGAGTGGCGGCGGGCGGTGGACGCGGCGAAGGACGCGGAGCGGGCGCACAAGGGCCGCCGACGCGGTGGGACACCGGTCGCGGCCGACGCCCCCGTGCCGGCGGGTCCCGGCAGCGCCGCCGCGCCCGGCACCTTCTCCGTCCGCGCGCCCTACGGTGAGCTTCCGGGGCGGGTCCGGGGCCGGGACGAGCTGCTGGCCGCGCTGGAGCGGGAGTTGCTGGAGGGCGCTGACCAGGTGCAGGTGCTGCACGGGCTGGGCGGCGGCGGGAAGACGACCGTGGCGCTGCGGCTGGCGCAGTACGCCCACCGGCAGGGCCGCCGGGTGTTCTGGCTCTCCGCCACCACCCGCGAGCGGCTGACGACGGGAATGCGCCAGGTCGCACGGGAACTGGGTGTCTCGGAGCAGCAGGTCGAGGCCGCCTGGTCCGGGCGGTCCAGCGCGACGGACCTGGTGTGGCGGGCCCTCGACACGGCCGACGAGCCCTGGCTGCTCGTGGTGGACAACGCCGACGAACCGGCCGTGACCGCCGCCGTGGACGGCGCGGCCGGTGACGGCACCGGGTGGATCCGGACCAGCCCGGCCGGCCTCACCGTCGTCACCAGCCGGGTCGGCAATCCGATGGTGTGGGGCGGGCAGGGGCGGTGCCGGTCCGTGGACGTCCTCTCGCCCGAGGACGGGGCCGCCGTCCTGATGGACTTCGCGGGTGACTCGGGCCCGGCGGCCGACGCCCTGCTGCTGGCCGAGCGGCTCGGCGGACTGCCGCTGGCCCTGCGGCTGGCCGGGGCGTATCTCGCCCGCACCCGGCGCGGGTTCGGGCTGCTGCGCGACAGCGGCGACCACGGGCTGGTACGGGACTTCGCCGGTTATGCCCGCGAACTCGACCGGCTCGGCGCGGAGTTGCTGGACCGCGGAGAGCCCGACGGCCAGTCCGCCGGGGAACGGCGGCTGCGGCGGCTGGTCGGCCGCACCTGGGAGATGAGCCTGGACCTGCTGGCCGCCCAGGGACTTCCCGAGGCGAGGGACCTGATGCGGCTGCTGTCCTGCTTCGGCCGGGCGCCGTTTCCCGTGATGGTGCTGCAGCGCGCCGTGCAGACGAGGCAGGAGCTCTTCCCGTCGGGGGCCGAGCGGGTCGAGCTGGCTCTTGAGGCGTTGGGGGACGTGAGTCTGCTGACGGTGGAGGACGTGACGCTGGCGGCCGACCAGGAGGACCGGTGGGTGATGCCGTGTCTGACGGCGCACCCCTTGGTCCTGGAGACGAACGCGCTGCAGATGCGCACGGCGCCCGAACCCACGCGCGCCGGGCTGTGGCGGGGCGCGGGGAGCGTCGCCGGGGTACTGGCCGAGTTGTCGACGGCGCCCGAGATGTGGAAGGTCTGGCAGCTCCACATTCCGCACATCACGGCGGGAATCCGCTGTGTCCCGCCGGAGTACGCCCAGTCGCTCGGCGCATTCCTGGAACTCGGCATGGCGGCCCAGCGGTATGCCGTCGCGTCCAGCCGATATGACCTCGTGGACGAACTCGTCACCCTGCTGATGGAGCGCTCCGGCACCCTGGCCCCCGACGACCCGCTGAGGTCGGCCGTTCACCGGGCCCACCATGCCCGGCTCAGGGGCCCGGAGCGGGTCCGAGCGACACATGACCTGTTCCAGGGGCTCGTGCGGAGCCTGGGCCCGGACCACCTGGAGACCGTCTTCGCACGCCTGGGATGGGCGAGGGCACTGCTGAAGGAGGGCAGGCTGGGCGAAGCGGAAGCGGAACTGCGTGCCTCCATCCGGAAACTGCGTCACCTGGGGACGGTCCCGAGAAGACTGATCATGGCTCAGGGCAACCTGGTGGCCACCCTGGCCGAACAGGGCCGCGACGACGAAGCGACGGCCGAGGCCCGCACCCTGATGACGGAGCTCGGGGCGTACGGGGACGGCCTCGACGTGCACCTCGCCCATCTGGCCGCCCACGCCCTCGACTCCGGGCGACTGCTGCCGGAGGCCGAGCAGCTGTACCGCCGCATTCTCGTGCAACTGGAGACGTCCGTGGAGACGCGGTCCCGGCTCTACCTGGACATGTCCCGGCGACTGGCCCAGAACCTGGTGCGGCAGGACCGCCGCCGAGAGGCCCTGGACGTCCTCGGGAATCTCCTCGCCCGGTACCGGTCGGACCCCCACGCCATGGCCGTCCACACCAAGGCGCTCGTACACCCGCACCACATCCGTGCCGCCCTCCAGCTCGACTTCGGCGAGGCGGCACAGGCGGAGGCGGAGCTGCGGTCCTTCCTCCGGGACCTCGCGGCGCTCGAATCCGGGGGTCCCGGCGTCATCACCACACGGTTGGTTCTGGTGCAGGTGCTGCTCCACAGCGGGCAGCCGGACGCCGCCTCACGCGAACTGGACGCCGTGGAGGCCGATTCGAGGTCGGTGGGCGAGACCACGTACCGCGGCGCCGTACGGCTGTGGCGCGCCCGCTGCCACCGTGCCCAGGGCCGTCACAAGGCGGCGACCGTCCTCTACGACGAGGCCCTCGCCCTGACGGACGACCCGGAGACGGCCCGTCTCATCGCCGCGGAGTCCGCCGCGTGCAGAGCCGCGGCCGGGGCGGGGACCGAGGGGTGACCCCGGCCCCCGCCCCGCCGCCGGTTCAGCGCGCCGGTGCCAGTTCCTCCCCCGCCTCCATCGGATGGGTGACGTCCTCGGCCTCGCGGCCCTTGCCGATGTGGTTGAAGACGAGGTTGAGGAGGACGGCGGTGACGCAGCCGGTGGAGATGCCGGAGTCCAGGACGATCTTCGCGGTCCCCGGGAAGGCGTGGTAGAAGCCGGGCGCGGTGATCGGGATGATGCCGACCGCGAGGGAGACGGCGACGATCAGGATGTTGTTGTCCTTCTCCAGTCCGGCCCGGACCAGGGTCTGGATGCCGCTCGCGGCGACCGAGCCGAACAGGACGACGCCGGCGCCGCCGAGGACCGGGCGGGGTACGACCGCGATGAGCGAGGCGGCCGCCGGGCACAGGCCCATCAGGACCAGGAAGCCGCCGCCGACGGCGACGACGTAGCGGCTGCGGATCCTCGTCATGGCGACGAGGCCGATGTTCTGGGCGAAGGCGCTGCACATGAAGCCGTTGAACAGCGGGCTGAGGGCCGAACCGAGGGTGTCGGCGCGCAGTCCCGCGGCGATGGTCCTCTCGTCGGCGGGGCGTTCGACGACCTCGCCGAGCGCCAGCATGTCGGCCGTGGACTCCGTCATGGAGACGACCATGACCACGCACATCGACAGGATCGCCGCGATCTGGAACCGCGGGGCGCCGAAGTGGAACGGGGCCGGGAAGCCGACGACGTCCGCGTGGGCGACGGGGCCGAAGTCCGTGACGCCGAAGGGTATCGCGATGAGCGTGCCGGTGATCAGGCCGAGCAGGACCGCGATCTGCTTGACGAAGCCGCGGGTGAAGCGGCGCAGGACGAGGACGATGGCCAGGGTGATGCCGGCGAGGGTGAGGTAGGTCGTCGAACCGTAGTCGCTCGCCCTGGGGTCGGGGCCCTGGGCCCAGCCGAAGGCGACGGGGAGCAGCGAGACGCCGATCAGGGTGATGACCGAGCCGGTGACGACGGGCGGGAAGAAGCGGATCGCCTTGCTGAAGAAGGGGGCGGCGAGGAAGCCGAGGAGCCCGGCGACGATGACCGCGCCGAAGATGACCGGCAGCGCGTCGGACTTGTCCTTGGCGGAGGCGGCGATCGCCGTCATGGGGGCGACACCGGCGAAGGTGACGCCGTTGACGAACGGCAGCCGGGCGCCGATCTTCCAGAACCCCAGGGTCTGCAGGAAGGTGGCGAGCCCGGCGGTGAACAGACAGGCGCCGGTGAGGAAGGTGAGGTCGGTGCCGGACAGGCCTACGGCCGCGCCGACGATCAGGGGCGGGGCGACGACTCCCGCGTACATGGCGGCCACGTGCTGCAGGCCGCTGGTCGCCATTTTCAGGGCGGGGAGTTTCTCGTCAACAGGATGGGCGGCCACGGCGGCTCCTCCGAGCGGCTAACACGTCTTGGTCGACATGGGTTTCATGGAGGTGGTGCGGGTGGTCAGGGGGCGCCCGGGCTCAAGCGGGTCGGGAGCCCTGGGACGGACCGGGACGGGGGTGGCGCTGTGAGCGGTTCGAGTGGTGCCGTTCCGAGGCTCCGTGCGTGCGCACGAGCCCCGGAACGGCTGCCGTGGACCCCGCTCGGGTCCACGGACCCCGGCCGGGAGCCGTCCCTCCCGACCGGAGCCTTCCGACGGTCCGGCCGCACAAGCCGACCCGCCGATTCCTCCCGGCCGGCCGCCCGTACAAGGCGACCGCCGAGCCTTCCGGCGAACCGCCCACCAGGGACGACCGCCGAGCCTTGCGGCGGACCCGCCCGCGCGGGGCGGACGCCGAGGCCTCCGGCAGGGCGGCCGTATGGGCCGTCCTGCCGAGATCTTCGGTGGACCGCCCGTACGGGGTGACCGCCAAGTTTGTCCGTGGGCCGGCTGTGCGAGGTGGCCGACGAGTGGGTCCGGGGTCCGGCCGCGGGGACGGCCGGTTGCCGGGGTGGGCGGGGATCAGGCCTGGGCGGCGATCCGGGCGAGGCGCTGGGCCTCCTCGCGGGTGCTGCGGGCGACGGCGTCCTCGTCGACCGTCAGCAGGCGGCCGTTCTCCACGATCTGCCTGCCGTTGACGAAGGAGGCCGACACCGGGGCCGCGGCGCCGAAGACCAGCGCGGTCACCGGGTCCGCGATGGAGGCGTGGGCGAGGGTGTCCATCTTCCACAGGACCACGTCGGCCAGCTTGCCCGGCTCCAGCGAACCGATCTGCTCGGCCCGGCCGAGTACCTGGGCGCCGCCGTAGGTACCGAGCCGCAGCGCCTGACGGGCGTTCAGTGCCGCCTCGCGGTGCGCGCCGAGCCGGTTGATCAGCAGGGCGTTGCGCAGCTCGGTGTGGAGTTCGCCGGACTCGTTGGAGGCGGTGCCGTCGACGCCGAGGCCGACGGGGACGCCGGACCTCAGCATGTCGGGGACGCGGGCGATACCGGCGGCGAGGCGGGCGTTGGACGACGGACAGTGGGCCACGCCCGTCTTCGTGCGGGCGAACGCGGCGATGTCGGAGTCGGTCATGTGGACGCAGTGCGCCATCCACACGTCCTCACCGAGCCAGCCCGTGGACTCGAAGTAGTCGGTCGGGCCCATGCCGAACAGTTCGTGGCAGAACTTCTCCTCCTCCACGGTCTCCGAGCCGTGGGTGTGCAGCCGTACGCCGAGCCGGCGGGCCAACTGGGCGCCCTCACGCATGAGTTCGGTGGAGACGGAGAACGGGGAGCAGGGGGCGACGGCCACCTGGGTCATGGCGTCGAAGGAGGCGTCGTGGTGCTCCCTGACGGTCGCCTCGGTCGCCGCGAGCGCGCCCTCCAGCGTCTCGACGGCGAAGTCCGGCGGCAGTCCGCCGTCCTTCTCGCTGCGGTCCATCGAGCCGCGGGCCAGTGTGAAGCGGACGCCCGTCTCGGCGGCGGCCCGGATGATCGAGCCGGACAGGTCGCCGGAGCCGTGCGGGAAGACGTAGTGGTGGTCCATGGCGGTGGTGACACCGCCGCGCGCCATCATCGCGAGCGACCCCTGCGCGGCCGCGTACGTCATCCGCTCGTCGATCCGGGCCCAGGTGGGGTAGAGCGCGACGAGCCAGTTGAACAGGTTGTGGTCGGTGGCCAGACCCCGGGTGATCCACTGGTAGAAGTGGTGGTGGGTGTTGACCAGGCCGGGCGTGGCCAGGTGGCCGCTCGCGTCGATCCGGCGCACCACGTTGTCCAGGCCTTGGGGGGCCTGGCCTGCGCCGACCGACTCGATGCGGTTGCCGGCGAGGACGAGGTACCCGGAGGCGTATGCGGTGTCGCCCGCGTCCACGGTCGCGATCGCGCAGTTCTCGATGACGGTGCGCCGGGCTGCCGATGGTGCCATCGTGCTTCCTTGTCTTTCAGTGGCGGGCCCGTGCACAGGGGGAGGTGTCCACGGGGAGGGCACGGCAGGACCCTAGGGGGATTTGAGTGCCGGGGCCGGCCTGCGGCTCCGGGTGCCGAGGTGAGGGAAGGACAGGATCGTCGCGGCGCCCGCGATGTGCGGGCGCGCGGCGGGGGCGGGCCGCGAGAGGCGGAGCTTCTCGTGCACCGGGTGCGCGGACGCCCCGGCGTCCTCGCTGTGCGCCGGCGGGGTGGAACAGGGAGCTTCGGCGGGCCCCTGCGCAGGCTGTGCCATGGTGTTTCCTCCGGTGTGGCGTGCCCCGGCCCGGGCGGGCGGACCGGGGACACGCGTCCCGCGTCAGAGGTTGGTCATGTCGACCGGGATCTTCGGCTCACAGCCGTCCCGGAGGATGGTCGCCTCGATCAGGCCGTAGGGCCGGTCGGCGGCGTAGTAGACCTCGTTGTCGTTCTTGAGCCCGAAGGGCTCCAGGTCGACCAGGAAGTGGTGCTTGTTCGGCAGCGAGAAGCGGACCTCGTCGATCTCGCTGCGGTTGTTGATGATGCGCGCACCCATCTGGTAAAGCGTCTGCTGCAGGGAGAGGGAGTAGGTCTCGGCGAAGGCCTGGAGCATGTGCTTCTTGACCTGCTCGTAGGACTTCTCCCAGTTGGGCATCCGCTGCTCGTCGTCGGTCCAGTTGAACCGCCAGCGGCCGGAGACCTGGGTGGCCAGGATGCGGTCGTACGCCTCCTGCAGGGTCGTGTACTTGTCCTTGACGTAACCCCAGAACTCGGAGTTCGTCGAGTTCATCACGACCAGGTCCTTCAGACCGGAGACGACCTCCCACTGCTCGCCGTCGTAGGTGACCTGGGTGACGCGGATCTCCTGGCCCTTGCGGACGAAGGAGTGCTTGACCTCGTCGGCGCCGATGAACTTGGAGTTGGCGTCGGAGGTCTCGATCCGCTCCCAGGCGTACTCCTCGATCCGGATCCGGGCGCGGTGGATCGGCTCCTGCGAGGTGACGAAGTGGCGGGCGAGGTGGATGCCGAACTGCTCGGCGGACTCGATGCCGTACTCCTTGGCGAACGCGTACACCGTGTTCTTGGTGGTGTCGGTCGGCAGGCAGTTGGCGTTGGAGCCGGAGTAGTGGACCTCCTCCATGTCGCCGCTCAGCGCGACGGAGACGTTGAGGTCCTTGATGTGGTGGGTGGCGCCGTCCCGCGTGATCTTTACGACTCGGTTCTCGGCCTTGCCGTACTGGTTCTGTCCCAGGATGGTCGGCATTAGCTAGCTCCCTCGGTAAACGGAGTAGCCGAACGGGTTGAGCAGCAGCGGTACGTGGTAGTGCTCGCCCGGTACGACGGCGAACGTGATCGCCACCTCCGGGAAGAACACGGCCGGTCCGCTGTCCCGATTCGCGGGGGCGTCCTGCTGCGCATCGGCTTGCTTCTTCTCGAAATACGGCTCCACCGCGAAGTCGAGCCGTACGTGGGTGGTCCCCTCCGGCAGGGCCGGCAGGTCCTTGCACCGGCCGTCGGCGTCGGTCGCGGAGCCGCCGAGCGCCTGCCAGCCCGCGTGGCGCCCGGAGCGGGCGCTGAGCTGGACGGCGACGCCCTCGGCGGGGCGGCCGACCGAGGTGTCCAGGATGTGGGTGGACACGGAGGCGGTGGTGCTGGTGCTCATGGTGTCAGGCGTCCTCTTCGACGAGTCGGGCCAGTCGGATACGGTTGATCTTGCCCAGCTCGGTGCGGACGATCTCCCGCTCCTGCTCCGGCGCGTTACCGATCCGCTCCTTGACCGCGTCCCGCATCTGCTCGCCGGTCCGGCCGGTGGCGCAGATCAGGAACACATGGCCGAACTTCTCCTGGTAGGCCAGGTTCAGTTCGAGCATCTCGGCCTTGAGCCCCTCGGCGGCGCCGGCCATGCCGGCCTGCTCGCGCGCGGAGGTCGGGTCGCCGGGCTTGGGCCGTCCGATCGGCGGGTGCCCGGCCATCGCCTCCTCCAGGTCCGCGGTGCTCAGCTCGGCCATGGCGGCGTCGCTGGCGGCGTAGAGGTCCTCGGGGGTGGCGTACGGCCGGGCGGCTAGCAGCCGCCGGGCCCACGCGGTGGAGGCACACGCCTCGTGGAGGGCGGCGAGGGCCGCGTGCTCCTCCAGATCGTTGAACCGGGCCAGGCCCGGGGGCGTGGAAGTCGAAGTCACGGGAGCCTCCGTGGCCGGATCCGGCCTTCGTGCTGAACGGGCTGCCGATAGCTAACGCCCCCGGAAACGTCACGTCAACACTTTGTTGAAAATTCCGGGTAACGAGAACACCCGAAAGGGGCACGGGGAACTGCGCGCCCGGTCACGACGCCGCGACAGCCGTCCGACGGCAGCCCCGGGCACCCGCCGACGACAGCCCCAGGCACCCCCGACGGCGCACGCCCCGGAGCGCTACGCGCCCTTCTCCCGGTTCAGGTAGTTGTAGACCGTGAAGCGGCTGACGCCCAGCGCCCCGGCCACCGTCTCCACGCCGTGCCGTACGGCGAAGGCGCCCCGCGCCTCCAGCGTACGCACGAGCTCCTGCTTGGCCTTGCGGTCCAGGTCGGCCAGCGGCCGGCCCTGCCGGCGCTCCATGGCGGCCAGGATGTGGTCGAGCGAGTCGGCGAGCTGGGGCAGGCGGACGGCGACGACGTCGACACCCTCCCAGGCGAGGACGACGTCCTCGGGGCCGGCCTCGTCCGGCGGGACCATCTCCCCGCCCATGGCGTCGACCAGCGGCTTCACGGCCGTGATGAAGGGCTCGTCCCCGGTCATCTGCCGCCCTCCCCGATGCCGTCGTCGACCACATTGACCTGGAGCGAGATCCGGGTGGCACCGGCTTCCAGGCTCTTGCGCAGCAGCGCGTCCACAGCGGTGAGCACGCGGTCCGCGCCGCCCTCCGCCGTGTTGCCGAACGGACCGACGTCGACGGCGTCCAGTCCCGCCGTCTCGACGACCTCCCGCGCCACCAGGGCGTGCGCGGGCGCCTCGTCCAGGTCGAAGGGTTCGGTCGTGAACTCCACTCTCAATCGCACGCGCTCAACCTAGCGCCCGGCGCGGCTTTTCGGGCGGCCGGTGACCGGCCCCCCTTGACAAGCGCCGACACACGACGGCAATCTTCCATTAAGCAGAAACGAACTTCCGCAATACGGAATCTACGGAAGGGAGCGCGGCCCCCGATGGGATTCGCAGACCAGCGCTTCAACGTCAACCTGTCGATCCTCTTCACGGAACTCCCGCTCCTGGAGCGCCCCGCGGCCGCCGCCGCGGCGGGCTTCACGGCGGTCGAGCTGTGGTGGCCCTGGGTCGACTCCCCCACCCCCGAGCAGTCCGAGCTCGACGCCCTGAAGAAGGCGATCGAGGACGCGGGCGTCCGGCTCACGGGGCTGAACTTCTACGCCGGGCAGCTGCCGGGCCCGGACCGCGGCGCCCTGTCGGTCCCCGGTGAGGAGTCGGAGAGGTTCCGCGCCAACATCGACGTCGCCGCCGGCTTCGCCGCCGCCCTCGGCTGCACGGCGCTCAACGCGCTGTACGGCAACCGCGTCGAGGGCGTGGACCCGGCCGAGCAGGACGCGCTCGCCCTGGAGAACCTGGTCCTCGCGGCCCGGGCGGCCGACCGCATCGGCGCGATCCTGCTGATCGAGGCCCTGAACCAGCCCGAGTCGCCGCTGTACCCGCTGGTGAGCGCGCCCGCCGCCATCGGGATCGTGGACAAGGTCAACGAGGCGACGGGCCTCGGGAACGCCAGGTTCCTGATGGACCTGTACCACCTGTCCATGAACGGCGAGGACCTGCCGTCGGTCATCGAACAGTACGCGGCCAGGACCGGCCATGTGCAGATCGCCGACAACCCCGGCCGCGGCGCCCCCGGGACGGGTTCGCTCCCGCTGGAGGAGCTGCTCGACCAGCTGGGGAAGGCCGGCTACGACGGCTGGGTGGGCCTGGAGTACAAGGCCGGCGACCGCCCGAGCGCCGAGTCCTTCGAGTGGCTCCCGCGCGACGCGCGCGCTGCGCGCTGAACCCCCCGACCTTGCAGAGCAGTCAGAGAGGCACCCCCATCATGAGCAACACTCTTCCCAAGATCGCGTGGATCGGCCTCGGCATCATGGGCTCCCCCATGTCCGAGAACCTGATCAAGGCGGGTTACCAGGTCACCGGCTTCACGCTGGAGCAGGACAAGCTGGACCGCCTGGCCGCCGCCGGCGGTACGGCCGCCTCCTCGATCGCCGAGGCCGTGCGCGACGCCGACGTGATCATCACGATGGTGCCCGCGTCCCCGCAGGTCGAGGCCATCTCCTACGGCCCCGACGGCATCCTGGAGAACGCCAAGCAGGGCGCCCTGCTGATCGACATGTCCTCGATCACCCCGCAGACCTCCGTCGACCTGGCCGCCGCCGCCAAGGACAAGGGCATCCGGGTGCTGGACGCCCCGGTGTCCGGCGGTGAGGCGGGCGCCGTCGAGGCCGTACTGTCGATCATGGTCGGCGGCGAGCAGGGCGACTTCGACCAGGCCAAGCCGATCTTCGAGGCGCTGGGCAAGACCATCGTGCTGTGCGGCCCGCACGGCTCCGGCCAGACCGTGAAGGCGGCCAACCAGCTGATCGTCGCCGTGAACATCCAGGCGTGCGCCGAGGCCGTGGTCTTCCTGGAGAAGTCGGGCGTGGACCTCGCGGCCGCGCTGGACGTCCTCAACGGCGGCCTCGCCGGCTCCACCGTGCTGACCCGCAAGAAGGCCAACTTCCTCAGCCGCGACTTCAAGCCGGGCTTCCGCATCGACCTGCACCACAAGGACATGGGCATCGTCACCGACGCCGCCCGCAACGTCGGCGCCGCCCTGCCGGTCGGCGCCGTGGTCGCCCAGCTGGTCGCCTCGCTGCGCGCCCAGGGCGACGGCGGCCTGGACCACTCGGCCCTGCTGCGGGCCGTGGAGCGCCTCTCCGGCGCCCAGGTCTGAGCCGAACCCCGAGACTTCCGGGCGGCGCCGTCGCTGACACCTGTCCTGTCGCGCCCAGGCGCCGGCGCCGCCCGGAACCAGCATGAGATCAGATTCAACAAACTGTTGACGTCAGATTGCCCCACTTCTAGGCTCCACGAAGCGGAAACAGGTTTCCGCTGACACCCGCACGGAAGGTCCACGATGTCGAAGCGCGTGCTCACGACAGAGGCCGGCGCCCCGGTCGCCGACAACCAGAACTCCGCATCCGCCGGCGTCGGCGGCCCGCTCCTGCTCCAGGACCAGCACCTCCTGGAGAAGCTCGCGCGCTTCAACCGCGAGCGCATCCCGGAGCGCGTGGTGCACGCCCGTGGTTCCGGCGCGTACGGCCACTTCGAGGTGACGGACGACGTCACCGGCTTCACCCACGCCGACTTCCTGAGCACGATCGGCAAGCGCACCGAGGTGTTCGTGCGCTTCTCCACGGTCGCCGACTCCCTCGGCGGCGCGGACGCCGTCCGCGACCCGCGCGGTTTCGCGGTGAAGTTCTACACCGAGGAGGGCAACTACGACCTCGTCGGCAACAACACCCCGGTGTTCTTCATCAAGGACCCGATCAAGTTCCCCGACTTCATCCACTCGCAGAAGCGCGATCCCTTCACGGGCCGTCAGGAGCCGGACAACGTCTGGGACTTCTGGGCGCACGCCCCCGAGGCCACGCACCAGGTGACCTGGCTGATGGGCGACCGCGGCATCCCGGCGTCGTACCGCCACATGAACGGCTACGGCTCGCACACCTACCAGTGGACGAACGCGGAGGGCGAGGCCTTCTTCGTCAAGTACCACTTCAAGACCAACCAGGGCATCCGTTCCCTGAGCAGCGAGCAGGCCGCGGAGCTCGCCGGCAAGGACCCCAACTCCCACCAGACGGACCTGTTGCAGGCCATCGAGCGGGGTGTGCACCCGTCCTGGACCCTGTACGTCCAGCTGATGCCGGCGGCCGAGGCGGCGGACTACCGCTTCAACCCGTTCGACCTGACCAAGGTGTGGCCGCACAAGGACTACCCGCTGCAGCGGGTCGGCCGCCTGGTCCTCGACCGCAACCCGGACAACGTGTTCGCCGAGGTCGAGCAGGCCGCGTTCTCCCCGAACAACTTCGTGCCCGGCATCGGCCCGTCCCCGGACAAGATGCTCCAGGGCCGGCTGTTCGCCTACGCGGACGCGCACCGCTACCGCCTGGGCGTCAACCACACCCAGCTGGCGGTCAACGCCCCGAAGGCCGTGGCGGGCGGTGCCCAGAACTACGGCCGCGACGGCTTCATGGCGGTCAACGGCCAGGGCCGCGGCGCCAAGAACTACGAGCCGAACTCCTACGACGGCCCGGTCGAGACCGGCCGTCCGCTCTCCGCCCCGCTGGCGGTGTCGGGCCACACGGGCACCCACACGGCCCCGCTGCACACCAAGGACGACGACTTCTTCCAGGCGGGCGAGCTGTACCGCCTGATGTCCGAGGAGGAGAAGTCCCGCCTGATCGCGAACATCGCCGGCGGCCTCTCGCAGGTCTCCCGCGACGACGTGATCGAGAAGAACCTGGCCCACTTCCACGCCGCCGACCCGGAGTACGGCAAGCGCGTGGAGGAGGCGGTCCGCGCCCTGCGCGAGGACTGAGACCAGGACACCGCAAGCAGCGTACGGGATCCGACGGGAGGTCAGGGTCTCCGGACGCGGCCCGCGCGGCACGCCGGACGGCCCGGATGAGGGGTGGTCGTACGGCGGAGGGCGCGGGCAGGGCGAGGACCGTGGCGGCGTGCGAGCCAGTGCGGTGGTGAAGGACCGAGTCCCCTTCTCGACCAGAGGGAAGGGGTTCCCGGTTCCGTCGCACACCGCCGCGGTCCCACCCAGCCCCCTTTGCGGGGGCCACGAGCTCCGTCCGGCGGCGCGAACGTCCTGTCGCGCCCAGCCTCGCGCCGTCGGACGGTCACCATACGGACACGAAGCGCTCCCCCGGCAGGGGGAGCGCATCGTGCTGTCCGGGCCCGGCGTGCGGCTCCGCCCCACCCGCCGCACGCTGAACACATGGGCAATACGCAGTACCCGCACATCGTGGTCCACTCCCCGGCCCTGGACGGGTCCCGGCGGGTCACCGAGGGAGACGTGATCCTGGGGATCGCCTCGCATCTGGACGATGTCGTGGAGATCCTGCGGCTGGCCGATCTGGACCGGATCGAGGTCGAGGAGAGCGATCTCATCGAGTGGCAGGGCGGCGGACCCGACGACTGGCCCGGGCTGTCGGAGCACGAGCTGTAGCGGCCGGGCGTACGACATCGGTCGTAGGCGGGCTACGCCATCCTCAAATGAACCTCTGAAGACAGGGCTGGAGGCTTCAACTGCCCCGGCGGTAGGGCAGATTACGTGCATCGGGGGCCCGTCGGCACGGGGGCGGCGGGCCCCGTACGGGGGAGCACCACGGGGGAAAACCACGGGGGACGCGAAAGGGCGGCCCGTCCTTCCGGACGGGCCGCCCTTGGTGTGCCCGGTGGTGTCAGACCTTCAGCGGCTTGATCGACGTCGGGGCGTGGCCCGGCTCGGTGGCCAGCTCCTCGAACTCGGAGATGTCGCTGATGTCCATGGTGCGGCTCATCGAGATGTTGGTGATCCGCTCCAGGATCGCCTCGACCACGACCGGCACCCGGTACTCCGCGGCCAGCTTCTTCGCCTGCTCGAAGGCCGCGCCCAGCTGGTCCGGCTCGGTGACCCGGATCGCCTTGCAGCCCAGGCCCTCGGCGACCTTCACGTGGTCCACGCCGTAGACGCCGATCTCCGGCGTGTTGATGTTCTCGAACTCCAGGTTGACCTGGAAGTTGATGTCCAGCCCGATCTGCGCCTGCCGGATCAGGCCCAGGTAGGCGTTGTTCACCAGGACGTGGACGTAGGGGATCCGGTGCTGGGCGGCGACCGCCAGCTCCTCGATCAGGAACTGGAAGTCGTAGTCGCCGGAGAGCGCGACGACCGGCGAGTCCGGGTCGGCCTTGGCGACGCCGATCGCGGCCGGGATGGTCCAGCCGAGCGGGCCGGCCTGGCCGCAGTTGATCCAGTGGCGCGGCTTGTAGACGTGCAGCATCTGTGCGCCGGCGATCTGGGAGAGGCCGATGGTGGTGACGTACCGGGTGTCCGGGCCGAAGGCCTTGTTCATCTCCTCGTACACGCGCTGCGGCTTCATGGGCACGTTGTCGAAGTGCGTACGGCGCAGCAGCGTGGCCTTGCGCTCCTGCGTCGAGGCCACCCAGTCGCTGCGGTCGGGAAGCCTGCCCTCCGCCTCCAGCTCCTTCGCCACCTCGACGAACAGCTCCAGTGCGGCCTTGGCATCGGAGACGACCCCGTAGTCGGGCGGGAAGATCTTGCCGATCTGGGTGGGCTCGATGTCGACGTGGACGAACGTGCGGTCGCCGCGGTACACGTCCAGCTTGTAGCCGGTGTGGCGGTTGGCCCAGCGGTTGCCGATGCCGAGGACGAAGTCCGACTCCAGGAAGTTGGCGTTGCCGTACCGGTGCGAGGTCTGGACGCCGACCATGCCGGCGTTCAGCTCGTGGTCGTCGGACAGCACGCCCCAGCCCATCAGGGTCGGGACGACCGGGGTCTGGGTCAGCTCGGCGAACTCGACGAGCAGCTCGGCGGCGTCGGCGCCGAGGACGCCGCCGCCGGCCACGATGACCGGGCGCTCCGACTCCAGAAGAAAGGTGATCGCCTTCTCGATCTGGGCGCGGGTCGCCGCCGGCTTGTAGACGGGCAGCGGCTCGTACGTCTCCGGGTCGAACTCGATCTCGGTGAGCTGGACGTCGATCGGCAGGTCGATCAGGACCGGGCCGGGACGGCCGGAGCGCATCAGGTGGAAGGCCTGCTGGAAGACGCCGGGGACCTGCGCCGCCTCCAGGACGGTGACCGCCATTTTGGTGACCGGCTTGGCGATCGAGGCGATGTCGACGGCCTGGAAGTCCTCCTTGTGGATCACATGGGTGGGCGCCTGGCCCGTGATGCACAGGATCGGGATGGAGTCACCGATGGCCGAGTACAGGCCGGTGATCATGTCGGTGCCGGCCGGGCCGGAGGTGCCGATGCAGACACCGATGTTGCCCGGCTTGGTGCGGGTGTACCCCTCGGCCATGTGCGAGGCGCCCTCGACGTGGCGGGCGAGGGTGTGGGCGATGCCGCCCCCCTCCTTGAGCGCCTTGTAGAACGGGTTGATCGCCGCGCCCGGCACACCGAAGGCGTCGGTGACGCCCTCGCGCTTGAGGATCTCAACTGCCGCGCGGGCAGCGGTCATACGGGCCATCGAGTACTCCTGCTTCGGCTGTCGGATGCGTACTCCCGTCGCGCCCCGCGGTGAGCACAGTCTCCAGATATGAAACTTCCGCATTGCGGAATTTAACTTCTACTATCTGGAATCAATGTAAAAGCGCGCGACCATGTCGTCAAGAGAGCCAAGAGAGGTGCAAGCGCCGGACAAGCGGGGTGGCGGAGGAGCACGATGGGTGCGCTGTCCCGACGCGACTGTCCCGACGTGACCGATTCCTGCGCGACACCTGGGGGGGCCATGCCCGAGAGCGTGCCGGTGCGCTGCCCGGCCTGCCGACGCGAGCACGTCTACACCGCACCGGTGTATCCGTGCGCGTGCGGCGCCCCCACGGCCCCACGGCTGGATCCGGCCGCCGAACCGATCGTGACGGGTCACCGGGCCTGGGACAACGAGTGGATCTCCGTGCCGTGCACCGCCTGCGGGCGCCTGGGGCAGTGGCCGCAGCCGGAGCTGGGCTGCGCGTGCGGCACGGCCCTGCGCATCCCGGTGGCGGTGACACCTCCGCCCGACGCCGGTATGCAGTCGACAGACGACCGCAGACCGTCCACGGACGACGGTATGCAGTCGCCGGACAGCGGTATACCGCCGACAGCCGGCAGTAGCCCGCACAGCGGCGGCATACCGTCGACGGACGATCGCATGCCGTCCGCAGACAGCGGTACATCGTCGACGCGCGACCGTATGCCGTCCACGGCCAGCGGTATCCCCTCACCGGCGCCCGAGCCCGGCGCCCCCGCCCGCCGCCCCGCCTTCCAGCCGCGCACCATCCGCACCGCTCGCGACGCCGTCACGGTCGCCGCGCTGTATCTGCGCTGGCTCGGCTACCGGGACATCCGCCGCGCCGACCAGCGGCCCCCGAACGGCATCGGGCTCGCCGCGCACGGGCTCCTCGCCCAGGTGGACCCGACCGTGCGCCCGGCGGCGCCGCGGGACGTGGAGTGCCTGTGGCTGACGGCGATGACGGAGTCCGCGGACTGCGTGTACTTCTCCCTCGCCGGTTACACCGACGAGGCCCGGGCCCGCGCGGACACTCTCGGCATCCCCCTCTTCGTCCTGGACCTCGCGGGCGTCCCGCAGCCGGTGAACGGCCACGCCGACACGCTGAACGCGGAGGGGACACCGGAACCGGGTCCCCGGCCCCGGGGCCGGCAGAGCTGACCGCTCCCTGGGCCGCCCTGCCACCGCGAACGGATCCGCCTTAGGTCGGACGAGGGCGGCGGGTTCTCTCCACCGGCGGGTCGATGTGCGGGACCGGCGCGGCTGCCTAACGTGCGGGGCGTACACCAGCCGAAGAGAGGAAGGGTATGCGTTTACCGCACAGGAGGCTGACCGCGGTCGCGGCGTCCGTACTGGCCACGATGGTGCTCGGTGTCCCCGCACACGCGTCGGCGCCGACCGCGCCGGGCATCGACTGGCAGCGCTGCCAGGGGGCCGTCCGGACCGATGCGGTGCGGTGCGGACAGGTCTCCGTGCCGCTCGACTGGTCCCGGCCCGCCGCGTCCGCCCGGACCACCATCGCGGTCGCCCGGCTGCCGGCGGCCGACCCGGCACACCGTCTCGGCACGCTCATGTTCAATCCCGGCGGTCCGGGGGAGGGGGAGGTCGGCTATCTGCTCTCGCGGCAGGCCCGCCTGCAGTACTTCCCCGAGGCCCTGCGCGACCGCTTCGACATCGTCGCCGTGGAGCCGCGCGGCACCGGCGTCAATCCGCCGCTGAACTGCCCGCTGCCGGTCGACCACACGGTGAGCAGGTTCCCCGCCGACCGGCCGGCCGCCGCCGCACTGGTCGCCAGCAACCGGCGTATGGGAACCGTCTGCGCCCGGCGGGGCGGACCCGTGTTCCGGCACCTGGACGCGGCGAGCGTGGCCCGGGACATGGACACGGTGCGGGCGGCGCTGGGCGAGGCGAAGATCAGCTTCCTCGGGGTGTCCTACGGCACCATGCTGGCGCAGGGTTACGCCGAGCGGTTCCCCTCGCGGGTGCGCGCGATGGTGCTGGACGGCGTGGTCGACCGGTCGCTGTCCTGGCGTCGGCTGGCCCGTGTCGACGCGGCCGCCGTACAGGACGGTGTCCGCCGGTTCGCGCGCTGGTCGGACCGGGACGTCCGCAGCGCGCTGCACGGCCGGGACGTCACCGGCTTCCTGGCCTCGCTGCTGCGTCGCGCCGACCAGGGCCGGATCAAGGACGGCGGCCGGCCGGTGCGCGCGGAGGAGATCGCGCAGGCGGTGAACGCCGGTCTCCAGTCGCCGTCTCTGTACGCACCGCTGGCCACCGCGCTGGACAGGACGGACGCCGGCGGGGACATGGCGCCGCTCGTCTTCCTCACCCCTGGCCACACCGGCGAGTACGGCCCGTACCGCTCGATCGTCTGCCAGGACGTGCCCGGCCCGGAGGATCCCGGTGCCGCGCTGCCGGCCGCGGTGCCCGCGATGCGTGCCGCCGGCCCCGCTCTGCGCGGCTATTCCGAGTTCTGGGACATCGCCAGCGGCTGCGCGGGCTGGCCGGTGGGCTCCGCCTGGAAGCCGCACGCGTGGCGGGTGCCCGCGCACTTCCCCGCGGTGCTCCTGCTCTCCGGGACACACGACGTGGCGACACCCCCGTCCTTCGCCGACGGGGTGCGGCGCGCCCTGCCGTCGAGCAGGCTGCTGCGCTGGGACGGTGACGGCCACACGGCCTGGCTCAACAGCCCCGCCACGGTGGACGCGGCGGTCGGCTACCTCACCACACTGCGCATGCCCGACGGGGCGCGCTGAGCCACGCCCGGCAGGGCGGGCGAGGTGCGTCGACGGGTCCCGTTCGAGTGTGCCGCCGACAGCGCGCTCCTCCGGGACCCGTCCCCGAGCATCTAGCGCATGCTCGCTCGCGGCCGTTTCATACCCGGTACTTCTCCCGCAGTTCGACCTTGCGCACCTTTCCGGACACCGTCATCGGGAAGGAGTCGAGGATCTGCAGCCGGCTGGGGATCTTGTAGTGGGCGAGCCTGCCCTGGCAGAAGGCGCGCAGTTCCTCCAGGGTGAGCGGGTCCGCGGGGTCGTGCGGGATGACACAGGCGAGGACCTCCTCGCCGTACGTCTCGTGCGGTACCCCGACGACCTGGACGTCCCTGATCTTGGGGTGGGCGTAGAGGAACTCCTCGATCTCGCGCGGGTAGATGTTCTCGCCGCCCCGGATGATCATGTCCTTGATCCGGCCGACGATCTCGACGTAACCGTTTTCGCGCATCACCGCGAGGTCCCCGGTGTGCATCCAGCGGCCCGCGTCGACGGCCTCTGCGGTCTTCTCCGGCTCGTTCCAGTAGCCGAGCATCACGCTGTAGCCGCGGGTGCACAGCTCCCCCGCCGCACCGCGCGGCCGGGTGACCCCGGTGGCCGGGTCGACGACCTTGACCTCCAGGTGCGGCAGGACGCGGCCGACGGTGCCGGTGCGGTGCTCCAGGTCGTCGTCCATCCGGGTCTGCAAGGACACCGGGGACGTCTCGGTCATGCCGTAGCAGATGGAGACCTCCGCCATGTGCATCTCGGCGACGACCCGCTTCATCACCTCGACCGGGCACGGTGAGCCCGCCATGATGCCGGTGCGCAGCGAGGAGAGGTCGTACGTCGCGAAGTCGGGGAGGTTCAGTTCGGCGATGAACATGGTCGGGACGCCGTACAGGGACGTGCAGCGCTCCTGCTGGACCGCCTCCAGCGTGGCCTTCGGGTCGAAGGACGGGGCCGGGATGACCATGCAGGCGCCGTGCGAGGTGGCCGCCAGGTTGCCCATCACCATGCCGAAGCAGTGGTAGAAGGGCACGGGGATGCAGATCCTGTCCTGCTCGCTGTAGGCGATCAACTCCCCGACGAAGTATCCGTTGTTGAGGATGTTGTGGTGGGACAGGGTGGCGCCCTTCGGGAAACCGGTGGTCCCCGAGGTGTACTGGATGTTGATCGGGTCGTCGCAGGACAGTTCCTCGTACGGGGCGTCACCGGTGCCCCGCCCGAGCAGTGCCTCCCAGCTCGGGTCGCCGATGTACACGACCTCGCGCAACGCCGGGCACCGGCCGCGCACTTGCTCGACCATCGCGCGGTAGTCGCTGGTCTTGTGGCTCAGGGACGCGAACAGCAGGGAGATCCCGGCCTGGCCCAGGACGTACTCCACCTCGTGGGTGCGGTAGGCCGGGTTGATGTTCACCATGATCGCGCCGATGCGGGCGGTGGCGTACTGGACCAGGACCCATTCCGGGCAGTTGACCGCCCAGATGCCCACCCGGTCGCCCTTGGTGACGCCGCT
The DNA here is from genome assembly GCF_040297165.1 of Streptomyces sp. NPDC001851. Lineage (NCBI taxonomy): Bacteria > Bacillati > Actinomycetota > Actinomycetes > Kitasatosporales > Streptomycetaceae > Streptomyces > Streptomyces sp. NPDC001851. The sequence continues at coordinate 43,537 of NZ_JBEOYR010000010.1, read as the reverse complement.
GGCGACCAGGGCCTGTGCCAGTTCCTCGACCGCGGCGCCGAACGCGGCGTACGTCCAGCGCCGGCCGGAGGGCACGTCGACCAGCGCCTCGCGGTCCGGCCAGGCGGCCACGGCCCGGTCCAGGTTGGCGCCGATGGTGTCCCCGAGCAGGGCGGTGGAACCGGTTCCGTGGGTGTACGACAGCTCGGCGCTCACCGGAAGTCCTCCTCGCGGTACTCGTCGTCGGAGCCCTGGGCCGTCGCCTCGCGCAGTTCGATCCGGCGGATCTTGCCGGAGACGGTCTTGGGCAGCGTGCCGAACTCCAGCCGGCGGATGCGCTTGTAGGGGGCGAGCACCTGGCGGGAGTGCTCGAAGATGACCTTGGCGGTGTCGGGGCCGGGTTCGTAGCCCTCGGCGAGGACGACGTAGGCCTTCGGCACCGCGAGCCGCAGTTCGTCCGGCGCGGGCACGACGGCCGCCTCGGCCACCGCCTCGTGCTCCAGCAGCGCGCTCTCCAGCTCGAAGGGGCTGATCTTGTAGTCGCTGGCCTTGAACACATCGTCAGCGCGCCCGATGTAGACGAGATATCCGTCTTCGTCCCGCACGGCGATGTCCCCGGTCCGGTAGTAGCCGCCCGCCATGGCCTCGGCCGTGCGGTCGGGGTCGCCGTGGTAGCCGGTCATCAGGCCGACCGGGCGCTCGGACAGGTCGAGGGCGATCTCGCCCTCGGTGGCGCCGGGCGCGCCGGAGACGGGGTCGAGGAGTTCGACGCGGTAGCCGGGGCTGGGGCGGCCCATGGAGCCGGTCTTCAGTACCTGGCCGGGGCTGTTGGAGACCTGCACGGCGGTCTCGGTCTGCCCGAAGCCGTCCCGGATGGTCACCCCCCAGGCCCGCCGGACCTGTTCGATGACCTCGGGGTTGAGCGGCTCGCCGGCGGCCACGACCTCGCGCGGCGGAGTGCGCAGCAGGCCCAGGTCGGCCTGGATGAGCATGCGCCACACGGTCGGCGGGGCGCAGAAGGTGGTGACCTGGGCCCGGTCCATCTCGGCCATCAGCCGGGCCGCGTCGAACCGGGTGTAGTTGAAGAGGAAGACGGTCGCCTCGGCGTTCCACGGCGCGAACAGGTTGGACCAGGCGTGCTTGGCCCAGCCGGGCGAGGAGATGTTCAGGTGCACGTCGCCGGGTTTCAGGCCGATCCAGTACATGGTCGCCAGGTGCCCGATCGGGTACGAGGTGTGGGTGTGCTCCACGAGTTTGGGGCGGGCGGTCGTACCGGAGGTGAAGTAGAGCATCAGCGGGTCGTCGGCCAGGGTGGGGCCGTCGGGGAGGAACTCGGCGGGGGCGGTGTACGCGTCCTCGTACGGCTCCCAGCCCTCTTCGGGCAGGCCGCCGACGGCGATCCGGGTGTAGGTGCCGGGTACCTCGGTGAACTTCGCGGTGTCCTCGGCCCGTGCGATCACGTGTTTCACCCGGCCCCGCTCCACCCTGTCGCGCAGGTCGGCCGGGCCGAGCAGCGGGGTGGCCGGGATGACCACCGCGCGCAGCTTCATCGCGGCCAGGGCGGTCTCCCACAGCTCGGCCTGGTTGCCGAGCATGACGAGGATGCGGTCCTCGGCGGCGACGCCCCGCTCGTGCAGCCACCGGGCGACCCGGTTCGACCGCTCGGACATGTCCGCGAAGGACAGCCGCGTCTCGCCGCCGTCCTCCTCGACGATGTGCAGCGCGGTCTTCTGGTTGCCGGCGGCGATCACGTCGAACCAGTCCAGGGCCCAGTTGAAGTGCTGGGGCCGGGGCCAGGCGAAGCCCTCGTAGGCGGTGGCGTAGTCCTCGCGGTGCTCCAGCAGAAAGTCCCGGGCGCTCCGGAACAACTCCGTCGCCGTCGTCATCGTGTCCTCCTCGCGGTGCCGGACCATTGCCGGGCGGCTGTCCGGCATCGTCTAATCCGTGATGCAGGTCTCACTACCCCCGAACGGGGGTGGGGGTGCCGGAAGGGGCGGACAGGTGACGGCGGACGCGGCGGGGACGGTGGAGATCGGCGGTGCGCTGGCCCGGCTGCGGCGGGCGACGGGGCTGCCGGTCGCGTTCGGCGGCCTGGTCGAGTCCGGGCGGCCGCAGATCCGGATCAGCGAGCTGAGCGGCACGACGACGACCGCGCTGCGCTCGCTGGCGGTGACCTCGGGCAGCGGGCTCGGCGGCAAGGCGGTGGCGCTCGCCCGGCCGTGCGCGGTGACGGACTACTCCAGCTCCCGGCAGATCAGCCATGAGTACGACGTCCCGGTGGCCGCGGAGGGTATCCGCTCGGTCGTCGCCGTGCCGGTGGTGGTGCGGCGCCGGGTGCGCGGGGTGCTCTACGGCGCGCTGCGCTCGGCCCGGCCGCTCGGCGACCGCACGCTGGGCGCGGCGATGGCGGTGGCGCGGGACGTGGAGCAGGCGCTGGTGGTGCGGGAAGAGGCGCGGGGGCTGCTGGCGGCGGCCCGGCCGGAGCCCGCGTGCGCGGAGCGGGGCGCCGGCTGGGAGCAGGTGCGCGAGGCGCACGCGGCGCTGCGCGCGCTCGCGCCCAGGATCGCCGACCCGGAGCTGCGGGCGGAACTGCTGGCGGCGTGCGGGCTGCTGACCGCGCCGCGTCCGGCCGGGGGTACGGCTCTGGCGCCGCGCGAACTGGACGTGCTGTCCTGGGTGGCGGCGGGGGCGACCAACGCGGCCGTGGCCGGGCGGCTGGGTCTGCGCCCGGAGACGGTCAAGGGCTATCTGCGCTCGGCGATGCGGAAGCTGGGCGCGCACACCCGGGGGGAGGCGGTGACCGCGGCGCGCAGGGCGGGGCTGCTGCCGTGACGCGAGGCGGTGAGGAAACCTTTCCATTCAAGCGCAGACGCCTTGAATTTCCATCTGCTTGACTGTTTGTTATTTCCCTCACCACGGCTTCCGTCCGAATTTCGACGATCGTTGCCTAGTATTTGGCCCGGACACGACACACGAGGGGAGCGGTGACCGTGCGACGGGACTTCCAGGAGCCTGCCAGGTGCCGCTCCGACCTGGTCATCGGCCGCGAGGACCTGTTCGCCGGCGCCCGCGACCAACTCGCCTCGGGCGGCAGTGTGCTGCTCCACGGTCCCGCCGGAATAGGGAAATCCACCGTCCTGCGGGCATTGGCCGAGGAATACGGCGCCACGGTGCGGACCGTGTTGCGCTGCTCGGCCACCGAGTCCGAATCCCATCTCCCCTTCCTCGCCCTCGCCGACCTGTTCGGCCTGGTCCTCGACGACGTCTCCCCCCGGCTGCCGGTGGCCCAGCGCACCGCCCTGGAGTCGGCGCTCACCGGCCGCGGCGAGTCCAGCCTGCAGCGCGACGGTCTGGCGCTGCGCCTCGCGGTGCTCTCCGCGCTGCGCGCGCTCGCCGCGCACGGCGGTGTCCTCGTCGTCGCCGACGACCTGCAGTGGCTGGACCCGGCCAGCGCCGAGCTGCTCGGCTTCGCCGCCCGGCGCCTGGAGGGCACCCCGGTGCAACTGCTGTGCGCGGTGCGCACCGAGGGCCAGGAGAGCCGGGAGTACGACGGGCATCTGCGGTCGTGCCCGCCGGGCACCCTCGCGGTCCGGCTCGGTCCGCTCTCCCGCGCCCAGGTCGCCCAGTTGCTGGACCACCGCGGCCACGGCGGCCTGCCCCGCTCCACCGTCCGCGAGATCCACCGCACCTCCGGCGGCAACCCGCTGTTCGCCCTGGAGCTCGGCCGCGCCCTCGCCGACAGCGCCACCCCGCCCCGGCCGGGCGAGCCGCTGCCGGTGCCGACCAGCCTGCGCGCCCTGGTGCTCAGCCGCCTGGACATGCTGTCCGTCGAGGCCCGCCGCACCCTGCTGGTGGCCAGCGCCGGCGCCCGTCCCACCCCGGCGCTGCTGCACGCGGCCGGCCGGACCAACGCCGAGGCCGAGTGCGCCCAGGCCGCCGAACTCGGGCTGCTGGCCACCGAGCCCGACGCCCCGGCCGTACGGTTCGCGCACCCGCTGATCTCGGCCGCGCTGTACGCGGAGGCGCCCGCGCACGAACGGCGCGCCGCGCACGCGGCCCTGTCCACGGCCGCCTCCGACCCGATCGAACGGGCCCGGCACCTGGCCCTGGCCACCACCGGCACCGATCCGGAGGTCGCCGCCCGGCTCGCGGAGGCCGCCGCTCTCGCCCGGGACCGCGGGGCCCCCTCGGTCGCCGCCCACCTGGGGCTGCTCGCCGCCCGGCACACCCCCGCCGACGGGACGCCCGGCCCGGAGGAGCGCCGGCTGCAGGCCGCCGAGGACGCGATCACCGCCGGCGAGATCGACCTGGCCCGGGACATCGCCCGGGAGGTGCTGGCGCGGGCGACCGTACCCGCCGACCGGGTCCGCGCCTGGATCATCGTCATCGACAGCGCCGGCCACACCATGGCCGAGGTGGACGCCGTGTTCCCGCAGGCCCTCGCCGACGCCGGCGACGACCCCCGGCTGCTGGCCCTGGTGCACTACCAGCTGGCCTGGCGGACGCTGATCGTGGAGGGCGACTTCACGGAGGCCCGCGAGGCCGCCGCGCACGCCGCCGAGCTGGCCGCCCTCGGCGACGACCGGCGCACCGAGCTGCTCTCGCTGGCGTTCCAGGCGCAGACCGAGACCCTGATGGGCCACCCGGAGGCCCCCCGGACCATCCAGCGCGCCCTGCGGGAGCCCCAGGACCCGAGGGTGGCCTGGCACCACAACGGGGCGGCCAGTGCCCGGTTCCGCTGGCTGGTCATGGGCGACCAGCTGACCGAGGCCCGGGCGACGGTCACCACCCTGCTGCGCGAGGTGCGCCGGCGCGGCTCGGTGGAGTCCGAGGTGCACTTCCTGCGCGGCCTCGCCGAGACCGAACTGCGCGCCGGGCACTGCGGGCGCGCCCTGGAGCTGGCCCGCGAGAGCCTGCGCCTGGCCCGGGACTCGGGGATCGGCGAGACCGCCTCGGCGATGCTCACCTCGCTCGCGGAGGCCTCCGGCGGCGATGTCGACCGGGCTCTGGCCCTCGCCCGGGAGGCGGTGGCGCACGCCGAGGAGGACGGCGACCAGATGTACCTGTCGCGGGCCCTGGGCGCGCTCGGGTACGCCCAGCTGGTGGCCGGGGACCCGGCGGGCACGGTCCGCTCGCTGCGCCGGGTGCGGACGCTGGAGCTGGGGCTCGGCATCACCGACCCGGCGCGCGGGCGCTGGCAGGGGGATCTCGCCGAGGCGCTGGTCCGGATCGGTGAGGCGGCCGAGGCGCAGGACGTCATCGACACGAGCCGCGAACACGCCCTCAGGCTCGGCCGGGAGAGCGTCCTCGCCGTCCTGGACCGCTCCGAGGCCCTGGTGCGGGCCGCGCGGGGTGACCTGGAGGCGGCGGTCGCCCAGCTGACGTCCGCTCAGCACCGGCTGGGCAGGCTGGGCTACGGCCTGGAGGAGGCACGGGCCGCGTTCGCGCTGGCCCGGCTGCGGGACAGACGGCGCCCGGCCGACGGGGCGCGCCGGTGGCAGGAGCCCCCGGGCGCGGAAGCCCGGAACGCCGAGCACGGCCGGGCTCCCGCCCCGGGCTTCGGCGCCGCCAAGGCCCGGACGAGCACGGGCTCGACGGCGTACGACGAGGCCACCCGGATGTTCCGCCGCTGCCGGGCGCTGCCCTGGCTGCGCCAGGTGGACGAGTCCCGCACGGACCCCGGGCCGGAGCCGGCCCTTCCCGCGCCGGACGCCCTGGACGCGCTGGCGGTGCTGGCCGCGATGGAGCGTCAGGTGGCCGCGCTGGTGATGGAGGGCGCCACCAACCGGGAGATCGCCGCCCGGCTGTTCATCAGCGTCAAGACGGTGGAGGCGACCCTGACCCGGGTCTACCGCAAGCTGGGGATCCGCTCGCGGGTGGACATCGTCCGATTGGCGGCGGCTCGCGGGCGCGCCGAGCACGGCCCTAGTTAACTGAACCGGACCGAGGGTTTTCCCTCACCCAACCCCTTAGGGGGTTCCCTCATTGGGAGCCGAGGGTTCCGGGTCCTAGCGTAATGGGCGTGCCGCTCGCCCGGGCACACGGGGTCGGTCCCTCCCCAGCTCTCGGCCACGCCCGAGCAGGGGGTGCCCCCGCCCCGTGCTCCACCACCCGTGCGACCCCCCACCGGTGCAACCCCACTGAGGAGACTCATGTTCGGGCCCAGACGTGCCAGACAGACCGCCGCGACCCTGGCGGCCACCGCCGCCGCCGCGGCGAGTGCGCTGTTCGCCTCCCCCACGGCGAGCGCCGCCCCTCAGCCCGTCGTCGGCGGTACGACCACCACGACGACGGCGTACCCGTTCGTCATGCAGATCACCGACGCGTCCGGCAACCAGTTCTGCGGCGGCACCCTCGTGGCCGCCACGAAGGTCGTCACGGCCGCGCACTGCATGGCCGGCGAGTCCGCGGCCAACGTCCGCGTGGTCGGCGGGCGGACCTTCCTCAACGGCACCGACGGCACGGTCGGCAAGGTCAGCAAGATCTGGGTCCATCCGGGCTACACCGACGCCACCAAGGGCGACGACGTGGCCGTACTGACCCTGTCGACGTCGATGCCGTACACCCCGGCGTCGTACGTCTCCTCCTCCCAGACGAGCGTGTACGCGGCCGGCACCCAGGCCCGCATCCTCGGCTGGGGCACCACCTCGGAGAACGGCAGCTCCTCCAACCAGCTGCGGACCGCGACCGTCCCGATCGTGTCCGACTCCAGCTGCGGTTCCTCCTACGGTGCGGACTACGTGAAGTCCGACATGGTATGCGCCGGATACAGCACCGGCGGCGTAGACACCTGCCAGGGCGACAGCGGCGGTCCCCTGCTCATCGGGGGCGTCCTGGCAGGGATCACTTCCTGGGGCGAGGGGTGCGCGGAGGCGGGTTATCCGGGTGTGTACACCCGGCTGACCACCTTCTCGGACCTCGTGACCGCGCAGGTCACCTCGTAACCCGGAAGAGGGACACCTGAGCACCCCTCAGGTAGATGCCAGGGGGGCGTTGCGAGCCACCACGAGCGGCCCGCAACGCCCCCCTCTCCACGTTCACCCCCGTGGAACGCGGGGGTCTACTTGTCGGCCGTGAGCTTCCCGGCCGCGCCCCAGCTGTCCGCCGGGACCTCGTGGATCCACACCTGCACGGTCTCGGCCGGGATCCGGTACGCGTCGACGAAGGCGTCGGTGACCCGCTTGACCAGCTCCCGCTTCAGTTCGGCGTCGCGAGGGCCCTGCTGGATGGTGACGATCGGCATGACTGAACTCCCTTGAGTGGTGTTCCGGTTCGGTGGGTCCAGTCCATCGCGGCGCACGCCCGTGACCAAGGGGCAGTCCGCGACCGCAGCGATCAGCTCTCGTGATCGCCGCAGGCCAGCAGCAGTTTCTCCAGGTGCGGGGAGGGGTCGGCGGCGGGGACGGCGAGACCGGTGGCCAGGGCCAGTCCGGGCGCGCGGAAGGGGATGTACGCCACCCGGGGCGTGGCCAGCACGCGCGCGTGGGAGGCGTAGACGACCGTCCACAGGGGGCGGGCGCCGATGGTGGCGAGGGTGTCGTGCAGCGTGCCGCCGGCCGGTCCGGGCACCGGCTCGAACCCGGCCGTGTGGCAGGCGCCGACGACCAGGTCGACCAGGGCGGGGTTGTTCCGTCGCGGGGTGAGGGCGAGGGGCAGCCCGGCGAGGTCCGCGAGGTCGATCTCGTCCCGCGCCGCGAGCGGGTGCGTGGCCGGCAGGGCGGCCACCAGCGGATCGGACCACAGCGGCACCACCCGTACCCCGGGCGGCGGTTCGGCCGAGCGCACGAACGCGGCGTCCAGGCGGCCCGCCGCGACCCGGTTCAGCCGTTCCTCGGCCGGCAGGGACACCAGCTCCACCGGCACCTGGGGCGCCCGGTCGGCGAACGCGGCCAGCACCCGGTCCAGGTGTGCGCCGAGCCCGGTGCTGGTGCCCAGGCGCAGCCCGTCGGGCGCCGCCACGGCGGCCCGCGCCTTCTGGGCCGCCACGAGCACCGCCCGTGCCTCGGGCAGCAGCCGCTCGCCCGCCCCCGTCAGCCGCACCCGGCGCGGCGAGCGGTCGAACAACTCGGCGCCCAGCTCCCGCTCCAGCCGCTGTATCTGCTGGCTGACCGCCGACTGCACGATGTGCAGCCGCTCGGCGGCCCGTCCGAAGTGCAGTTCCTCGGCGACGGCGACGAAATAGCTGAGCTGACGGAGTTCCATGGGCTGACTGTAGAGCGGGGACCGCGAGGCCCGGGCGTCCCCCCGGTGGACGCGGTCGCGGCGAGCGCGCTGCGGCTCGCCCCGGGTGCGCCGCGTGGGCGCGAGCAGCCGCAAGGAGCGCTTCACGCCCGGCGCGGCCTCAGCGCGGCCAGCACCTCCGCGTCCGTCAGCTGCTCGAAGTCCTCGTACCACTGTCCGACGGCGGTGAACGCGGCCGGCCGGTGCGGGCACAGGATCGTGTCGGCCTCGCCGGCGAGGCGGTCCAGGGAGTCCGGGGCGCCGACGGGGACGGCCAGGACGAGGTGCGCGGGCCGGCGGCGCCGGACGTGGCGCAGGGCCGCGCGGGCGGTGGCGCCGGTGGCGAGCCCGTCGTCGACCACGATCACCGTGCGGCCCGCCGGGTCCGGCGCCGGCCGGTCGCCGCGGTAGCGCTCCTCACGGCGGCGCAGTTCCTTGCGCTCGCGTTCGACCACCGGGGCCATGGACTCCTCGGTCAGACCGAGCCGGTCCAGCGTTCCGGCGTTGTAGAGGGGCGGGTCGTCCCCGACGAGCGCGCCGACGGCGAACTCCTGGTGGTGGGGGGCGCCGATCTTGCGCACGATGAGCACGTCGAGCGGGGCGCCGAGCGCGCGGGCGATGGGCTCGGCGACCGCGATGCCGCCGCGCGGCAGGGCGAGGACGAGGGGGTCGGTGAGGGCGACCTGCTCGCGCAGGCCGCTCAGCAGTCCGGCGAGTTCCCGCCCGGCTTCGGCACGGTCCCGGAAGCGCATGACTCGTCCTCCTCCGCGGAGCCTCTCCTTCCATGGTGCTCCTGGTCGGGCGTGCCGGCCGGATGCCGCGGGGCGGGCGCCCGGCATGCGTGCACCGGATCACCCGCGGCAGGGCGGAACCGGGCGAGGCGTACCGTCCCCGACCGCTCGGCCGGGCGGGTGAGACCGGGGCGAACGCTCAGGTGCCGGGCGGCCATTGCCTACGATCGTGCCGTGCCGACCTTCTCCTTCGCCCGTACGGCCCCGCTTCCGCTCGACGAGGCGTGGCGCCGGCTCACCACCTGGCCCCGCCACGCCGACGCGGTCCCGCTGACCCGGGTCCGGGTGCTCACGCCGGAGCCCACCGGCGTGGGCACCCGCTTCGTGGCCCGCTCCGGTCTCGGCCCGCTGGCCGTCGACGACGTCATGGAGGTGACGGTCTGGCGCCCGCCCGCCGACGGCGAGGCCGGCCTGTGCCGCCTGGAGAAGCGCGGCCGGGTGGTGCTGGGCTGGGCGGAGATCGAGGTCGTGCCGGGGCCCGGGGGCCGCAGCCGCGTGGTGTGGCGGGAGGAGCTCCGGGTGCGCGGCCTGCCGCGTGCCTTCGACGGCGTACTGGAACGCACGGCACGCGCGATGTTCGGGCGAGCGGTCAATCGGCTGCTTCGACGGGCGTGAGCGGCGGCGCACCGGAGGGACACGGCTGCGCTCAGGCCACCGACCCGATCCTCGCGGCCGGCCACGCGGCCGCCTCGCGGTGGATGGGGGTGTGCGCGCCGGTGAGGGAGGCCCCGCTGCCGCCCCGCCGGTTCGCGACGATCTCGGCGCCGATCGACAGGGCCGTCTCCTCCGGCGTGCGGGCCCCGAGGTCGAGCCCGATCGGGGAGCGCAGCCGGGCCAGCTCCAGCTCGGTGACGCCGACCTCGCGCAGGCGCCGGTTGCGGTCCTCATGGGTGCGGCGGGAGCCCATCGCGCCGACGTAGGCGAGCGGCAGGCGCAGGGCCAGCTTCAGCAGGGGGACGTCGAACTTGGCGTCGTGGGTGAGGACGCACAGGACCGTACGGCCGTCGGTCCCGGTGCGCTCCAGGTACCTGTGCGGCCACTCGACGACGATCTCGTCGGCCTCCGGGAAACGGGCGCGCGTGGCGAACACCGGGCGGGCGTCGCACACCGTGACGTGGTAGCCGAGGAACTTGCCGACGCGGACCAGCGCGGCGGCGAAGTCGATCGCGCCGAAGACGATCATGCGGGGTGCGGGGACGGAGGACTCGACCAGGACCGTGAGCGGGGCGCCGCAGCGCGAGCCCTGTGCGCCGATCTCCAGGGTGCCGGTGCGGCCCGCGTCCAGGAAGGCGCGGGCCTCGGCGGCGACGGTGCGGTCCAGTTCGGGGCGGGCGCCGAAGCCGCCGTCGCGGGAACCGTCGGGGCGGACGAGGAGGGCCCGGCCCCGCAGCTCGGCCGGGCCGTCCACGATCCGCGCGACCGCCGCCGCCTCCCCACGGGCGGCGGCGGCCAGCGCGGCCGCGACCACCGGCCGGGCGGGACCGTCCGCCCTGACCGGCGTGACGAGGATGTCGATGACGCCGCCACAGGTCAGGCCGACGGCGAAGGCGTCCTCGTCGCCGTACCCGAAGCGCTCCAGGACGGTCTCGCCGTCCTCCAGCGCCTGCCGGCACAGCTCGTACACGGCCCCTTCCACGCATCCGCCGGAGACCGAACCGATGGCCGTGCCGTCGGCGTCCACCGCGAGGGCGGCGCCGGGCTGGCGCGGAGCGCTGCCGCCGACGGCCACCACGGTGGCGACGGCGAAGTCACGGCCCTGCTCGACCCACCGGTTCAGCTCCTCGGCGATGTCCAGCATCTGTCGGTCTCCTAACGGGTTGCGCGGGAAGGGCGGGGCGGCTAGTGGACGCCCAGCAGGGCCCGGACCGGGTGCAGGGAGAAGTAGACGAGGAAGAGCACGGTCAGACCCCACATGAAGGGGCCGATCTCCCGCCACTTGCCCTGGGCGATCTTGATGACGACGTAGGAGATCACACCGGCCGCGACACCGGGGGTGATCGAGTACGTGAACGGCATGATCACGACGGTCAGGAAGACCGGGATCGCGACGGAGCGGTCGCCCCAGTCCACGTGGCGGGCGTTCATCATCATCATCGCGCCGATGGTGACGAGGGCGGCCGAGGCCACCTCGCGCGGCACGATCGCCGTGATCGGCGTGAAGAAGAGGCAGAGGGCGAAGAACCCACCGGTGACGACCGAGGCCAGTCCGGTACGGGCTCCCTCGCCGACGCCGGTCGCGGACTCGACGAACACGGTCTGGCCGGAGCCGCCCACGACACCGCCGACCGCGCCGCCGGCACCGTCGATGAACAGCGCCTTGGACAGACCGGGCATCCGCCCCTGGGAGTCGGCGAGGTTGGCCTCGGTGCCGATGCCGATGATGGTGGCCATCGCGTCGAAGAAGCCGGCGAGCACCAGCGTGAAGACGATGAAGGTGACCGTCATGTAGCCGACGTCGCCCAGGCCGCCGAAGGACACCTTGCCGATGAGCGAGAAGTCCGGCATCGACACGGCACTGCCGTGCAGCGCGGGACCCTCACCGTTGGCCCAGGCCTTGTCGTCGACGAGGCCGGCCGCGTTGACGACGACCGCGAGAACGGTACCGGTGGCGATGCCGATGAGGATGGCACCCGGCACGTTCCGCGCCTGCAGCGCGAAGATGAGCAGCAACGTGACGGCGAAGAGCAGCACGGGCCAGCCGACGAGCTCGCCCCCGTTGCCCAGCGTGACCGGGGTCGCCGTACCGGCGTGCACGAACCCGGCCTTGACCAGGCCGATGAACGCGATGAACAGGCCGATGCCGATCGTGATGCCGTGCTTGAGCGGCAGCGGGATCGCGTTCATGATCATCTCACGGAGTCCCGTGACCACCAGCAGCATGATCACGACGCCGTAGGCGACGCACATCGCCAGGCCCTGGGCCCACGTCAGGTCCTTGGTGCCCATGACCAGACCGGCCAGCACTCCGGACACGGAGAGTCCGGCGGCCATGGCGAGCGGCACCTTGCCGATCCAGCCCATGAGGAGAGTGGTGAACGCCGCGCCGAGCGCGGTGGCCGTGATGAGGGCCTTCTGGCTCAGGGAGTCGCCGGACTTGTCCGCGCCGCTGAGGATCACCGGGTTGAGCAGAAGGATGTACGCCATCGCCATGAAGGTGGTGACGCCACCGCGGACCTCGGTCGCGATGGTGGATCCTCTTTCGGATATGTGGAAGTACCGGTCGAGCCACGACCTGCCGGCCGACGGACGCGAACCCGCGCCCGCGTCTTCGGCGGTGGTCGTGGGCTCCACTGACTGCTGGGTCATGGTGCCATCTCCCAAGGTTCACAGGGGCACCCGTGCAACCGCCTCGACGGTCACGGGATTTGGGGAATGGACGACCCGGGGGACGGCCCGAGACGAACGAATTTCCTGGTACTTCAAGGACCGCGAGCGGTGCGGAACTCAAAGGGGGTTCCTCCGGGCGGCGCGGCGGAGTGTGTGACGTTCCCTGCGCCGCCCGGAGAGCTCTTTTCCGGTGTTACGCGGTTCCCGTGAGGTGCTCGGGCCGCACCGGCGTGCGGTTGAGCTCCAGCCCGGTCGCGTTCCGGATCGCCGCGAGGACGGCCGGGGTGGACGACAGGGTCGGGGCCTCGCCGATGCCACGGAGCCCGTAGGGGGCGTGGTCGTCGGCGAGTTCGAGCACGTCGACCGGGATGGTCGGCGTGTCGAGGATCGTGGGGATCAGGTAGTCCGTGAAGGAAGGGTTTTTGACCTTCGCGGTCTTCGGGTCGACAATGATCTCCTCCATCACCGCCACGCCCAGGCCCTGGGTCGTACCGCCCTGGATCTGGCCGATCACGGAGAGCGGGTTGAGCGCCTTGCCGACGTCCTGGGCGCAGGCCAGTTCGACGACCTTGACCAGGCCGAGCTCGGTGTCGACCTCGACGACCGCGCGGTGCGCGGCGAAGGAGTACTGGACGTGTCCGTTGCCCTGGCCGGTGCGCAGGTCGAAGGCCTCGGTCGGCCGGTGCCGCCACTCCTCCTCGACCTCCACGACCTCGTCCTCCAGCACGTCGGCCAGGTCGCCGAGGACCTCACCGCCGTCGGTGACGACCTTGCCGCCCTCCAGCAGGAGTTCGGCGGTCGCCCAGGCGGGGTGGTAGGAGCCGAACTTGCGGCGCCCGATCTCCAGGACCTTCTCGCGGACGATCTCACAGGCGTTCTTCACGGCGCCGCCGGTGACATACGTCTGCCGGGAGGCCGAGGTGGAGCCGGCGGAGCCGACCTGGGTGTCGGCCGGGTGGATGGTCACCTGGGTGACGCCCAGCTCGGTGCGGGCGATCTGCGCGTGGACGGTGACACCGCCCTGGCCGACCTCCGCCATCGCGGTGTGCACGGTCGCGACCGGCTCGCCGCCGATGACCTCCATGCGGACCTTGGCGGTGGAGTAGTCGTCGAAGCCCTCGGAGAAGCCGACGTTCTTGATGCCGACCGCGTAACCGATTCCGCGTACGACGCCCTCGCCGTGGGTGGTGTTGGACAGACCGCCGGGCAGCTGCCGTACGTCGGCGCCCTCGCTGGACTCCCACTGGCGCTCCGGCGGCAGCGGCATCGCCTTGACGCGGCGCAGCAGTTCGGCGACCGGGGCGGGCGAGTCGACGGGCTGGCCCGTCGGCATGAGGGTGCCCTGCTCCATCGCGTTCAGCTGCCGGAACTCCACCGGGTCCATGCCGAGCTTCTTCGCCAGCTTGTCCATCTGCGCCTCGTAGGCGAAGCACGCCTGGACCGCGCCGAAGCCGCGCATGGCGCCGCAGGGCGGGTTGTTGGTGTAGAGGGCGATGGCCTCGATGTCGACGTCGTCGATGACGTACGGGCCGACCGACAGGGAGGAGGCGTTTCCCACCACCGCCGGGGAGGCGGAGGCGTAGGCGCCGCCGTCCAGGACGATCCGGCACTTCATGTGGGTCAGCTTGCCGTCGCGCGTGGCGCCGTGCTCGTAGTAGAGCTTCGCCGGGTGGCGGTGGACGTGTCCGAAGAAGGACTCGAACCGGTTGTAGACGATCTTGACGGGCTTGCCGGTGCGCAGGGCGAGCAGGCAGGCGTGGATCTGCATCGACAGGTCCTCGCGGCCGCCGAACGCGCCGCCGACGCCGGCCAGCGTCATGCGCACCTTCTCCTCGGGCAGGCCGAGGACGGGTGCGATCTGGCGCAGGTCGGAGTGGAGCCACTGGGTGGCGATGTAGAGGTGGACGCCGCCGTCCTCCTCGGGCACGGCGAGGCCGGACTCGGGGCCGAGGAAGGCCTGGTCCTGCATGCCGAAGGTGTACTCGCCCTCGACGATCACGTCGGCCCGCCTGCGGGCCTCCGCCACGTTTCCGCGGATGATCGGCTGGCGGTGGACGATGTTCGGGTGCGGGACGTGCCCGATGTGGTGGTCGTCGCGGCCCTCGTGGACGAGGATCGCGTCCGGGGCGAGGGCCGACTTCTCGTCGGTGATGACCGGGAGTTCGCGGTACTCGACCTTGATCTTGGCGGCGGCGCGGCGGGCCGTCTCCGGGTGGTCGGCGGCGACGAGCGCGACCGGCTCGCCGTGGTGGCGTACCTTGCCGTGGGCGAGGACCGGCGTGTCCTGGATCTCCAGGCCGTAGTTCTTCACCTCGGTGGGCAGGTCGTCGTAGGTGAGGACGGCGTAGACGCCCGGCGTGGCCAGGGCCTCGGCGGTGTCGATCGAGACGATCTCGGCGTGTGCGACGGTGGAGCGCAGGATCTGGCCCCACAGCATGTCCTCGTGCCACATGTCGGACGAGTACGCGAACTCGCCGGTGACCTTGAGGGTGCCGTCCGGGCGGAGCGTGGACTCGCCGATGCCGCCCTTGGTCCGAGAGCCCTGCGTGATCTTCGTAGGGGCGCCGTTGGCCGGCATGTCAGACCTCCTCGGACTGGCGGGCGGCCGCCAGGCGGACCGCGTCCATGATCTTCTCGTAGCCCGTGCAGCGGCACAGGTTGCCCGACAGCGCCTCGCGGATGTCCGCGTCGGACGGGTTCGGGTTGCGCTCCAGGAGCTCGTCGGAGGCGACGAGCAGGCCCGGGGTGCAGAAGCCGCACTGGACGGCGCCGGCGTCGATGAACGCCTGCTGGACCGGGGAGAGTCCGGTGCCCTCGCCGGTCTGGGAGTCGGTGCCCTTGGCCGTCCTCCCCCAGGCTTCGCCCGGGGGGACCCCCAGCTGGGCGGCCTGCAGTGTCGTACCGCAGGCGCCGGTGGCGCAGCCGCCGTGCTCCTCGCGCTGCTTGGCGTAGTCCGCCAGGCCCTCGACGGTCACCACGTCACGGCCCTCGGCCTGACCGGCCGCGACCAGGCAGGAGCAGACCGGCACGCCGTCCAGGCGCACCGTGCAGGAGCCGCATTCGCCCTGCTCGCAGGCGTTCTTCGAACCCGGCAGGCCGAGGCGCTCGCGCAGGACGTAGAGGAGGGACTCGCCCTCCCAGACGTCGTCGGCCTCCTGCGGGCGTCCGTTGACGGTGAAGTTGACGCGCATTACGCAGCTCCCTCGGTGGTGCGGTGGTTGCCGCGGTACGACTCCCAGGTCCAGGTGAGCGTCCGGCGGGCCATGACGCCGACCGCGTGGCGGCGGTAGCTCGCGGTGCCCCGGACGTCGTCGATCGGGTTGCAGGCGCCGGAGCACAGCTCCGCGAACTGCTTGGCGACCGAGGGGGTGATGATCTTTCCACTGTCCCAGAAACCGCCCTCTTCGAGCGCCGCGTTCAGGAACTCCTCGGCGGCCTTGGCCCGCACCGGGGTCGGGGCGGCCGAGCCGATGCCGGTCCGGACCGTACGGGTCTCGGGGTGCAGGGCGAGGCCGAAGGCGCACACGGCGATGACCATGGCGTTGCGGGTGCCGACCTTCGAGTACTGCTGCGGGCCGTCCGCCTTCTTGATGTGGACGGCGCGGATCAGCTCGTCGGGCTGGAGCGCGTTGCGCTTGACGCCGGTGTAGAACGCGTCGATCGGGATCAGCCGGGTGCCGCGGGCCGCGGACTCCACCTCGACCTCGGCGCCCGCCGCGAGCAGGGCGGGGTGGGCGTCACCGGCGGGCGAGGCCGTGCCGAGGTTGCCGCCGACGCCGCCGCGGTTGCGGATCTGCGGGGAGGCGACCGTGTGCGAGGCGAGGGCGAGGCCCGGCAGCTCCGCACGGAGGTGCTCCATGATCCTCGTGTAGGGGACGGAGGCACCCAGCCGTACGTTCTCCTCGCCGACCTCCCATTCGTAGAGATCGCCGATGCGGTTGAGGTCGAGCAGGTACTCGGGCCGGCGGTGGTCGAAGTTGATCTCGACCATCACATCGGTGCCGCCCGCAATCGGCACAGCGGTGGGGTGCTCGGCCTTCGCGGCGAGCGCCTCCTCCCAGCTGGCGGGGCGAAGGAAGTCCATGACCGGCTCTCTTCTTGGTCTCATGGGTCGTACAGATTGAGCCAATCCGTGTGCGGCGGTCCCGGCTCGTTCATGTGCTGTTAACGCGCAGTGGACTCAGTACACCGCCCCGTACTCCCACGCGGTCAGTCACCGAAACCATGAAGGAGTTGGCTGGCCACGTCGGGCATCTTGTAGATTCGTATGAACGGAGGTCATCGGTAACCTCTCCGATTTCCTGGGGAAACGCAGGAAACAGCGCGGAGACGCCGGAGAGCGCCCTGTGCGGCCGGTGCCGGGCTCTTCTCCCGTCATCCTCCGAAGATCCATCGTAGGTTTCGAGACAAAGAACGGCGGCGACGAGATGCGGCTGCGCGCACTTCTGGACACCGATGCGCTGGGCCTGCGGCTGCTCGGCGGCGAGGAGGAGCTGGACCGTTCGGTGCGCGGGGTCATGACCACCGACCTGCGCGACCCGAGCCGCTACCTCTCCGGGGGCGAGCTGGTGCTGACCGGCCTGGCCTGGCGCCGCGACGCGGACGACTCCGAGCCGTTCGTGCGGATCCTGGTGCAGGCCGGGGTGGCGGCGCTCGCGGCCGGCGAGGCGGAGCTGGGCGACATCCCGGACGACCTGGTGCTCGCCTGCGTCAAGCACCGGCTGCCGCTGTTCGCCGTGCACGAGTCGGTGGCCTTCGCCACGATCACCGAGCATGTCGTACGGCAGGTCTCCGGCGAGCGCGCCGGGGACCTGGCGGCCGTCGTGGACCGGCACCGGCGGATGATGACCTCGGGCCCGGCGGGCGGCGGCCCGGACGTGGTCCTGGACCTGCTCGGCTCCGACCTGGACCTGCGCGCCTGGGTGCTGTCCCCCACCGGCCGGCTGATCGCCGGCTCCAAGGTGGCGGGCCCGGCGCTGCCCGCGGAGACCTGCGCGAAGCTCGCCGCCGAGCATCTGGCGGCCACCCGCACCGGCCGCCGCGGCCCGCACCGGGTCCTGCTGGGCGGCACGACGTACTCGCTGTTCCCGATCCGCTCCTCGGGGCGCTCCCCGCAGGCCGCCCGCGATGTGCGCGAGACGGTGCTGTCGGACTGGCTGCTGGCCGTCGACGCGGACGCCGGGGACTGGCCCGAGGAGCGCCTGGACCTGCTGCAGGGCGTGACCCAGCTGATCGCGGTCGAGCGCGACCGCCGGGACGCGGCGCGCACGGTGCGGCGCCGGCTCGCCCAGGAGGTGCTGGAGCTGGTGCAGACGGGTGCCGCGCCGGCCGAGATCGCGGCCCGCCTGCGGGTGGCCGCGCCGGTGCTGCTGCCCGGGCTCGGGGCGGCCCCGCACTGGCAGGTGGTGGTGGCCCGCGTGGAGTGGGACGGCGGTCAGGTCGAGGGCGGCCCGGTCGCCCAGTCGCTGCTGGAGGAGGTGCTGGTCGACCCGCTGGCCACCGGCCCCGAGCCCTCGGACCGGATCGCCGTCGCGCACACCGGCGACGAGGCCGTCGCGCTCGTCCCGCTCCCGGCGGTCTCCACCGAGCACGACGGCTCGGAGACGGGTCTGCTGGCCGACTCCCTGCTGGAGTCGGTGCGCGAGACGCTGTCGGCGGGCCTGGACGACGACGGGCGGCTCACCCTCGGCGTCAGCGCGGCCGTGCACTCGGCGGAGGGCCTGCGCGGCGCCCTTGAGGAGGCCCGGCACGCCCGCCGGGTCGCGGCGGCCCGCCCCGGCCGGGTCTGCGCGGCCGGGCACCAGGAGCTGGCCTCGCACGTCCTGCTGCTCCCGTTCGTCCCCGACGACGTCCGCCGCGCCTTCACGGCCCGCCTGCTGGACCCGCTGAAGGACTACGACCGCCGCCACCGGGCCGAGCTCATCCCCACCCTGGAGGCGTTCCTGGACTGCGACGGCTCCTGGACCCGCTGCGCCACCCGGCTCCACCTGCACGTCAACACGCTGCGCTACCGGGTCGGCCGGATCGAGCAGTTGACGGGACGGGACCTGTCGCGGCTGGAGGACAAGCTGGACTTCTTCCTGGCCCTGCGGATGAGCTGAGGTCAGCGGGGGCGCGCGGCGGCCGCGGCGGCCGGAACCCGTCACGCCCGCACCCCACCCCTTTGTGAAAACTTTCACCCACCCTCTTGGCCCGGCCCGGCGATTGGTGCTGGAATGCCGCCACCACTCAACAGCTCGATGGCGTGCTCGGGGAGGGCAACGTGGCGCCTACCGCCATGTCTGGTAACGGAACGACCCCAGGTGACGATCCGCTCCAGACCGCGGTATGGCGGCTGCGCTCGCGGGCCTGCTGGGCGGACGCGGCGGCCCTGCTGCCGCCCGACACCCCCGCCACGGCCCTGCAGCGGGCCGTACTGCTGGTCGAGCGGTGCCTGTACACCGAGCGGGGCTGGGAGGAGGCGGAGGACGCGCTGCGGACGGCGGAGGCGCTCGCGCACACCGACGAGGAGCGGGGGGCCGCCGCCTGCGAGCGGGGCCAACTCGCCTACACGGCAACGCTGCACGGGGTGCGGGACCGCGCGGACGAGGCGCGGGCAGCGCTGGGCCGGGCGGCGGCGCTGGTCCCTCCGGGGGCGCCGGGCCGGGCTCTGCTGGACTTCCGCCGGGGACTGATCGCCGAGAACCTGACCCGCTCCGCGCAGGCGGCGCGCGCCGCGTACCGCCGGGCGCACGCGGGCGCCGCCGCGCACGCCGACCCGCTGCTGATGTCCTTCACATGGCGCCATCTCGCCGGACTCGCCCTGCGCGAGGG
Source organism: Streptomyces sp. NPDC001851 (assembly GCF_040297165.1). NCBI lineage: Bacteria > Bacillati > Actinomycetota > Actinomycetes > Kitasatosporales > Streptomycetaceae > Streptomyces > Streptomyces sp. NPDC001851. Next base: position 24,407 of record NZ_JBEOYR010000010.1, on the reverse strand, counting down.
CGAGTTGGCCGAGGCCCGGCACGGCTTCGCCGAATCCCTGCGGATCCGCGAGGAGTTGGGCTACCTGGTCGGTACGGCCCCTGCGCTGGCCTCGCTGGCCGACGCGGAGTCCGAGCCGGAGGCGTCCCGCCTCCGCGAGGAGGCCCGGCGCCTGTTCCGGCTGCTCGGGGGTGTACCGACCTGGCTGGCGCGCCAGTTGACCCCGCCGGCCCCGGGGGTGGCCACGGCCTAGCGGCGGGTGGGCACTGTCGCGTCACCGGGTGCGGGCCGGGCGGGTCGGTGTTGTCCTGTCACCGAGTGCGGGCCGGGCCGGTCGGCACTGTCCTGTCACCGGGTGCGGGCCGGGCGGCTCGGCGCTGTCGCCTCACCGGGTGCAGACCGAGCCGGTCAGCGCTGTCCCCTCACCGGGCGGAGGCCTGCGGGGGTCGGCACTGCCCCGTCACGGGGCGCGAACCAGGCCGGTCAGCACCGTCCCGCCACCGGGCGCGGACCAGGCCGGTCAGCGCTGGGCCGTCACCGGATACGAGCCAGGCCAGTCAGCGCGGTCCCGTCACCAAGTGCGGGCCGGGCCGGTCGGCACTGCCCCTCACCGGGCGCGGACCAGGCCGGTCAGCACTGCCCCCTCACCGGATACGAGCCAGGCCAGTCAGCGCTGCCCCGTCACCAAGTACGGGCCGGGCCGGTCAGCACTGTCCCCTCACCGGATACGAGCCAGGCCAGTCAGCGCTGTCCCGTCACCGAGTGCGGGCCGGGCCGGTCAGCACTGTCCCGCCACCGGATACGAGCCAGGCCGGTCGGCACTGCCCCGTCATCGGGCGCGGGCCGGGCCGGTCGGCACTGCCCCTCACCCGGCGCAGACCGGGCCAGTCAGCGCTGCCCCGTCACCGGGCGCAGGCCCGCGGGGGTCGGGCGCGGCCGCGACGGACCCGTGCCCGGGAGGCGGCCGAACCCCGGCGGGGATCGCCGTACCGGCTCAGCGCGCGCCCGCGAAGTGCTCCTCCACCAGCCCCCGCACCACATCCACATCCCCGGCGGCCAACGCGTCCAGCAGCGCCATGTGCTCCGCCGCGTCCGCCACCAGGTAGGCCCGCCCCTGCCGCACCGGCGGCCACTGCGAGCGCCGGTGCAGGTCCGACGCGATACGGACCAGCTGCTCGTTGCCCGACAGGGCGAGCAGCGCCTGGTGGAAGGCCCGGTCGGACTCCGCGTACGTCGCCGGGCAGCCGGCCGCCGCCGCCCGTACGGTCTCCTCCGCGAGCGGACGCAGCTCGGCCCACCGCTCGTCCGGCACCGTACGGGCGAGCCGCAGCATCACCGGCACCTCGATGAGCGCCCGCACCTCCGCCAGCTCGGCCAGCTCCCGCGCCCCCCGCTCGACGACCCGGAAGCCACGATTGGGCACGACCTCGACGGCGCCCTCCAGGGCGAGCTGCTGCATGGCCTCGCGCACGGGCGTGGCCGAGACCCCGAACCGCTCGCCGAGCACCGGCGCCGAGTGGACCTCGCCCGGCTTCAGCTCCCCGGTGACCAGCGCCGTCCGCAGCGCGTCCAGGACCTGCCCGCGCACCGAGGAGCGCTGCACCCCCGGCCGCGGACCGGAAACCGGCCGCTCACCGTGCGTGTGCTCGCCGCGCGCGGCCGGCAGGGCGGTGTCCCCCGCGCGCGCCTGCGCCGGCACCCGGGCGGCGCCGGGTGCCCGGCACTCCGGTGTCCCCGCCTCGGCGGAGCCCTGTGCGCTGTACTCCACGGGTCCTCCTGGCGGGGTTGTCGGCACTTGGGTCATTAACGGTGGGTTGTCACTTCTCCGTCAAGCACCTTAGGCGCCAGGGGCGGCAGTTCCAATTCGCCAGAAATAAATGAGGCTAGGCTTACCTTCATACAATCCCCGCACGGGGTGGCTCACACCGTCCTCACAGGCCACACAAACTGTCCACGGAACACCCGTGCGGGTACTCTTATTCGAACCCAACTCCCGCCTGTCACACGGCAGTTCGAGCAGAACGCCGTCCTGGGCATCCCCTTGCACTTCGTTGGCGGTCTCTTGCCCCGAAACCCCCTGAGGGCCCTCGGGAGTGGGCCACTATGGCGGGCGTTACGCCCTATCCCAAGGCAAGGGACCCCTGATGAGACTGACCGACATATCGCTGAACTGGCTGCTTCCTGGCGCCGTACTGCTCCTGGGGATGCTGGCGGCGGTGGCGGTGCTCGCGCGCGGCAAGCGCTCCTCCGGGGAGAACGCGAGCGCGGACGACTCCTGGGAGCGCAGCGAGGAACGCCGCAGACGCAAGGAGGCCATCTACGGCACGGCCTCGTACGTGCTCCTGTTCTGCTGTGCGGCGGTCGCCGCCGCCCTGTCCTTCCACGGCCTCGTCGGCTTCGGCGAACAGAACCTCGGACTGACCGACGGCTGGCAGTACCTGGTGCCGTTCGGCCTGGACGGTGCGGCGATGTTCTGCTCCGTCCTCGCGGTGCGCGAGGCCAGCCACGGTGACGCGGCCCTCGGCTCCCGGATCCTCGTGTGGCTGTTCGCCGCCGCCGCGGCGTGGTTCAACTGGGTGCACGCGCCCCGGGGCGCCGGGCACGCGGGCGCCCCGCAGTTCTTCTCCGGCATGTCGCTGTCGGCGGCCGTCCTGTTCGACCGCGCGCTGAAGCAGACCCGACGGGCCGCGCTGCGCGAGCAGGGCCTGGTGCCGCGTCCGCTGCCGCAGATCCGCATCGTCCGCTGGCTGCGGGCCCCCCGCGAGACCTACCGGGCCTGGTCGCTGATGCTCCTGGAGGGCGTGCGCAGCCTGGACGAGGCCGTGGAGGAGGTCCGCGAGGACAAGCGGCAGAAGGAGGAGACGCGGCAGCGCCGACGCGATCAGCAGCGGATCGAGCGGGCCCAGCTGAGGGCCATCAGCCGGGGCCACCGCGGCTTCGTCGGCCGCGGTGCCCGGCAGGTCGAGGTGCAGGCGGTGGAGCGTGGCCCCGCCCCGGCGACCGCGGAGCCTGCCATATCCACCGCGGAACAACTGCCCGTACGACGCCGTCCCTCCCTGCAGCCGGTCCGCAGCGGATCCGCTGAGCAGGTGACCGTCGACCTCACCGCCGAGGACGACACCATGGCCCTGCCGCGCCTGGACTCCCTGGAGCGCAAGCTGAAGGACCTGGAGCAGCAGTTCGGCTAGCGCCGCCGCTCCGGCCCGCCGGGGGCGTGACCACACGGGTCAGGCCCCCGGCGCGTCTCCGCGGAGCGTCACGCCGCCTCGGCGCCCAGTTCGAACCACACCGACTTGCCGACCCCGTGCGACCGTACGCCCCAGGCGTCCGCGAGGGACTGCACCAGCAGCATGCCGCGCCCGTGGGTGTCGTCCGTGTCCGGGCCTCTCAGCTCCGGTCTGCGGGCCACGAAGTCCCGTACCTCCACCCGCAGCCCGCCCGGCTCCACCACGGCCGTGAGGACCGCGTCGTCGTCGGTGTGCACCAGGGCGTTGGTGACCAGTTCGCTGGTGAGCAGTTCGGCGATCTCCGAGCGGCCCGGTTTGCCCCAGTGCCGCAGCAGTTCGCGCAACTCCCGGCGGGCCTCGGGCACCGCCCTGAGATCCGCCCGCCCCAGCCTGCGCCGGAGCCGGTGCGCGTGTTCCGTGGTGGTGCCGGCCTCTTCCCCCGTCGTCGCCGAGGAGCCCCCGACGACCGCAGGACCGCCCCCTCGTGCCTGACTCTTCATGACCCCCGCCCGCACGCCGCTGGACCCTGCCCCTCCTGGTCGAACACGTTCACGGGGGATGCTTGCCCAGCACGAACCCGGGCAGTCCTGACAGATGCCCGATGACCGGAGGTTCGGCCACGGCCGTACGGGTTCCGGACCGCCCGCCGGGCCGCGCCGCACCCGCCTCACCGGCCTCCCGCACGGCGCTGGGCGCCACGGACGCCCCGGGACGGCAAGGCAGATGCGTCCGGCACCGGCCGTCGGCACACCGTCACGCGCCGTGAAAGTGGCCGAAATCCGCTCCTCTTCCGGCGGGTGCCGGGCTACGCCTCCCACACGGCCGCCGCCGTGCGGTCGTCGGCGTAGCCCTTCACCCGCACCTGGGCGTCGGCGAGGAACGCGGCGAGGCCCGGCGGGGTACGGCCGGACCAGCGGCGGGCCAGATAGGCGCAGAGGGCGGCCTCGCCGCGCAGCGGTTCGGCGAGGCCCGCGGTGCACATGACCAGCGCATCACCCGGACGGGCCAACGAGGCCCGGAACCGGAACGGCTCGCGCGGCGGCTCCGGCGCCGGCTCGTACGGGCTCGGCGGGGCCGGGATGCCCAGATCCATGGTGAGCCGGTCGCCCTCGGGCGTTTCGGCAAACGTCTTCGCGGGATTTCCGGGCGGGGAGCCGATGCCGGCGACGGACGCACCGCCGCTGTCGTCGGGCGTGACGCGCGGCTCGATGTCCTGCCACTCCCCGTCCCGCAGCCGGAACAGGCCGCCGTCGCCGACGCCGAAGAACACGCGCGTACGGCAGTCGGGGTCGGCGGGCAGCAGCAGACAGCGCAGGCTCGCCCGGTACCCCTCCGGGTCGAGGCCCTGTTCCGCCGCGCTCGCCCGGAGCTTGCCGAGGCTGCGGTCGGTCAGCCGCTGCAGGCCCGCCTTCAGGTCGCCGCGCCGGGCGGCCCGGAGGTCCGCCACGAGCCGGTGGTGGCTGCGGCCCACGGCCCGCCCGATCCACCGGCAGGCCTCGGCCGCCGCGAGATGCGCGCCCGGCGCGCCCCGCACCCCGGTCGCCATCGCGACCAGCACCAGTGCCTGGTCCCCCGTCCCGAACCGGGCGGTCAGCAGCGAGTCCCGCCGCGGCTCGCCCCGGTACCGCGCCGAGTCCCCCCGCAGCGACACGGCCCGCAGCGCACACCCGCCGTACCGGGCCCCGTCCAGCACGGTGTCCGCCACCAGCTCCCCCAGCCCCTCGGGATCGGCGGCCGGCAGCGCGGTCGGCTCGGGGTCGTAGGTGGGCGGCCCGGAGCCGACGTAGTCGACGGCGGCGGGGGCCGGGGGCGGGGGCGGGGTGGACTCGCGCACGTCCTGCGCGGACCCGTCGGCGAGCGGGTCCGCGGGCGAGCCGGGAGCCTGCTCCTGCGCGGCGCGTACGGCAGGCGGCGAGGGGGCCGCGGACGGATCCGGCCGCTCGTCGGGCGCGGCGGGTGCTTCCCGGTGGGCCGGGGGCGGTTCCCAGGGCGTGCGCTGGGGCGGCAGAGTGGTCCGGCCGGGCGGCGTGCTCCCCGGGATGTCCCCTCGGTCCGGCGCGGCGGTACCGGCCCGTGCCTCCGGTCCCGGCTCGCACGGTGGTGCCTCGGCCGGCCGGCCCGTCACCGTGCGCTTCGCGGAGGCGAACCGGTCGTCCAGCGAATCGGGCGCGGCCGTCGGTCCGGTGTCCTCGGTGGAGTCGTCGTACAGCTGTCCCCACCAGTCGTCCTCAGGACGGGCGGGCCTTCCCCCCTGCTGGCTCATGCCGCTCATTGTCCACCGCACGGGCGGTATGAAAGCGGGTCATCGGGAAATTCCGGCGTACCCGCCGCGTCGTACGGCGCGTCGAGTGAGGGGGTGAACAGCCGTACGGGAAGCGGGAGATGACGGCGGGTGACCGCTGACCCGTCACCGGCTCCGGTGTCACCGCGGCAGGCCGCCGAGCGCCCGGCGGACCGTGTCGGCGACCGCCGCCATCCCGGTGTCGTTGAAGTGCAGGTGGTCGCCGGGGTCGTAGGCGGGCAGGAGGCGGGTCGGGTCCGCGGGGTCGCGCAGCGCGGCGTCGGCGTCGGCGACCGCGTCGAAGGCGCCGCCGGTGCGGATGAAGGCGTTCACCCGCTGCCGTACCGCCTCGCGGGCGTCGGTGTACGCCGGGAAGCCGCGGTACGGCGTCAGGGTGACGCCGATGACCCGGACGCCCCGGGCATGGGCGCGGGCGACGAGCGTGCGGTAGGCGTCGGCGTAGGCGGTGACGTCGTCGGCCGTCGGTGTGCCCTTGATGTCGTTGATGCCCTCCAGGACGACCAGGACCCGTACCCCGGCCCGGTCCAGGGCGTCGGCGTCCAGGCGGGCGAGGGCGTTCGGGCCGGCGCCGTCGTGCAGCAGACGGTTTCCGGAGATTCCGGCGTTGAGGACGCCGAGCCGGCCCGCGCGCACCTGTTCGGCGAGCCGGTCGGGCCAGCGGTGGTTGGTGTCGGGGGTGGAACCGTTTCCGTCGGTGAGGGAGTCGCCGAGCGCGACGATGCTGCCCGCGGCGCCGCCGAGGACGTCGACACCGGTGACGTAGTACCAGCGGCTGATGGCGGTCGTGTAGGCGGCGCCGTTCTCGTCGGTGGCGCGGCCCGCCCCGGCCGGGGCCAGGTAGCTGGTCTGCAGGGCCGTCTGGTGGTAGGTCGCGGGGCCGCTGTCATCGGGGGTGTACACGGTGACGAGGAGGTCGGCGGCGGCCGGGACGGGCAGCGCCACCGGGTCGGTGACCAGGTCCTGGCCGGGCGGGACGGTGACGGTCGCGGCGCCCTGGAAGGTGGCGGTGCGCAGGGTGCCCGGTACCGCGTCCGGACCGGACGCGCGCAGCGCGACGGTGACCGCGCCGAGCCGCAGGGGCGCGGTACCGAAACGGTTGCTGAGCCGGATGCGCACGCCCGTGCCGCCGACGCTCAGGTGGACGACGTTGCGGACGGCGGCGCCGGGCAGTGCGGAAGCGGTGCCGGACGGCGCGGTCTCCCAGCTGCCGGTCCAGGGCGGCGGCGCCGGCTCCGCGACGGCCGGTGCCGCCGCGCCGGGCAGGATCACCGACAACAGCACCGCCAGGGCCCGTCCGACCTCGGCCATCTCCGCACCCGCCCTTCCCCGTGGCTCGTCGGAGCAGACCGTGCCACACGGCCGGGCCGCGCCGCCGCACCTTCGACGGCGGTCCACCCGCTCGGCGCAACGAGCGCAGGACGCCGGTGCCGGGGGTTTCGTTGGGATCAGCCCTGGTCCGACCTGATGCGAACGAAGCCCCTAGCGCACCGCCGGCAGGCCACGCTCGGCGGAGTTCATGAAGTCCAGCATCAGGCGGTTGGCCCGTTCCGCGTGGTCGATCTGCGGGCCGTGGCCGGTGCGGGAGATGATCTCGGCCCTGGCGCCGGGGATCAGGCGGGGAACGCGTTCGGCCTGCCGGTCCGGGTGCACCAGGAGGCTGCGCCTGCCGAGCACCAGGTACAACGGCGTGCGAACGGCGGCGAGTTCGGCCTCGGTCAGGGGCTGCGGCGCGGGCCGGCGGATGCGGTAGGCGCGCACACCGGCCCTGATCATGGCGCGCAGCTCCGGCACGACCAGGACCGGCTGCTCCAGCCAGGACGCGAGACGGGGCCGCAGCCGCTGGGGGGCGAAGGTCGCGAACAGGCTGATGAAGATCCACACGAAGAAGCGCAGCCCCACCTTCTCCAGGCCGCCGGGGTCGAGCAGGGTGACCGAGGCCAGGCGGCCCGGCTCGCGGTGGGCCTGGTTCAGCGCGAGCCACCCGCCGTACGAGGAGCCGACCAGGTGCACCCGGTCCAGCCCGAGCCCGGCGAGCGTCTCGTCCAGCCACCGCGCGGCGTGCGCGGGCTCGTGGATGGGTGCGCGCTGCACGCTGCGGCCCGGGTCGCCGGGGGTGTCGATCGCGTAGACGGGCCGTTCGGGGCTCAGGGCGGGGGTGTTGGGGTACCACATGGCGGAGCAGGAGCCGGCGCCGTGGACGAGGACGACGGGGGTGCGGTCACGGGCGGCCGGGTCCTCGGGGTCGTAGCGGTAGACGTGGGTGGTCCCGTACGAGGTCTCCACGTCCTCCTCCCAGGCCGCGGGCGCGCCCAGCGCGTAGACGGCGTCGCAGGCCGCGAAGTAGCGCTCGCGCCGGGCGTCGCTGACGTAGCGGCCGATGCCGGGCTGGGAACGGGTGCGTGCGGACTCGGGCACAGCCACCTCCGGTAGGTCGTCTCCGGTGTTTGTGGTACGAACGTACCACGTTGGTGGTACGGCTGTATCATCAACCAGGCGGCGGAGGAACGGAGAGGGAAGATGCCCAGGCGGGTGGATCACACGGAGCGGCGGACCGAGATCGCGGAGGCCCTCGTCCGGGCCGCCGGGCGGCTCGGCCTGCACGCGGTGGGGATGCGCGACGTGGCGGCCGAGGCCGGCGTGTCACTGAGGCTGGTGCAGTACTACTTCGAGTCCAAGGAGAAGCTGCTGCTCTTCGGACTGCGCCACCTGGCAGGCAGGTTCGGGGAGCGGGTGACCGCCCGGGTCCGCGCGGCCGGCGACGATCCCGGACCACGGGCGGTGGTCGAGGCGCTCCTGACGGCGGCCCTGCCCGTCGACGAGGAGAGCCGTGTCTTCCACCACCTCTACACCGCGTACGCCGTCCTCTCCGTGACCGACGAGGCTCTCGCCGCCCAGCCGTTCATCAAGGACCCGGACGCCGCCGAGGCCACCCTGACCGGGCTGCTGGAGCAGGCCGCGGACGCCGGGCTGCTGCGGCCCGGGGTGGACCCCCGCACCGAGGCGGCCGGACTGCTGGCCATGTCCGCGGGGCTCGGCACCAGCGTCCTGGTCGGCCAGCGGGACGCGGACTCCGCCACCGCCGTCCTCACCTACCACCTGGACCGGATCTTCCGCGCCACGGACGGGGATTAGGGCGTACCGGCGGCGAGCGCGCCCTCCAGGGTCAGCAGCCACACCTTGCGTTCGACGCCGCCCGCGTACCCGGTCATCGCCCCGTTCGCACCGATGACCCGGTGACACGGGCGGACGATCAGCAGCGGGTTGGCGCCGATCGCGCCGCCGACGGCGCGAACCGCCGCGCGCGGTGCGCCGATCCGCGCGGCGATCTCGCCGTAGGTGACCGTGGCGCCGTACGGCACCTCGTCCAGCGCCGCCCACACCCGCTGCCGGAACGCGGTGCCGTGCGCGCGCAACGGCAGCCGGAACTCCTTGAGTTCACCGGCGAAGTAGGCGGCGAGCTGGTCCGCGGCGGCGCGGAACGGACCGGTGTCGTGCCGCCAGCCGTCCCGTACCGTCCGCCCGCCCTTCTGCCCGGGCACGGACAGCGAGGTGAGCGCCCCGTCCGCGTCGGCGGTGAGCAGCAACGGGCCCACGGGAGCGTCCAGCCGGTCCCAGTACACGGTCGTCATCGGGCCCCCTCCCCCGCCACGCGCAGATGCTGGACGGCGTACGAGCGCCAGGGCCGCCAGTCGTCGGGCAGCCGTACGCCGGGCGGCGCGACGTCCGGATCGCCGAGGGCGCGTACGCGCAGGGCGGCGACGGTCTCCGGGTCCATGCCGGGCAGGGCGAGCAGGGCCTCCTGCGCGGCGTCCCGGTCGGCTCCCGGATCCAGCCGTACGGTGCCGTCGGCGAGGGCTGCGGCCAGCGCGCCCAGCGGGCCGCCGGGCTCGGCCCCGGCGAGGACGGCGGCGTCGGGGAAGAGGTGGGTGAGGCTGCCGCAGGGCGCGTCGAGCACCTTGCCGTAGCGGCGCACCAGCTCCTCGGCGCCCTCTCTTCCGGCCAGGGCGCGGACGGCAGACTCCAGCGGGTCCACGGTGCCGGGCGAGCGCAGTCCGGGCCGGGCGGCGACCAGCCGGCCCAGCCGCGGGTCGGCGCCCAGCCGCTCGTCGACGGCGTACGGGTCGGCGTCGAGGTCGAACAGGCGCCGCAGCCGCTGCACGGCGGTGGTGAGGTCCCTGGGGTCGGTGAGATGCAGCCGCGCGTCGAGCCAGCCGCCCGTACGGGTGCCGGTACCGGTCCTCGGCGCCCCGGTGCGCTCCTCGACGGCGACGATTCCGGTGCCGTACGGCAGCCGCAGGGTGCGCCGGTAGGTACGGGCGCCCGGCGCGCCGGAAACCTCCTCGACACCGGTTACCGCCTCCTCGGCGAGCTGGTCGAAGACGGCGCCGGCCTGGTACGGGCCGCGGTGGGCGAGCCGCAGCGGTATCCCGGCGCCCGGCGAGGGCCGGCGCACTCCCCGGCCCCGGGCACCGCCCCGGCCGCGGTGGGCGGCGGCCCGCAGCTCGGTGGGCGTCGAGGCGTACACCTCCCGGACGGTGTCGTTGAACTGCCGCACGCTGGCGAACCCGGACGCGAACGCGATCTCGGTGACCGGGAGTTCGGTGGTCTGCAGCAGCGTCCGCGCGGTGTGCGCCCGCTGCGCCCGGGCGAGCGCCACGGGCCCGGCGCCCAGCTCGGCGGTGAGCTGCCGCTGGACCTGCCGGGCGCTGTACCCGAGCCGCGCGGCGAGTCCGGCGACGCCCTCGCGGTCCACGACACCGTCGGCGATCAGCCGCACGGCCCGCCCCACGACGTCCGCCCGCACGTTCCACTCCGCCGACCCCGGCACCGCGTCCGGCCGGCACCGCCGGCAGGCCCGGAACCCCGAGCCCTGCGCGGCGGCGGCCGTCGGGAAGAACCGCACGTTGCGCCGCCTCGGCGTCACCGCCGGGCAGCTGGGCCGGCAGTAGATCCCGGTGGTCTCGACGGCGAAGAAGAAGACCCCGTCGAACCGCCCGTCCCTGCTGCGCACCGCCTCGTACCTGGTGTCTTCGTCCGTCACGCTTCCCAGTGTCGGACCCGGCGGGAGGAGGGGCCAGCGGGAATCGGACATGGAGCTGAGCTGCTCTTCCCGGCGCCGGCCGGCAGGAACAGCTCGCACCCCGGCACAGGGCACCTACGCGAAGCGCCCCCGCTTGATCCCCATCGCGGCCTTGCCGGCGGCCCCCTTCCTCTTCCAGTCCCGCCGAAGCTCCGCACGGACCCGCGCATCCGTCTTCGCCGCGATCCACTGGTTCTCCCGCACCAGCTTCCGGTAACTCTCCAGCCGCCGCACCGCGAGCTCCCCGCTCTCCACGGCGGAGCGCACCGCACAGTCCGGCTCACTGTCGTGGGCACAGTCGTGGAAGCGGCACCGCCCGGCCAGTTCCTCGATCTCGGCGAACACCTGGCCGACGCCGCTCTCGGCGTCGTACAGGCCGACGCCGCGCAGTCCCGGCGTGTCGATGAGGACCCCGCCGGAGGGCAGGAGGAGCAGGTTGCGGGTGGTCGTGGTGTGCCGGCCCTTGCCGTCGACGTCCCGCGCCGCCCGCACGTCCATGACCTCCGCGCCGACGAGCGCGTTGGCCAGCGTGGACTTGCCCGCGCCGGACTGGCCGAGCAGCACGGACGTACCGGAGCCGACCAGCGCGACGAGGACGTCGAGCCCCTCGTCGTGCAGGGCGCTGACGGTCAGCACCGGCACACCCGGCGCGCTCGTCTCGACGTCCTGCACCAGGTGGGCCAGCGTGACCGGGTCCGGCACCAGGTCGGCCTTGGTGAGGACGACGACGGGCTGGGCGCCGGACTCCCAGGCGAGGGCGAGGAAGCGCTCGACGCGGCCGAGGTCGAGGTCGACGGCGAGCGACACGGCGACGACGGCGTGGTCGGCGTTGGCGGCGAGGATCTGCCCGTCGGACCGCTTGGAGGAGGTGGAGCGCACGAACGCCGTGCGGCGCGGCAGATACGCCCGCACGTACTGCGGGTCGCCGTCCGGGTCGACGGCGACCCAGTCCCCCGTGCAGACGACCTTCATCGGGTCGCGGGGCACGACGAACTCGGTGTCGGCGCGCACGGTGCCGGCCGGGGTGACCACGTCACACTGGCCGCGGTCGACGCGTACGACACGGCCGGGCAGGAGTCCCCGCTCGGCATACGGAGCGAATGCGGCCTCCCATCCGTCGTCCCATCCGTACGGGGCGAGATGATGCGAGGAGGGCGAGGACGAACCCGCGAGAGAAGAGAAAGACAAGGGAGGACCCTTCACAAGGGTGGCCCCGGCCCCGCGCTCACGGGCGCGAGAAGAGTGAGGTCAGCCGGAGGCCACGGAGGTGGAGTGGATGAACTTCCGGATGCGGGCAGCGCCCATCACAGAGACAGCCATCGGTCACACCTCCCGTTCCTCACTCGGCCGACAGCAGCGGCCGGCAGCCGCTGCACGAAGTGAGCCCAACCCTAGATGCGCGTACGCTCGGGCGCCATCGACTTTCCGGCAGGGTCACAGGTCGTTCCGGTCGAGGAGCCTCATCAGGTTCCGCTTGCGCTTCTGGCCGCGTCAGGCGATCTGTTCAGCCATCCCCGCAGGCCGCCCCGTTGAGCGTGAAACCGTACGGAGACCGGTTTCTGCCCTGCCAGGTGCCGAGGAACCCGAAGGACAGCGTGCCGTGCGCGGCGACGGTCTTGTCGTAGTCGGCGGCGGTGGCGGTGACGCGGGAGCCGTTCTGGCGGGCGCCGGCGTCCCACATCCGGCCGACCCGCTGACCGTCGTGGAAGGCCCAGGACACCCTCCAGCCGTCGAGGGGCCGGTCGGTGGTGACGGTGACGGTGGCCTGGAAGCCGTCGGGCCACTGGTTGACGAGGCGGTAGGCGACGCGGCAGGCGGTCGCGGGTGCGGTGGAACGGGGGCCGGGTCCGGGCCGGTGCGTGGCGGAGGAGGCGCCCTGCGGTTCGGGGTCGGGCTGCGTGCGGTGCGAACCGGCGGTCGTACGCGGCGCGGAGGGGGTGGCCGCGGGTGCCGCCGTCGCCGGGTCCTGCGGGGCGGTGGTGCGGGAGACGCCGGGGTCGGCGACCGGCTGCCGGTCGTCGCGGGCGGCGGCGGTGCCGTCTCGTGCTGCGGCGGTGTCGCCGCCGGAGCCGCCGAACGGCATCATCGACACGCCGAGCGCCAGCGCCGACAGCAGCACGGCGGCGACGAGCAGGCCGCCGCGCAGGACGCGGCTGCGGCCGGTGCCCTCCTCCGGATCTCCGCCCGCGGGGTCGGCGCCGCCGGGGCGGCCCGCGCCGAGGCGGACCTCGGCGGCGCGGCGGCGGCGTTCCAGGTAGGCGAGGCCGCCCCAGCCGATGACGCCGCCGGCCAGCGCGGCGGGCAGTCCGCCGCCGTGCAGCCGCAGACAGGCGGCGGCCTCGGCACACCGCACGCAGGTCGCCAGGTGCCGGGAGAGATCGTCGGGAGTGCCGGCGGACGGCGAGCGGGTGACCGCGTCCAGCAGGCGGGCGTAGGAGCGGCACCGCGCGTCCATCGGGGTGTCGAGGTGGGCGCGGTGGCAGCGGTCCCGGAACAGGGTGCGGACCTGGTCGAGTTCGTCGGCGACGGTGGCCGGGTCCAGGCCGAGCCGGCGGGCGACGGCGGGCAGGGGCAGCGCCTCCACCTCGGCCAGCCACAGCAGCGAGGCGTCGGCCTCCTGCAGGTCCCTGAGGCCGCGCAGCGCGACCGGGCGTTCCAGCGGCGGGCCCGAGAAGCGGGCGGACTTGCGGGAGTTGAGCCACAGCCGGAGGTCGGGGTCGAGCTTGTGTCCCTGGCCGTCGGCCTCCCAGGCGGCCGCCGTGTCGCGTACGGCGGTGAGCAGGGCCGGGATCGCGGGCAGCCGCGCGGTGCGGCGGCCCGCACCGCGTACATGGGTGCGCGCGGCGGCGCGGACCTCGCGCATGCCGAGCGTGAACGCCTCCGTCGCCAGCTGATGGGCCGTCAGGGAGCCGGAGGTGCACAGGTCCGCGTAGCTGAGGACCGCGTCCCAGCCCTCCGAGAACAGCGCGGACTCGGTGGCGTCCTGAGGGGTCGGCAGGTCGGGCATGGGACTCCTGCATCCACGAACGAGGTCAACTCACCACAGGCAAAAGGGAGTTGCAAGAAACCTCGCGGCAGTCACAGAGCCTTTCACGTCCTCGACACAACTGACAAGCCGCCTGTTCACATCCGGTTACCGATGGTGGCGGAGCCGTCGCGGGACGCGACGGACCCGCGACTCCACCCTCTGGTACGGATGCGGATGCCGCCGCGCTCACCGCCCCTCGGGCACGCCGGGCCGGATCACACCTCGGCCTGCTCCTCCACGGGTTCGCCCGCCGGCAGGCTGTCCATGAAGGAGCTGACGGAGAAGACCGCCCGGCCGGGTCCGGGCGGCCCGTACCCGGGCGGGGAGGAGAGCCCGAAGTCGTCCATCGTCTGACGGTAGGCCTGCAGCAGCCGGATGTGGTACTCCAGCGGCGCGCCCTGCGGATTGGCCTTGCCGAGCGGGGTGGTGGGCTCCGGGCACCAGGTGGTGAAGCGGGGCGTGATGCCGTGCGACATGAAGAAGCGCAGGCCCTCGGTGGTGGAGGCGATCGCCTCGTCCACGGTGGTGAAGCCGAACGGCTCGGCCATCTCCACGCCCGCCACGAAGTTCGGGATCACGTTGCGCGCGCCGAAGACCTCGGCGGAGTCCAGGATCCGCCGGTGCCACTCGTCGCGGCCGACGTACCTCTCCTTGCCGGGGCAGTACAGCTCGAACAGCCGGCGGTCCCACACCTCGAAGTTGGGGTGGTAGATCTGCACGCCGTAGTCCTTGAACCGCTGCACGTCCGCCTTGGGCAGCGCCTGGGCGACGACCTTGCCGATCCAGCGGCCCGGGAAGCGCTCCTCGATGGCCTTGGCGTACTGGCCGTAGAAGTCGGCCTCGTCCCGCCCGGCAACCGTTTTCGTAATGGCTCCGCCGGTCAGCGTGTACGCGGTGGACGCCTTCTGGGTGTCGTACCGGTCGATGATGTCGAGGGCCTCCAGGACCTCCTCGACGTCCTTGACTCCTGTATACGGTCGACCGGCGGCCTTGTGCTGGCGCCAGTTGTGGTTGATGTCGCAGTACTGGCACTCCTCCTTGGCGCCGAAGTACTGGCAGACCCGGAAGACGGTGAGGTAGATCAGGTAGCCCCACTGGATGGTCGGGGCCACCTCCATCACGGACTTCCCGTTGGAGAGGGTGTGCCGGTAGTACTCCGGCATGGGCGGCACGCCCACGTCGGCGATCCGCTTGCCGTCGAGGTAGAGCCCGAGCAGCCCCTCGTCGTCGGCGGCCACCCGGTACGGCGAGGCCGGGTTCACCCGTACGGAGACCACCGTACGCCGCAGGTCGTACGGGCCGCCGGTGAGGATGATCTCCTCCGGCGGGCGCCTGAGGGCCGCCTCGCCGAGCTCGGGCAGGGTGCCGTGGTCGAAGGAGAAGATGAAGTACGACTTCGGCTTGACCTCGCCGCTCTCGTTGTCGCTGAGGGCGGACGGGTCGAAGGCGACGCCTCCGCGGAGCAGGTCCTCCTTGACGACGGCCTCCCGCGGTACCTGCGGAAACCGCTCCATCAGATCCTCGACCAGCGCGGTACGACTGCCCATCCGTCTGTCTCCTCCCGGTTCAGGCGTACGTCCGACACCGTATGCCCATGCCTGCGGCTCAGCCGTGCCGGGTCCCCGCACGGCGCCCGATGTGTTCCGGTACGGCGGTCCCGGGCGGCAGCGCCGGGTCGGGCTGCGGGGTGCCCCAGACCGTGGTCAGCGGCAGGACCCCGGCCCACAGGCCGAGGGCCGCGTCGGGTCCGTCGCCGTCGTCCGGCGCGCCGGTGCGGATCTTGACGGAGGCCTCCCCGAGGGAGAGGGCGAGAAGGGTGGTGGCGGCCAGCTCCTTGCGGCTGGGGCGGCGGGCGTACGACCACTGGCCCGGCGCGCAGTGCTCGGTGAGCCGGCGCAGGCCGTCGAGCTTCTCGTCGGGGTCGGTGACCTTGCGCGCCGTGCCGTGGATCATGGCGCTGCGGTAGTTGACGCCGTGCTCGAAGACGGACCGGGCGAGCACGAGCCCGTCCACGTGGGTGACGGTCACGCACACGGGGCTGTCCGGGGCGAGGCTGCGGCTGGCCACGGACCCGTGCAGATACAGCCACCGCTCGTCCCGCCCGTACACCGTGGGTACGACGACCGGCCGCCCGTCGACCAGCACGCCGAGATGGCAGACGAAGCCGGCGTCCAGGACCGCCTCCAGCTCGGCCCGTTCCAGACTGCCCTGCTCGCGCAGGCGGCGGTGGCGGGTGCGGTCGGTGACGGGCAGGCGCGCGGGCAGCGGTTCCTGGGGCATGGAGCGCAAGTTATCGATTTCGCGCACACAGGGCCAGTGAAATTTCGGATACGCCAGTCAGGAGTGAGACAGGCAACGAAATCCGCAGCAAGTCTCCGTCCCGTTCATGACGGGCGGGAAGGTCGGCGCACACCCACGCGCCGGGAGGGGCGCAATGGTGGCGGGCACTTTCTCCAGCCCCTTTCCTAACTCCTTGTCGAAAGGTGCTCCCAGCCCATAGCCTGGCGCTCTCGCCGGTGCCGATGCCGCCCCGGCCTGGACGGGACGGGAGGGGCACCCGCGTGAAGCGCACATCACGTGACATCCGCACCGCGAACCGCTACGAGGTGTTGCGCCAGATCATCGCCGAGTCTCCCACCTCCCGGCAGGAGCTGGCCGCCGCCACCGGTCTGAGCCTGGCCACGGTGGCCACGCTGGTCGGCGAGTTGCTGGACCTGCGCATGATCACCGAGGTCGGGTTCGAGGACTCGGCCGGCGGCCGGCCCCGGGGCCTGGTGGCCGTCAACGCGTCGGGGGGCGCGTTGATCGGCGTCGACATCGCGGAGACGTACGTCCATGTCGAGCTGTTCGACCTGGCGCTGAACGTGCTGGCCCGCGCCGACGAGGACATGCGGCCCGGTGAGAGCCGCCCGGAGCAGGTGGTCGGCCAGGTGGCCGCGGCCGTCGGCTCGGTGGTGGCGCAGGCCGGGATCGAGGCGGCCCGGGTGCTCGGCGTCGGGGTGAGCGTGCCGGGCCAGGTGGACCGGGACACCGGCATCGCCGAGTACGCGCCCAACTGGGACTGGCACGACGTGCCGTTGCTCGACCTGCTCACCGAACACATCGCGTATCCGCTGCACTTGGACAATCCGCTGCGCGCGTGCGCGGTGGCCGAGCTGTGGTTCGGGGCCGCGCGGGGCCGTGGCGACGCGGTCGTGGTCAACCTGGGCACGGGCGTCGGCGCCGGTCTGGTCCTCGGCGGCGGACTGCACCGGGGCGTGAGCAACAGCGCCGGCGAGTGGGGCCACACCACGCTCGTGCTGGACGGACGGCTGTGCCACTGCGGCAACCACGGCTGCGTGGAGACGTACGTCGGCGCGCCCGGCATCATGCAGAACCTGCGCGAACTCAGCCCGCGGTCCGCCCTGCTGCACCCCGAGGACCAGACGGCCACCATCGACGCGCTGGCCCGGGCGGTCGCCGCGCAGGACCCGGTGGCGGTCAAGGTGGTCCGGGACACCGCCCGTTATCTGGGCGCGGGCATCTCCGACCTGATCAATCTGCTCAACCCCGAAGTGGTCGTGCTCAGCAGCTGGGTCGCCTCCCGGCTGGGCGAGCCGCTGCTCGACGAGGTCCGCCAGGCCGTCGCCCGGCACGCGCTGCGCCGGCCGCTGGCCGCCACCCGGATCGTCCTCTCCCCGATCCCCACCGACCCGGTCTCCCTCGGCGCGGCCACGTTCGCGCTGGAGGGGGCGCTGCGGTCCGTCGGCCAGAGGACCGGCACCACCAAGCGCACCACCCCCGCAAGGAGCCGTACCGCACCGCCTTCATGACGACGAAGGGACGCACGTGTCCCACCCCGCAAGAAATCCCTGCCGCTGACAGCCTCTGCCGCACTGGACGTCACCGGAGCCCTCCTCGCCTCCCCTTCCGCGAGTGCCACGGCCGCCCCGGCCGCCGCCAGGGCTCCCTGGTGGGCAGGCCGTCGGGCAAGTGCCTGGCCGCCGACGCCTCGGGGGCCGTGATCGCCTCGCGCACCGGCGCGGCGGGGCAGTCGTGGCCGTACGACGCCCAGGGCACGCTCAAAGGGACCAACGGCTGTCCGACGGCGGAGGGTCCGGGCCTGGCCGCCGGGGCCACGGCCACCGGTGACGCGGCCCGGCGCCGGCCGCTGAACTCGAACGGGCGGATCGTGGACGAGGCGGCGGGCAGATGCCTGGACGTCAGCGGACAGGCGACCGCCGACGGCGGCAAGGTGATCCTCCACAACGGCGGTGGCAGCGAGGCCTGGACCAGGCGGTAACCCCCGCCACCCGCCGACCGGGGGCCGCCGGCCGCACCCCTGACCCGGCCACCCCCAACCCCCTTGCCTCTCAGCCCGGTTCGTGATGCCGAACGTTTCACAACTCTTCGAACAGACTTCATCCAACCCCTTGCCGAAGGCTTAGCCGAAGGTTAGCGTCCCGCACCACACCCGCATTCGAACCATCCGGCCGCCGCCGGGCAGTGCGCCTCAGCCGCATCTCATACAGACAAGGACGTCAGCATGCCGGCACTGAGCACCAGCAACTGGGACCGCCGTTCGATACTCCGGGCCGCCGCAGGTCTGGCCGTCGCCGCCCCGCTCGCCGCGTGCGGCAGCAACAACGGCCGGGGCGGAGGCAGCGGTTCGGGCAAGCAGCTCACCCAGATGTTCCACGCCTACGGCGAGCCGGGGACGGAGCAGGCGGTCAAGCGGTACGCCGCCGCTTACAAGAACGCGAACGTGACAACCCAGTGGATCACCAGCGCCGACTACGAGAGCAAGCTCTTCGCCACGCTGCTCACCAAGAGCGCCCCCGATCTCTTCGAGTTCCACCCGCAGATCCAGATGGTCAGGAGCGGCCAGGTCGCGGACCTGAGCGACATCGTCGATCCGGTCAAGGACGACTTCAACACCGCCGACATCACGTCGCACACGGTGGACGGGAAGATCTACGGCGTCCGGATGATCGACGACCCGCAGTTCTTCTTCTACCGGCCCTCACTGTTCGAGAAGGCCGGCGTCAAGGTTCCCGAGACCCTCGACGAGCTGATCGAGGCCGCCGCCAGACTCACCACCGGCAAGACGAAGGGCGTCTACCTCGGCAACGACCTGCACGCGATCATCAACCCGCTGATCTGGTCCGCGGGCGCCGACACCCTCGACGACAAGAACCAGATCGCCTACCACACCCCCGGCGTCATCGAGGGGCTGAGGAAACTGCGCAAGCTGTTCTCCAGCGGCCATCTGCTCCTCGGCGCCCCGACCGACTTCTGGGACCCCTCCTCGCTCAACCAGGGCCTGTGTGCGATCCAGTTCTGCGGCATGTGGGCGATGCCGCAGTTCCAGCAGGCCCTCGGCGACGACCTCGGCGTCTTCCCGTTCCCGAAGACCGTCGACTCGGGCAAGCCCTCGGTGTACAACGGCGGCTGGTCGATGTTCGTCAACGCCAAGGGCGACAACGTCGACGCGGCCAAGGAGTACGTCAAGTGGCTGTGGATCGACCAGAAGAAGTACCAGGACGACTGGGCCACCTCCTACGGCTTCCACATCCCGCCGCGCAGCTCGATCGCCGCGTCGGCCACCAAGCTCAAGTCGGGTCTCCCCGCCCAGGGTGTCAAGCTCTTCAACGACTACGGGCACTTCGACAACATCGGCTGGACCCAGGCCATGATGCAGGCGACATGGGACCTCCTCGCCGACTGCGTCCGCAAGGACGGTGACCCGGAGGCGGCTCTCGACACTTGCGACAGGACCGTCAACCGCCAGCTGAAGAAGCTCTTCGGATAGGCCGGCGGACGGACCACGACATGTCGACGACCACCGAGCCCGCCCTCACGAGCCCCGCCCCGGCGCAGGCCGCACCGGCCAGGACCTGGCGGGGACTGCGGGGCAGCCGCACCTTCAGCTTCTGGCTCTTCATCAGCCCCTTCCTCATCGGGCTGGTCATCTTCATCTACGTGCCGATCGGCTGGAGCGTCTACCTCAGCTTCTTCGACGCCCGCTTCACGGTCACGCCGTCGAAGTTCATCGGTTTCGACAACTACACGTACATGCTGACGGACCCCAAGTTCGTCCGTTCCCTCGGCACCTTCACCGTCTTCGCCGCGTTCATCGTGCCGACCACCTGGGCGGTGTCCCTGGGCCTCGCCCTGCTGGTGAACCGGCTGAGGTTCATGCGGGCGTTCTTCCGGTCGGTGTTCTTCCTGCCGACCGCGTGCAGCTATGTCGCCGCGTCGCTGATCTGGAAGATGTCCCTGTTCAGCGGCGTGCGCTTCGGCCTGATGAACACCGTCCTCGGCTGGTTCGGGACCGACGGCATCGCCTGGCTGGCCAGCCCGAGCCCTCCCTGGTACTGGCTGGTCATCGTCACGGCACGGCTGTGGCTGCAGTCCGGTTTCTACATGATCCTGTTCCTGGCCGCACTGCAGAACATCCCGGCCGAGCTGTACGAGGCCGCCGCCATCGACGGCGCCAAGCAGGGCTGGCAGACCTTCCGGCACATCACACTGCCCCAGCTGCGCGCCACGTCGACCGCGGTGATCCTGCTGCTGCTCATCGCCGCGTACCAGGCGTTCGACGAGTTCTACAACCTGCTCGACAAGACGACCTGGGGCCGGCCGCCGCTGGTCGAGCTGTACTACACCGCCCTGGGCACGGAACAGGACTACGGCGCCGGCAGCGCGGGCGCCGTCATCCTGACCGCGCTGATCGTCGTCGTCAGCCTCTTCCAGGGCAAGATCATGGGCTTCGGAAGGGGAGACGACTCCAAGTGACCACGAAACGCAGGGACGGGGTGATGGGCAACACCGGCCTGTACATCGCCGGCGGTGTCGCCACCGTCCTCTTCCTGATCCCGTTCTACGTGCTGCTGCGCAACTCCCTCTCCACGGACGCCCAGATCACCGGAGAGCACTGGGAGTTCTTCCCCACGCACCTGCAGTGGGGCAACATCAGCGAGCTGTTCGACGACACCACGGTGCCGTTCGCCCGGTCGCTGTGGAACTCGCTGGTCGTCGCCGTCTCCATGACGGCCGGCATCCTGCTGGTGTGCTCGCTCGCCGGTTACGCCCTGGCCCGGATCCCGTACCAGCACGCCAACAAGGTCTTCTACGTCGTCCTGGGCACCCTGATGGTCCCGGCCCCGGTGACCTTCGTGCCCAGCTTCGTGCTGGTGTCCTCCCTCGGCTGGGTGGACAGCTACCGTGGCCTGATCATTCCGGGCCTGTTCAGCGGTTTCACCTGCTTCCTGTTCCGGCAGTACTTCCTCGGGTTCCCCAAGGAGCTGGAGGAGGCGGCGCGCGTGGACGGGCTGGGCTACTGGGGGGCGTACTGGCGGGTCGTCGTCCCCAACTCGCTGAACTTCTTCGCCGCGATCGCGACGATCACCTTCATCAACGGCTGGAACGCCTTCCTGTGGCCGCTGGTCATCGGCCAGGACCCCGGCTCGTGGACCGTCCAGGTCGCGCTCTCCTCGTACATGACCAACCAGACCGTCGTCTTCCACCAGATCTTCATGGCGACCGCCATTTCCATCCTGCCCCTGCTGATCGTGTTCCTCTTCCTCCAGCGCTGGCTGGTACAGGGAATCGCACAGACCGGTATCAAGGGCTGAGCTAGGAGACCGATGTCCTTCCCCCACCACACCGTCACCGATTACATCGAGGACGTCTCACCGGGCTCCGGGACGCTGCCACCCCGCGCGTGGTACGCGTCCTCGGACGCCACATCGCTCTCGCTGAACGGGAGTTGGCGGTTCCGGCTGTCGCCGACGGCCGACGCCGAGGACGACTCCTTCGCCGAGGAGGGGTACGACGCCTGCGGCTGGGCGGAGATCCCGGTCCCCGGCCACTGGGTCCTGCAGGGACACGGATCCCCGATCTACACCAACCACCTCTACCCGTTCCCGGTCGACCCGCCGCGCGTGCCGACCGAGAACCCGACCGGCGACCATCTGCGGGTCTTCGACCTGCCGGAGGACTGGCCGGACCTCGCCGAGGGCGGCGCGGTGCTGCGGTTCGACGGCGTGGAGTCCTGCGCCCGGGTATGGCTGAACGGTACGGACCTCGGCGAGTTCAAGGGGTCCCGGCTGCCGCACGAGTTCGCGGTCGGCCATCTACTGAAGACTGCAGACAATGTACTGGCGGTCCGGGTCCACCAGTGGTCGGCCGGCTCCTATCTGGAGGACCAGGACCAGTGGTGGCTGCCGGGCATCTTCCGTGACGTCACCCTGCTGCACCGCCCGGTCGGCGCCGCACTCGACTTCTTCGTGCACGCCTCCTACGACCACCGCGCCGGCACCGGCACCCTGCGCGTCGACTCCGACGTGGACGGCCGGGTCACCGTGTCCGAACTCGGCATCGACATCGCGACCGGCGACAGCGTGACCGTGCCGGTCGAGCCGTGGTCGGCGGAGACGCCGCGGCTGTACGCGGGCGAACTGGCCACCGAGGGCGAGCGGATCCCGCTGCGCATCGGTTTCCGCACGGTGGAGCTGTCGGACGGACTGATCAAGGTCAACGGCCGGCCGGTGCTGTTCAAGGGCGTGAACCGGCACGAGTGGCACCCGGAGCGGGGCCGCGCACTGGACCTCGCCACCATGCGCGAGGACGTGCTGCTGATGAAGCGGCACAACATCAACGCCGTCCGCACCTCCCACTACCCGCCGCACCCCGCCTTCCTGGACCTGTGCGACGAGTACGGGCTCTGGGTGATCGACGAGTGCGACCTCGAAACGCACGGCTTCACCGAGCAGGCCTGGCGGGACAACCCCGTCGACGACGACCGCTGGACCCCGGCCCTGCTGGACCGGGCGGCCCGCATGGTCGAACGGGACAAGAACCATCCCTCGGTCGTGATCTGGTCCCTCGGCAACGAGGCCGGCACCGGCCGCGGCCTGACCGCGATGGCCGAGTGGATCAAGGGCCGGGACGCCTCCCGGCTCGTGCACTACGAGGGCGACCTCACCTGCCGGGACACGGACGTGTACGCGCGGATGTACGCCGACCACGCCGAGGTCGAACGCATCGGACGGCACCTGGACGGCGGAACGCACCGACGGCGTGAACTCCCCTTCCTCCTCTGCGAGTACGCCCACGCCATGGGCAACGGCCCCGGCGGCCTTGCCGACTACCAGCGGCTGTTCGAGTCGTACGAGCGTCTCCAGGGCGGGTTCGTCTGGGAGTGGATCGACCACGGCATCACACACCCGGAACTGGGCTACGCCTACGGCGGCGACTTCGGCGAGGAACTGCACGACGGCAACTTCGTCTGCGACGGCCTGCTCTTCCCGGACCGGGAGCCCTCGCCCGGGCTGATCGAGTACAAGAAGGTGATCGAGCCGGTCGCCATCGACGGGGACGCCGCCGACGGCACCGTCCGCATCACCAACAAGTACGACTTCGCGGACCTGTCGGCGCTGGCGTTCACCTGGTCGTACCAGGTGAACGGCGAGACGGTGGAGTCCGGCGCCCTGTCGGTGCCGACGCTGGCGCCCGGTGAGTCGGCCGAGGTGAAGCTGCCCGAGCCGCCGGTCGCCACCGCTTCCGGCGAGGCCCACTGGACGGTACGGGCCCTGCTCGCCGCCGACACCCCGTGGGCTGCGAAGGACCACGTGGTCGCCTGGGGCCAGTTCGCCGTGTCCGCACGCCGGCTGCCGTCGGTCACGGCCACCGAGCGCCCGGTGGCCGGCGGCGGCCGGATCACCCTGGGGCCGGCCGCCTTCGACGCCCGCACCGGCACGCTGAGGACGGTCGGCGGGGTGGAGGTGACCGGGCTGCGCCTGGACGTGTGGCGGGCCACCACCGACAACGACGACGGCGCCGCCTGGCAGACCGGCATCCGCTACGGTCCCCTGTGGCGCACGTTCGGCCTGCACCGCATGCGGCACCGGCTGGACGCGGTGGAGGCGGGCGACGACGCGCTGACGGTTCGTACCCGAGTGGCGTCGGCGGCCCGGGAGGCGGGCCTGTCGACCGTATACCGCTGGACGTCGGACGGAGATCGTCTACAGCTGACGGTATCCGTGACACCGGAAGGCGACTGGACGGTGCCGCTCCCCCGGCTCGGCGTCCGCTTCGGATTGTCTGCAGTCGACCGTGTGCAGTGGTACGGCGGCGGCCCGGGCGAGGCGTATCCGGACAGCAGTATGGCGTCTACGGTCGGCCGTTGGCAGTCGACTGTAGACGATCTGCAGACGCCATATGTCCGTCCGCAGGAGAACGGCGCCCGCGCCGACGTCCGCTGGGTGGAGCTCGGCGGTCTGCGCGTCGAGGGTGCCCCGGAGTTCTTCTTCACCGCCCGCCGCTGGACCACCGAGCAGCTGGACGCGGCCGAGCACCGCACGGACCTCACCCCGGGGGACACGGTCTGGGTCAACCTCGACCACGGCCAGCACGGCCTCGGCTCCCAGTCCTGCGGTCCCGGCCCGCTGCCGCAGTATCACCTGAGGGCCGAGCCCGCCGAGTTCTCCTTCGTGTTCTCCACCACCGCTGCCCCGGGGGCCAGTTGACCAACACTGCCCCAGCGTGCGCGCGGGCCGGGCACGCTCGGCCCCGTGCCGTGCAGGCGTGGGGCCGGAGTCGGGCGAGCGGCGATGCTCAGCTGACCAGTCCCAGCTCCCGTGCGATGAGCATCCGCTGGACCTCGCTCGTGCCCTCGCCGATCTCCAGGATCTTGGAGTCACGCCACATACGAGCCACCGGGTACTCGTTCATGAAGCCGTAGCCGCCGTGGATCTGGGTGGCGTCACGGGCGTTGTCGACGGCGACGGTGGAGGAGTGGAGCTTGGC